>URCM01000005.1 GCA_900546355.1 uncultured Bacteroides sp.
CAGACAGTAATCAAAGTCATCCAAGCCGGAAATCTGTCCGCTACGTATCTCTCCACTCTTTCGGTTGATGGCCACAATGGCTTTGGGTTGACGGCCACCTGCAGAAGTACCTACAGTAAGCAACGATTGCATGGTAATGGATTCTTCGGGTAGAATTCGTGCATTTTCTTTTTCTGTGAATATGCGCTCTGCCAGATTAGCCAAAGACTTGATATCTATTTTCCCTGCCTTGCGTTCTCGCGAAACTTCAGGTAGAAACTCGAGAGCTCCCATGCCACGTTTCCCAATGAACGAGAGCTTGTCAAGGGGAGTAATGTCTGCATTGGACAGATGGTTCTGTTGACGCCACAAATCAAACAACTGATTACCCCAGGCATCAGGCAATGAATCGGCTACAAAAGCAGGTAATTTCTGATAAATTTTAGCATCTTCTCCCCAGATAGGCATAAGACCTCTTGCCCCATCTATCGGTGCTGCCAATGGAGATATATTCAGACCTTTCTTCAGAAAGACGGGGTTATACGTGAAGTAGGACAATCTGCGTTTGGTATCCCAAGCCAACCGGCCTATTTCTTCACCCCAAAGCATTACTCTTAAAGATTGTACCATAGTTCGTATCATTTGGAGTGTCTTACGCGCTGTGTCTTTTTATCGTCTTTACGCATCAGGTAAGGAGATTCTGGTAGCTCTGGAAGAATATGGTCTATCATGTTGATCTGCCCAACGACTTTCAGCAACACGATAAATGTGGACAATGAAATATTGCCTGCAGTGCCGTTCTCAAATTTGTGGATGGTGGTAAGTCCAATTCCCGATTGCTCGGAAACATCTTTCTGAGTAAGATTACAGCGTATTCTGTATTCCTTAAACCGGGCACCTAATAGCCTTACAATCTCGGGAGTAGAGTATTCATAAAAGTCTGCCATATTTTCCATATTTATATATCATTATAATGATAATTAAATACACTTTTATATATTAATCTTCATTATAATGAATATTACAAATACAAAACTACAAAATTAATCTGATTAGAACGAACTTCTCTGAGAAAACTTTAATAATTAAATGAAAAGAAAGATTAGTGAATTCACGTTAGGGTAAGTAAATTTCAGTGTGTGGCTTGGGTAAAAGATGGTAGGGTCTGCCTGCCCGAAAAAATGGAACACAGAGACACGAAGGCACAGAGTTTATTTTTAATGAATGTCCGCATCTTGCCGGTTAACCTGTAAGGGCAGGGTCTGCCTGCCCGAATGCATTCACGTGGATGCATACGGGCGGGCGAACCCCGCCCCTACATGGACTGTTGCGAATATTCATTTCAAGCAAAAGCGCAGCGAGAGTGTTGTTTGGCTTTGTGTCCTTTTGCCTTCTCTACTATAACCTCTGCGTCTTTGCGTCTCTGCGTTCGATTTCTTTATAAAATTCGTATGTTGAATACGAAGGTGGCGGTGTGCTGTGTGCCGTTCAGGGTGTAGACCAGTGCTTCCCGGATGGTGTAGGTGTCGCCTGCGGTGCAATGGTCGGGGAATTGCCCGATGGTGAAGGTAAACGTGTCCTTGTTGAATTCCGAGTAGACGTAGCTGTCGTCTCCCCAGCCGATGGCGTTCCCTGCCTTATCGTACCAGAACCCTAAGCCGTTGGCGGTGCAGTTGTATTCCAGCGAGCCGTCTGCCTGCACGGCGGCAAAGGCGATTTGTCCCTCTACGGGTGTGGCGTTGGCATCCAGTATCTTCGAGGCAATCAGGCTGGGCTGCATCACGAATGCCTGTGCCAGTTCTTCCATGTCCCCTTCGTTGATGACGCTGACGGTTGTTCCCGTGTAGTCACCGTTGGTAGTGGCGGGGAAGCTTAGGTCGTAAGTAAAGGTTACATCCGTTGGCTGGGCGTCCGGATCTATTACAACCGAACCCAATAAGTCTGTGCCGTTGAATTTCACTTTATAAGGCCATTGCTCGTCGGTCAGGTCCTTTTCGTCCCACGGATGGGCTTTGTAAGTCTTCGGGGCCGCTTGCACGATGAAGTACAGTTGTTCCGTTCCGGCAGGAACCGTGAAGCTGGCGTTGCCCGCTTCGGCTGCATACCGTTCGCTGTATACCCGTGTGCCGCCGCTGGTCAGGGCTACAAATCCATAGCTCCAGCCCGCGTCCGATGCTGCGCCTATATTATTATAGGTGTCCACCGTACCCGCCACTGCTTCCGTGTCCATGTATTCGCCCGGGTCGTCTGCTGCCAAGGGGCTTCCAGGCATCAGTCCTTCAAAGTCGGCCGATACGGTCGTTTGTCCTTCAGGTACGTTCAGGGCGATGACATTGAATCCGGTCGTTTCGGGGCAGTCGGCGTATGCCACCTGGTAGTATCCGTCCGCCGTCGGGTAGAGCGTCGTGCTGTAACGTCCCAAGTAGCCGTCCGAATATTCGCGGATGCCGTTGATGTCGAAGGTGGCCATGCGTGCGGCGTAGTCATACAGTTCCTCTTTCATCGTTTCCCAACTGTTGTTGGCATACAGGCGCATGTAAGCCGCGATGGCGTCTTCCGGCGCGTGCGAGTTCTTCCATACGTTTGCCACCGCGTCGTCCCCGTGCTTGTCCGTCCAGTAGGTTTGCAGCCAGTAGCTGGCGTAGCGCATCCATTCGTGTTCGAAGTGGCGGTGGTTGTTTGCCAGCCATACGTCGAAGTTGTAGGTGGTGAACATCTCCTCGGGATAGTCTTGGAACGATTGCCACTGCGCGCATTGTTCCCAGAAACCGTTGCCTCCGTTGCTGCCTTCATAGCCGTAGCGGAATCCGGTCTGGAAGTCATTCGCTTCGCCTTGGTACACCTTGTCGCAATACACCTGGTATTGGAAGCTGTGGCCTATTTCGTGGGCGATGGTCGAGCCTACGGGCTGGCAAGTGCTGGGGTTCACCCACAGTGCGCCGATTACGTCATCGTAACCCGATCCGGTAGCCAGCCATTCTTCCTGGTAAAGCAGGTAGATTTCCATCTTGTACTGGTCCAGGCTCGATTTGCCTTGTCCCGTCTCGGCGAAGCCTAACTTCTCGATGTTGGTCTGGTAGAACTGTTCGGCTTTCTCCAGCAGGTCATCGATGTCCACCCGCATGTTCGCCGGAACGGTTTCAGCATTGGGGTCGTCGCCAAAGCCCGCTTCCCAGAACACGAAGAAGTGTTCGCTCTGCTTCGAGCGGAACCACGACCATTGTGCGTCGCTGCGCAGCATGTCCATCGAGGCGAACTCGGCAGGCTTATAGTACTTTTCGAAGTCTTCTATCTCCGATTCGTCCATGATTTGTAAGTCCGAGCCACTTTGGGTTACGGTGATTTCCTTTTGTGCCGTATGGCAAGTGATGGTAATCGTAGCGGTACGTGTGGCTCCGGTAGTGTTCTCTTCCATAGAGAAACTCAATGTGTTAACGCCTCCGGTATCTCCATCATTTTCCAGCGTGAGCCACCCGTCTTCATTGCCTGCC
This sequence comes from uncultured Bacteroides sp., assembly GCA_900546355.1. GTDB lineage: Bacteria > Bacteroidota > Bacteroidia > Bacteroidales > Bacteroidaceae > Phocaeicola. The sequence continues at coordinate 3,471 of URCM01000005.1, forward strand.
GTGACAGTAGCTTTCCAGATGGCACGGGCAGTCAGTTCTATTTCATAAGAAGTGGTTTCTGCGTCTACCGATATGTTCATGTCTTCTTCGGCTATGGCGAGCAGATAGTCTGCCGAATATTCTTCTTCATCGTCTTTACAACTGGTGAAGTAGAAAGCGAAGATAGCAGTGAAGCATAACAGTAGCCAATTTAGCTTTGTTGTCATAATCCATTTTTGTTAGATGGTTAATTACTTTGTGTCACGGTAATCACTTTTTGTGCCGTGTGGCAAGTGATGGTGATGGTGGCAGTACGGGTAGCTCCCGTTGTGTTTTCCGCTACGTCGAAAGCCAAGGTGTTATATCCTCCCGTGTCGCTTCCGGTAGTCAGGGTAATCCATTCTTCACCACTGTCTGTTGTAACAGTAGCTTTCCAAATGGCGCGGGCTACTATTTCTACTTCGTATGAACTGGCTTCAGTAGGGGCTGAAATGTTCAGGTTCTCTTCGGCGATGTTGAGAAGGTAATCTGCAGAGTATTCTTCCTCGTCATCGTTACAACTGGTGACGCTTACGGCAAAGAATGCCATAAACAGTATCAATAGCCAATTAGATAATTTTGTCATAGTCATTATATTTTTAAGATTTGTGTGTAGGAGCGATATACCCCGACATTATTCTCACCGAAGGTCTGTCATAATTGAGAAACTGAACACAGAGGCAAAAAGATGCAACGAAACTATTTTTATGTATCAATGAAAAAGCTTTATGCCTTTGTGCTCAGTTCCATTTAGATTTACCCTCGGAGGGCTTCTTGCTTATTCAGCCGCTTCCGGGTCTACCTGGAAGTTGATGTTCACCGTAACCTTGCCTCCGTTACACGTAATGATGTACGTGGTAGTCAGCGTAGTTCCGGCTGTAGGCGAAACATTTTCCGGATGGTTGCCGCCATACAGGTAGAGTTCCGTTTCGCTGGTGCCTAAGCTAACCCAGCAGAGACCGTCGGCATATGCGGCAGATGAACCGTCAGCAGCCAACCAGTATCCCGGTACATCGGCAGTGTATTCGGGTTCTTCAGCAGTTTCCGTCTGGCAATAAATCTTCAGGTCGCCCGATACACGTGCACTGTGTATCTGGTAAGTTGTCATCTTGAATGCCTGGCGGAGCGTTTCGCGTACATCTACTTGTACAGGAGCGAAGTCGTTCGTGTAGTTCTTTTGCAAGTTTACATCGATGGTCAGTTCTTCGGGTTCACCTTCGGGAGCGGTTTCCGGGTCTTGGTAAGCCACGATGTTTACGGTGATTTCCATCATCGCAATCTTGTTGTTTGCCAAGAAACCGTATTGTATGGTGTACGAGTCGCCCACGGCGCAGTTGCCCGGATATTGTCCGATGCCGATTTCGTTCACAGCCTGTCCTTCGTCGCCATACGAAGTGTAGACGCGTGAATTTTCGCTGTAAGCGTTAGCCGTTCCGTCAGCATCATACCAGAATCCGTTGACACCGGCGTTGCTTTCTTGGGCGTAGCTACCATCTGCCTGTACGCCCAAGTAGCCTTCTATCTCGTCCATTGAAGAAATTCCTAAATCAGCCATTACTTGGTCTGCGTCAAACTGTACAGTCGTTGTGCTGTAGTCGCTTGCCGGACTGACATTCAAGGTCAGTTGCTGGGTGGAAACAACCGGGGCTGTTACGTCACCCCGTTCGGTCAAGATGTACGTAATGGCTACCGCTACACGCTTGTCTTCGTAAGAGAGGCATTCGTATACCGTCCATTCTTGCGGGGTGGTGAATGTGTTGGGATTCTGACCAATATTGAAGTAATTGTTTTCATCTTCGTCATCTGGGAATCCTTGCCATTCACAATAGAAAGAAAGCGTACCTAATGCGCTCAAATCATTCCATGTCCCGGCATCGCCATTGTTGTCAAACCAGTGTCCCCACACACCGTTGGTGGTGCTTCGGTTCAGTGTATAGTCTTGGTGGGTGCTGGCTTGGATGGCGAATCCATTGATGGTAGGCGCGCCGGTGTCTTGGTTGATACCTGCCAACACTTCTTCTTCGGTCAGTCCGAAGCATTCGGCAATGGCTGCGATATCAATATCAAGGCGTTGCGTAGTATAGGTAGTGGCAAAATAATCTGTTACGGTGTATTCCAGTATCAAGTCGGCATTGATTTGCTGGCGCAGTGCCTCGGCAATGGAGTCTTGCCGGCGGATTTCTTCCATTTCGTCATCGGTCAAGATGTGCAAGCCCGTAATTTCGTCCATATCGTAGTCGCCACAAGCAGTGACTCCTGTAAGGAACAGGAAGGCGGGCAATAGAAATATGTAATATAGTTTTTTCATAAGGATAAATGATTAAAAAGGTTGATGGTTATTTTGCTCCCGTATAACCCGGATTCTGTTCAATGGTGGTATTGGTACGCATCACGCTTTCAGGAATCGGGAAGATGTTCCAGTGGTCGGTGGTGACGGCATCCTTACAGAAGTAAGATTTGCCGTTGAACACGTTGCGTCCGTCTGCCATCTTGAAGCGGATCATGTCCTGACGGCGGTGCTCTTCGCAAGCGAACTCCCAGCCTAAGTCATCAAACAAGCCGCCCAACTCGATGTCATCGCCACCTTCGTAAGTGCTGATGTAGTTGCTCCAGTCGTTGTAAGCTATCGGCTCATACTCGCTGTGTCCGTAGGCATATACGCTTCCGCCTTTCAGGTCGGCTACGGTGCGGGTGGCTTCCGCCAACGATTCAAACGAACGTTTGCGGACTTCTGTTACCAAGTCGGCTGCGGTCTGTTCGTCGCGTCCCAAGCGCAGCAAGCATTCCGCCTTGATGAACATGGCATCCGCCAGGCGGAAGATGACCAAGTCGTCCGAGGTAGTTCCCCAGTTACCTCCTCCTACTATCTCGTACTTGTGCAGGCGATAACCTTCTTGCTGGTAGGCACCGTCGATGGAGTGTACGTTCTTGTTATAGTTCAGGTAACCTGTGCCCGACCAGTCATCGGCATCAAACGGGATAGGGTCGCCTGCATTGGGGGTATACGTACCATCAGCGTTTTCTACAGCATAGTGTTGTAAGTCCATTGCCCAGGTATCAGCCAAACGTTTGTCGTTGGCGGAATAGGTATCGATAAACTGCGGGATGGCGCATGAGCCGTTGGTGGCGGTAGCGGTGCTGGCGTATGCCTCCATGCCGGCTTGCGGCATGACGTAAGTCATCAGGTTGAAGTTGATGGCATGGGTACGGTCGCCCGGCACGCAGAAAATGATTTCGGGATTACCTTCCAGATTTTCGCGGAAATTGTCTTTGTAGTTGGGCGCCAACTCAAAGCCTCCTTCGGTCAGGACGGTTTCTACTTCTGCCAAGGCGTCTTCATAGCCTTGGTTGTCGTTGGTACCCAAGTAAACGTTCTTGTTCAAGTACAGTTTGGCAAGTGCCATGCATACGGCGTACTTGTTGCCCCATCCGTGGATGTAGTCGGTGGTGATGACATCTTTGATGTCGTTCAGTTCGCTGACGCAGAAATTATAGATTTCCTCTCCCGATACCTGTTCGGGCACATAGCCTTCGGGGTTGTTCATTGTGGTCTGCAGCGGAATGTTGCGGAAAAGGTCTAACAGGTGGTAGTAAGTTAGGGCACGGAAGAAACGCATCTGTGCACGGTCTTCTACATTGTCTTCGGGTAGGTTATCGAGAACCAAGTTACAATAGTTGATACAATTGTACGCATAACCCCAATTGTTTTCCGACAAGCCGAAGTTGTAATCCCAGTTGTGCTTGTGTCCGTTGACGTAAACGTCCCCCCAGCCGATACCAATGCGCAGGGGAACCATGTATTGGTCGGTGCAGATTTCTAATTGGTGAAACAGCCCGAACCAACTGGTATGCAAGTAGCGGTATTGGGCGATGGCTTGGCCTTCCAACAGTTGGATGTCATCCGGGTTGGTCAAGTCGATGTTGGTATCATTCAAGTCGCTGTAAAGGGTTTCGTCCAAGTCGGTACAAGAGGTGGCTACACTCATGCCGCAGCCGACGAACATTCCTAACAATATGTTTTTAATTAGCTTTTTCATGGTGTTCATTCGTTAAAAGTTAAGCGTTAAACCTACCGTGTACGAACGGGTAGTAGGGTATTTGTCCTGATAGTCGATGCCCGGTGTTTGGAAAGCGTTGTCCACTTCCGGATCCAATCCGGAATAACCGGTGATGCAGAATACGTTGCTGGCTGAAGCATAGATGCGCAGGTTGTTGATATAATCCTTTATCTTGCCTTTCAGCGGCAGGGTGTAGCCCAAGGTGATGTTGCTCAGCTTCAGGAAGTCTCCGTTTTCCAAGTGGTCGCTTGAGAAATATTGGGCAGCGGTGTTCGAGAGACGTACCATCTTTTGGTTGCCGTCGGCATCCAATACGGGTGTGCCGTCCAAGTTGATGGCGGGACGCAGGTCGTAAGCTGTCTTCAGGCGGTTGTAAGCGATGCTGTTGTTTTCGTAGTAGCAACGCCATGCGTTCAGGATTTTGTAGCCGAACTGTCCGGTAAACTGCAAGCTCAGGTCAATGCCTTTGTATTGGAAGGTATGTCCCCATCCCATATAGACTTTCGGCATGCCGCTGCCCAGACGCTGACGGTTTTCCATGACGTTGAGGCTGGTGTCGAATAAAGCGTTGGTCCATCCTCCGTTGCCGTCGCTTACCTGTACGATGGGTGTACCGTTTTCGCTGACTCCTACATATTTCAGCCCCCAAAATTCACCTAAACTATGACCTACTTCCATATAGTGGGTCGGCACGCTGATGGGTTCGCCCAATCCGCCTAATTCGTGGAAGTCATCGGTCTCGAACAGGGCGTTACTCAGTTTGAGCAGTTTGTTCTTGTTATGCGAAAGGGTCAGGGTGGTGCTCCATTCGAAATCTTTGGTACGGACGGGTACGCCGGTCACCATGACTTCCACACCTACGTTACGCATATCACCTACATTGGCAAGGGTGGTATTGTACAAATTGGGCGGTACGGGTACGCTGTAACTATACATTAAGTCGGAAGTCTTACGGTGATAGACATCAATGCTACCGGAGAGGCGTTCATCTAGCACACTCCAGTCTAAACCGAAGTTCCATTCACGGGTGGTTTCCCATTTCAGGTCTTTGTTGGGATTCTGTATAACTTCCAATGTTTGGATCCAATTTCCGCTTTGGTCTTGGATGTCACCGTAGGGAGCGATGTCGTAAAGGTATTGTGCCCGATAAGAACTGGTTGGGGTGATACCGGTCACACCGTACCCTACGCGCAGTTTCAGGTTATTCAGCCAGTTGCGGGTCTTTTCCATAAACGGTTCGTTGCTGATGGTCCATCCCAACGAAACGGAGGGGAAGGTAGCCCACCGGTTGTTTGCACCGAATTTGCTGGATCCTTCGTGGCGGATGCTGAGCAGGGCGTTGTAGCGGTTGGCGTAGCCGTAGCTGACACGGGCGAAGAAACCAACAAGGGTGTCATCGTATGCGTCAGAGCCCATGCCCGCATGGCGGTCTTCTTCGGTCAGAAGCGTACCCAGTCCCAAGTTGTTGTAGAGGTAAGCTACCGAAGGGAAGTTTCCGTTGCTGGCAGAGAAACCATCGTACTTGTTGTAGAGGTAGCTGTAACCTACCAACCCTTCGAAGCGGTGTTCGCCCCATGTATGGTTGTAGCGCGAAGTGATTTCCAAAGTCTGGCTGCGATAGTTGCCTTCGCTCTTCGAAGCGGAACCGTTGTAGTTGTCTTCTTTCGCCAAGGTGTAATAGTCCGGATAAGTGAACGACTGGCTGACGCTTGCCGATTCGTTCAACGAGAGCATCACATTGGTCTGCCATCCCTTAATGGGTTCTACGGTGACGTTACCCGTCATTTGGTAGAAACGGACGCGGGTATCGCCTTCGTATTCGTTCTGGATTTCCACCGGATTGATGTAGTTCAGGCGGTTGAAGTTTTCGTAATAGGTTCCGTCTTCGTTATAGATGGGTTCCGACGGGTTGCGGATAATCGCCTGACGGTAAGCGTAGGTATTGTTGTTCAACGAATACTTCTGCCGGCTGATCAAGGCGTTGAAGTTGAACTTCAGTTTGTCGTTCCAAGCGTATTGGGTAAAGTCCAACTGCATCTTCAGGTTTTCGTTGTCGCTCTTGCGCATGATAGCTTCATCGTTGCTGTAAACGACGTTGGCGGAGTAAGTAGAGGTTTTCGTACCACCGTTCATAGAAAGCGAATGGTTGTGCTTGAAGCCCGCCTTGCGGCTGATGGCTTTCAGCCAGTCGGTGTCGTAGCCTTCGTAGGTATAGGCGGTGCGTCCGTAGATGATGTCATGCGTATCCATGAACTCCGGTGTGTCTGTCCATTTCGAGAACGATACGTAACCCGAATAAGTGATGTCGGCTTTCTGATCGCGGCGTCCGGTCTTGGTGGTAATCAAGATGACACCGTTGGCACCACGGGTACCGTAGATGGCGGCAGCCGAAGCGTCTTTCAGTACGTCGATGGAAGCGATGTTTTCGGGCGCTACGGTGGTGAGGTCGCCTTCGATACCGTCTACCAAGATAAGCGGGTTGGTGTTACCCGACACGGTATTGATACCACGTAGCATGATGGAAGAGGTAGCCGTCGGGTCACCGCTAGAGTTGGTGACGCTCAGACCGGCAATCTTTCCTTTCACCAGTTCGGCGGCATCGGTAATCTTACCTACTGTAAAATCTTCTGCTTTCACCGAAGCCACGGCACTGGTCACATCGCCCTTGCGCTGCGTACCGTAACCGATGACTACGACTTCGTCCATCATTTCGGCGTTTTCTTGCAGGGTAATGGTTTGTCCGGCCTTTACTTCGCTTGCCTTCATTTCGATGGTCTTGTAGCCGATGTAGCTGATGACCAAGGTAGCGTTGGGTGCTGTCTTCAGCGAGAATTTGCCGTCCATATCCGTAATCGTACCGTTGGCCGTTCCTTTCTCTACGATGTTGGCTCCGATGATGCTTTCACCGTTCGAGTCTACCACCTGCCCGCTGACGGTCCGTGTTTGTTGGGCAGCTATCACAGCGGCTTCCGTGTTCCCTGCTTCGGCATACATTGCCAATGGCAACCCTGCTGCCAGCATGGTACAAGCGGCCACCTTCACCATTGCGCGACTGAATAACGCGCGGTTTCCATGTGTATCCATTCTGTTTGTATTTAAAGGTTAATAGTTAGTTAAGAATTAACAGTGAACAAGGAATAGCGGGAATAGCCATTCTTTGTTCCTGTTAATTATTCACTGTTAATTATTAATTATTAATTGTTCACTGCTAATTATTCACTGTCATTCTACTTTCCACTCTATCACTCCTCCCGACGCTCCTTCTTGCAGCTGTGCCACAATCATCAGGTCGGTGGTTTTCACGGGATGGAAGTCGAGGTGGTTGTAGCGGTCCTTATCGGTGGTGTAAGGGCTTTGCGCTTCCACTTCCTTCCATTGGTTGCCCTGTTTGTAGTAGAGCTTCCACGAGGCGGGCGTGCGGAAGTTTCCGTCGTAGTGGTCGAAATCCAGCCAGTACACGTCTACGGATTTTACCTCGGTGGGTTGACTGAAGCGGTAGCACACATTCTCTTTCGAGCCTTGGCGCAGCCACCAGTAATGGTAGGGCTTGGAAGTATCGCTCGAACGTTTCGGTTCCCACTGGTCGTTGTAGCCCCATGCCCATTGCAGGTTGCTGGTGGCTGCGGGCACATCGGTGGTAGCTTGGGTAGGAAGCGAGTACATCTGTGCCTTGCTGGCTATGGTCGGTTCGGGTGTCGGGGTAGCGTATTCCTTGGATTCGGGAATCCATACTTCCATCTGGTCGGCACCGCGGTTGTTCCAGGTAGAGTAGGGGATGGCGCGGAAGGTCAGGTCTTTCACCGAGCCGTCGCGTTCCACTTCCTTGGCAGCCCCGCTCAATACCATCACGCCGTTGAGCAGGTTGGCTTCGTAGGTGGCACTGATTTGTGTGTCGGGGGTGATGAACTTGTTAAACACGGTGCTGTCGGGCTGGTCTTTGCCTTCCAGGCAGAATACGATAGGTCCGCGTTCCAGTGCCAGCATGCCACGGTCTACTTCTACCGAGTCGTTCGCCTGGATGCGTCGCACGTCCATTGGCAGGTCCAGTTCGATGACGTCGCCTGCTTTCCAGGTGCGTACCAAGGTTTCGTAACCGTCGCCTTCGGCTGCCCGTGCCGACGAGCCGTTTACTTTCAGGGTATATTTTTTCGGAGCATCGGTATAGGCGTAGAGGTCGGAAGCTACCGGCGCACTCTTTGCCCAACTGGGGATGCGCAGACGGATGGCGAACTCTCCTTCTTTATCAGGCGTCACCTTAATGGCTATCTTACCGTTCCAAGGATATCCGGTAGTCTGTTCCAGTGTGACCTTGGTGCTGTCGGCAAGCTGCATTTCGGCTTTACCTTGTATATAGAGGTTGACGTAGATGTCGTTCTGCTGGGTGGCGTAGGCATAGTTGGGCACGGAAGCGATGAAGCGGGTCACGTTGCCCGGGCAACAAGCGCAGCCGAACCAACGTTGGCGTTCGTGCTGTCCCATCGATTCCAGCGGATTGTCGTAGAAGAACTTGTCGCCACTGAGCGACACGCCGCTGATGACACCGTTGTAAAGCGCACGTTCCAGCACATCGATGTATTTCGATTCGCCCGTGGCAAGGAACATACGGTAGTTCCAATATACATTGGCGATAGAAGCGCAGGTCTCACAATAGGCGGTGTGGTTCTGCAGTTCGTAATTCGGTCCGAAGCCTTCGCCTTGCGCACGCGAACCCATGCCGCCGGTGATGTAGAGCTTCTTGCTGACGAGGTTGTCCCACAGGCGGGTCAAGGCATGGAAGTATGCCGTATCATGGGTCAGGGCTGCCACATCCGCCACACCCGAATAGAGGTAGCCGGCACGTACGGCGTGGCCCACGATTTCGTCTTGTTGCAGGATGGGCTTATGGTCTTGGCTGTATTCGCTCAGCTTGTGTCCGTCGGTGCCCCGTCCGGTTTCTTCTACGAAGTATTTCGCCATGTCGAGGTATTTCTGGTCGCCTGTCACCTTATATAATTTGCAGAGCGCCATCTCTACGATGGGGTGTCCGCTGGGTCGGTGTATCTGTCCTTCGCCCGGTCCGAAGGTCTTGCAGACGAGGTCGGCGTTCTTGATAGCTACATCCAGGAAGGTACGCTTGCCGGTAGCACGGTAATGGGCGACGGCTGCTTCGTACATGTGTCCACTATTGTATAGCTCGTGGCTGTTTATTTTTTCCCATTTCGAGCGTCCCCACCATCCCGACAAGCGGTAGCATTTATTGGTGACGCAGGTAGTCAGATAGCCGTCCGGTTCTTGTGCCGCGGCAATGATGTGGATGACGCTGTCCAGGTAGTGGTCCAGTTGCGGGTCGTATTTCACCGCAAGTGAATACGATGCTCCTTCGATTACTTTATACGGGTCGGTATCATCGAAAGAAAAGTCGCCGCGGTGTTCGCCTTTCTTCAGTCCGGCGGCAATGGCGAAGTTATCAAATCGTCCGTTTTTCTCACATTCTTTAAATGCGGAGGGGATGGACACAGTGCGGTTGGTCTCGATGCGGGGCAACCAGAAGCTATCGCTCAGGTGCACCTGGGTGAACGGCACTTCCTGGATGGGGGCGTCGGGCTGCGTATAGGCAGGTTTGCCACACGAAGTGACTCCCAACGCTACAAGTCCGCTCATCAGTGTTAACAGATAGTTCTTCATAAGGTATTACTATTTAAAATTTCATCTGCGCAAATGTAGGTGGAAATCGGTAAACCGGATAAAAAGATAGTCCATATTGATAAGAAAATAGTCGTGCAAAGGCCTGCAGGATATGCTGTACAGCACGTTTAAACCATGTATAGACGATTTTATCATCTGTTTGGATGATTTTTGCCTTTGTGTAGCGAATGGTAATAGGAACACAGAGACGCAAAGACGCAGAGGAATAAATTAGAGAGAAGGCAATGCATACGGAGCCGCTGGCACTCTCTGTGTACTTTGCTTTCTCAAAAAAATAACCTCTGTGCCTTCGTGTCTCTGTGTTTCATTCCATTTTTCGCAAATCACTTCGTTGCGGTTTTCCCCGACGCGATGAATTTACCGGGCGTCATGCCGAACTGCTTCTGGAAACACTTGCTGAAATACGACGGGTTGCTGAAACCTACCATGTAGCTCACTTCGCTGATGTGGTATTTGTTTTCTTGCAGCAGCAACGCCGCCTTCTTCAGGCGCACCAGTTGAATCATCTCGTTGGGTGTAACGTTTGCCAGTGCCTTGATTTTCGCAAACAACCCCGAACGGCTGATGGCCAACTTCTCGGCCAGGAAATCGACCGACAAACCGGGGTTGTCGAAATTGTTTTCTATCAGTTGGTTCATCCGCGCCAGGAACTCCTCGTCCGCCTGGTTGCCCGCTATCGTGCTGATGGGCACTACCGGCATTTGCGAGAATTTCTGCTGCAACTGACTGCGCAAGTCCATCAGGTTTTTCACGCAGGCTTCCAGGTATTGCATGGAGAACGGTTTCTCGATGTATGCGTCCGCTCCGCAGTTCATGCCCGCTGTCTTCGAGGCATTGTCGGTTTTTGCCGTCAGCAGAATAAAAGGAATGTGGCTGGTCAGCCGGTCTTCACGTACCCGGCGGCACAATTCGATACCATCCATGTTGGGCATCATCCAATCGCTGATGATGAGCGACACCTCTTGCTCTTTCAGCCGTTGCAACGCCTCTGTGCCGTCGGCTGCGGTAATCACCATATAGGCGGTGCCGAAGCTGTCTGCCAGGAAGCGTGCCATGTCTTCGTTGTCTTCCGCTATCAGGATGACGGGCTGTTTCTTGTTCGTCAGATTAGCGGGTTGCGCCAGCAGGATGTCTTCGGGCACTTCCGATGCCTCTCCGGTAACTTCCAGGGGTTCGGTTTTCTCCTGCCGCACCGGCAGCGTGACGCGGAAAGAAGAACCTTTGTTTTCTTCCGACTGCACGTCGATGCGTCCGTGGTGGGCTTCCACGATGCCCTTTACGATGCTCAGCCCGATGCCCGTGCCCGGCTTGTTGTCGTGCGCCTGGTAGAAAGGGCGGAAGATGTGTTGCAGTTCTTTGGGATTCATGCCTTTCCCGTTGTCGGTTACGGTCAGGGTAAACGTATGCTTTTGCGCGGCAAATTCCATCTTCACCTGGTCGCGGGTGTACTTGTTGGCGTTGGTCATCAGGTTGCTCAGCACTTTGGTGACCGCCTCGCGGTCTACATCGGCACGGAAGTCTTCGGGCGGATAGACCTCGGTCAGCGTAATGCCCCGTTGCTCCAGCGAAGGCTGGAAACGCTCGCACACGGCTTGCATCAGTTCTTTGATGTGCTGCGGCGCAAAACGCATTTTCATTTCGTTTTGTTCCACTTTGCGGAAATCCAGCAACTGATTTACCAGATAGAGTAAACGCTGGCTATTACGATCGATGATATTCAAGTCGTTGCGCACTTCCGACGGCAGGTTTTGCGTAGACTGCATCACCTTTTCCAACGGCCCGATGATGAGCGACACAGGCGTACGGATTTCGTGTGCAATCATGGTGAAAAACGAAATCTTGGCTTCGTGCATTTCTTTTTCCTTCCGCACGTTCAGTTCGTCGATGGCCTGCGCGTGTCTTTTTTCACCTCGGCGTACGATGTAGCGTATCAATACGGCCAGCGCGAGCACGGACAGGACGATGTAGGCAGCCTTGAACGGGATAGACAGGTAAAAAGGAGGATGGATGACAATACGCAAAGCGGTGCCTTCTTCGTTCCACACCTTGTCATTATTCGAAGCTTTCACCCGAAACGTATAAGTCCCGGCAGGAAGGTTGGTGTACGTGGCATTGTGCTGTGACCCGACGTAGTTCCAACCTTTATCAAAGCCTTCCAACATGTAGGCATACTGGTTTTTCTCTGGAGTGCAATAACTCAATGCCGCGTATTTCAAGGTGATGACATTGTCGGTGTACGGCAGATGCAGTTCTTCTAATTCGCCGATAGCTGCGGGTAGTATGCCTCCGGTTTCGGTAGCGATGGGTTTGTTGAATATTTCCAGTCCGGTCAGCACCACGGCGGGGGCTTGTGTGTTCGATTTCAGGCGGTGCGGATGAAAACGGTTGAACCCGTTGATGCTCCCGATATAGATTTCACCGTTTTTCGACATTTGTACCGAAGCGGGGAGGAACGACTCGTTCTGCAGCCCATCACTGCGGGTAAACACTTGTGTCCGTCCGTTTTCCGGATGGTATTTTACCAGTCCCTTTGCCGTGGTGAGCCACAGGTGTTCATCGCTTTCCGCAATGGCGTTGATGCATTCGTTCGGGATGCGCAAGGCTTGCCGCACGAAACGGTCTTCTTTCTCCCGGTAGAGGCAGAGTCCTTCGCCCGTGGCTGCCCATAGACGGTCTTTCCGGTCGATGTACAGCTGGTTGACAATCTGGCTGGCGATGCCTTCCGCCTTGCCGTAGGCTTTCCATTCTTTTTGTTCCGGCTGGTAGCGGTACAGCCCGTCGCCTTGTGTGGCAATCCACAGGTAGCCTTTCGCGTCTTCTTTCATGTCGATGACGATGGCATTTACCTGTTCGATGCGCGTCAGGCTGTCCGTCGGGCGGTCGTAGCGGCACACCGAGGACATGGAGCCGGTCCATATCTGTCCCCTTCTGTCCTTGAATATGGTGTAGATGCTGGTTCCTTCCGGTTCCCGGTCGCGGTAATCTTTTATCGCTCCGGTTTTCCGGTTCAGGATGCGGATGTTTTTCCCGTACGTGCCTACCCACAGGTTATCGCCGTCTATGCATAGCGCGTGTACGTTGTCGTTCGTAAACGCCGCTCTGCCAGGAAAGTCCTCAAACCTGCGGCGGATGGGGTCGAAGCGACTTAATCCTCCGTCGTCCGAGGCTATCCATATCTTGCCGTCCTCGTCTTCACAAAAGCGACTGATGATGGTGCCTGTGAACAGACCATTCCCATTTGCTTCCGAATACCCTTCAAACTGTCCGCTGTAAGGCGGCAAGTAATTGATGCCGTTATAGAAGGTGCCTATCCAGATACCTCCCTCCCGGTCTTTCAGGATAGGATAGATAAACCGGTCGGAAAGCGCTTTGGTTTCTTCGCCATAATAAGCATACACCGCACTGCACCCGGTAATCCGATCAATCAGTGCCAGACCATTATCCGATCCTGCCAATAATACATTGGACGAGTATTCGCCGATGGCATGGATGTGCGAAATGCCTTTGTCGCCATGTGGTTCCATATAACGTTCCACCGCTCCCGTCTGTGGATTGATTTTCCATATACCCTCTGTCCACGTACCTGCCCACAGGTTTCCTACTGCATCTTCCCACATAGCCATCGAATAGAACGAGTCGGGATTGTCTTGCAACGGAAAGGCGGTAAATTGATTCTTCTGCTTATCAAACCTGTACAGCCTTGCCCAGGTAGATGCCCACAGTTCTCCTTTTTTGTCGCACAACAGGTAGAAAATATTACCGTCATCCTCCCGCATGGGGTAATGAGCCAGTTGTTCTCCGTTAGCAGCATACCGGAAAACCCCTTGCGAACGAGTAGCTATCCAGACATTGCCTTGTGGGTCGCAGACGATTTTAGTAACCCAACTCCGGATGGGGCTAAGGCTATCTGACGCCACCGGACGGAAAGGGATGATTCGCTCCGGCTTCCGCTCGAAAATGTATACGCCACAATCGGTGCCCAGCCACAGGCTGTCTCCCCGTTCGCAGAGGCAGGAAACGGTATTGGTAAGAAATTCGGGCGAAGACGCGCTTTCTTTCTGATAAAACGTAAACTCGATTCCATCGAAACGATTCAGTCCGTTGTCTGTACCTATCCAGATGTATCCTTCGGCATCCTGCAAAATATCGTAAACAGTATTCGATGACATTCCGTTTTCTATGTTGTAGTGCCTGAACTGGAACAGGGATGGCAACGCGTCGGCGGCTGTCCCGAAGAGACAGACGACGCACAACATCCACAGACAGAAGAGTTTCTTTATATGCATGGTATCAATGATTTTCGAATAATGGCGCAATTTACTGAAAATAATTTAAAAGAGTGTCATCTGTATTGATTTTTATTGTTGGTGGATGCCCGCTTTTTGTCCGTATGGGGAAGGAAGATGTACCGGTTTTCGGCGTATGGCAGGTTCCGTTTAAAGATGCACCTGATTGTTCCGGCGGTTTCATTATATTGAAACTGTCGTTTTAGTAAGATGAAACTTTAGTTTCAGTGCAATGAAACAAAAGTTTCAGTATGATGAAACTGGGGTGAAACTCGAATGTGTGAAAAAGGATAACTTCTGTAGGGGCGAAGTCTGGGCTCACCCGAAAATTAGTGGGGCTAAATTTGAACACAGAGACGCAGAGACACGGAGAAATAATTTAGAGAAGTAAGAAGCTGTTTTGAATTTCTCCAAAAAGTTTTTCTTGGCTTGATATATCCGTTTTCGTGTGTGCTTTGGGCGATTTTTTGGTCCTTTCCGCTCCTGTTCTTCGTCAGATAGCCCGCTATCTTCCTCATCACAGAAGCGAAAATGCCTCAAAAACTCATCCCAAATCATCGCACGATAAATTCAAAACAGCTTCTAAAAGTTACGGGACTAAATTTTTTTTTTCGCGAACTCTGTACACTCAAAATAAAAACTCTGTGCCTCCGTGTCTCTGTGTTCGATAAAACTTTATGCTTAGCCCCACTAATTTTCAGGTGAGCCGAAGTCTGTCCGCCTGAATTCCTCAACGGATGCATTTAGGGGCAGGCTGACCCTGCCCCTACCGGTATGTGAAAAGGAATAGGGCGGGGTTTGCCCGCCCGAATCCATCAATGGTCGCCTTTATGAATCAGCTGAAATAATATAAGAAGGTGGCGATGCCTTCGAGTGCCTTTTTCTTTTGTCCTTCTATCTCGATGGAGAATTTGATTTCGGCCTTTGCTGTTCCGCGCAGGTTTACCAACGAGTGAAGCCCGGCTGTCAGACGGATGCGTTGTCCCGACAAGACAGCTTGGCCGAAGCGCATTTTGTCCATGCCATAGTTCACCATCATTTTCAGGTTGTTCACCTCGATAATCTGGTTCCAGAAGTAGGGAAGCAGCGAAAGGGTGAGATACCCGTGCACGATGGTGCTTTTAAAGGGGCTTTCCACTTTTGCGCGTTCTACGTCGACGTGAATCCACTGATGGTCTAACGTAGCATCGGCAAATTGGTTGATACGTTCTTGTGTTACTTCCAGCCAGTCGGACGTCCCGATGGTCTGGCCCAATAGTTTTTCGAATTCTTCGTACGAATTAATTACAACTTTGCTCATACACCTTAATCTTTTTTAATCCTGTTATGTGAACAAAGATACTAAAAAAATTAAATAAAACGGGCAAGGGTTTTTAATATTTTATTGGCAGATGCTAAGAAAAGCGGAAAAGACACCACTGGCTTGCGGTCAAACGCAGAGACGCAAAAGCGCGGAGATTTATTCTTTTGCCTTCTCTGACATATTCCTCTGCGCCTTTGCGTCTCTGTGTCCGATTTGTTTTTCGCAAACCTATGTGCTCTAAAAAGCGTGTGGCTTTTTACCAGATATTCACACGCTTTTCGGGTGCTACATAGAGCGGGTCTTCCGGAGTGATGTTGAAAGCGTCATACCATGCCTGGATATGAGGCAGGGCACCGTTCACACGCCATTCGCCCAGCGAGTGCGGGTCAATTTTGGTATATACCCGGATTTGTTCGTCGCGGATATTGCCCGCCCACAAGGTAGCGTAAGCGATGAAGAAGCGTTGTTCGGGCGTGAAGCCTTCCTTGTCTTCCAGCGGAGCGTCTTTGGTTGCGTGTTGGAATGCAAGGTAAGCGATATTCAAGCCTCCGTGGTCGGCAATGTTTTCACCCAATGTCAGCTGGCCGTTGGCGTGCAAGCCCGGAAGCACTTCGATGTTGTTGAAGAAGTCTACCATCACTTGGGTGCGTTCCTGGAAGCGTTCGGCATCGCCTTCCGCCCACCAGTCTTTCAGGTTTCCGTCTTTGTCGAATTGACGTCCCTGGTCGTCGAATCCGTGTGTCATTTCGTGTCCGATGACTACACCGATAGCGCCATAGTTGGCGGCATCGTCGGCTTCCATGTTGAAGAACGGCGGTTGCAGGATAGCTGCGGGGAAGCAGATTTCATTGGTTGACGGGTTGTAGTAAGCGTTGACTGTCTGCGGGGTCATCAGCCATTCGTCTTTGTCTACCGGTTTGCCCAAACGGCCCATCATGTCGTTGAAACTCCATTCGGACGCGCGGCAGATGTTCGCCCAATACGAATCGTTCTTGATTTCCAGTTGTGAATAGTCTTTCCATTTGTCGGGATAACCCACTTTTACATGGAAAGCGTCCAGTTTTTCGTGTGCACGCGTCTTGGTGCTGTCGCTCATCCATTCCTGCGCGTCGATGCGTTCGCCCAAAGCTACCTGCAAGTTCTTGACGAGGTTCACCATGCGTTCTTTGGCGGCTGCGGGGAAGTATTTTTCTACATACATCTGGCCGACCAGTTCACCCAATACGCCGTTGACCGAATTGACCGCACGTTTCCAGCGCGGTTGGTTGACCTGGCGTCCCGACATGACCTTGCCGTAGAAGTCGAAGCGGGCTGCGATGAAATCGTCGCTTAGGCAAGAAGCGGCCGCGTCCAGCAAGTTGTATTGCAGGTAAGAGATGTGTTTCGAGAGCGGAAGTGTGGTAATCAGCTTGCCTACTTCCTGGATTGGTTCGATTTGTTCTACGTTCAGTTCGGCAGGTGCCTCGATGCCCAACGCTTTCAGGTAGGCATCCCAGTCGATGCCTTTGATTTGCTTTTTCAGCTCGTCGTACGACATCTTGTGATAGTTGGCTTCGGGGTCACGACGTTCGGTAGCGGTCTTTGATACCTTGGCAATGGCCGTTTCGATTTCCATTACGTCGGCTACTTTCTGCTGTGCGTCGGCTTCTGCGAATCCGGCAAGGGTAAACAACTTGCCGATGTATTTCTTGTATTCGTTGCGAATGTTCTCGGTGATGCTGTCGGTATCGAGGTAATAGGTTTTTTCACCCAAGTTGATGCCTCCCTGGCTCATCTGGAAAATGTTGAGTGCGCTGTTCTTCGGGTCGGCATATACATAGCAGCTGAAGTAGGTGCCTACTCCTTGGTAGCGCATCAGTTCTGCCGAGGTGGTGATAATCTGGGCTTTATCGGTCAGAGCCGCGATTTTGTCCAACATCGGTTTGATGGGGGTGACGCCTTGTTCGTTCAGCGTTACGCTATCCATCGCCAACTTGTACAAGTCGCCTACTTTTTGAGCTGTGGTTCCGGCTTCATTTTGTTGGGCTGCCAATCCTTCGATTAATTCGCGTATTTGTTTCTGGTTGTTTTCAGCCAGTTCGTCGAAGGTGCCGAAGCGTGAATATTCGGCGGTCAAGGGATGGGCATCGTTCCATCCTCCGCATGCATAGCGGAAGAAATCGGTTCCGGCGGCTACGGTCGTATCCATATTCGCCAAATCAATGCCCGAAGTGTTCGTGGCATTCTTTTGTCCGGTGCAGCTTGCCATCGCTAAGGTGGCAAAAGCCGCTACAGCTACATAATGTTTTGTTTTCATACGTTTATTATATTTGTTTTAAAACTTGTCCTTGTGCTCATATCTGTGTCGAACCCCGTAAGTCTTCCAGTTCCAGTGAAGCGTTTTCCCATTCAGTTTCGGCTTCGGCGATTTGCTTTTTCAATGCCTGGTGGGTTTCGTAAAGCTTCATGTCGGAAGCACCTTCGGGAGTCGCCATCCGGTTTTCCAGTTGCGCTACCTGTTGTTCCATCTCGCCGATAGAATGTTCCAGGCTTTCGATTTGCTTTTCTGTCTTACGGATTTTACGGTTCAACTCTTTTTGAGCCTCATACGAAAGTTTGCCTTCGTTTGCCGGCTCTTTTTCTTCTTTTTTCTTCGTGGCGGAAGAGGGCGAAGCGGAAAGCTGCAGTTCGTTCAGGCTCTCGATGTTTTTCTTCTGAAGAAAATCGTAGATGCCGCCGATATGCTCTTTCACCAGCCCGCCGCCAAACTCGTATACCTTGGTCACCAGTCCGTCGAGGAACTCACGGTCGTGTGAAACGATGATGGCTGTGCCGTCGAACGCGAGGATAGCCTCTTTCAGTACATCCTTCGACCGCATATCCAAGTGGTTGGTAGGCTCGTCGAGGATGAGCAAGTTGACCGGTTCGAGCAGCAGGCGTATCATGGCCAGCCTGCTCCGTTCGCCTCCCGAAAGCACTTTCACTTTTTTGTCGGAAGCTTCTCCGCCGAACATGAACGCGCCCAAGATGTCGCGTATCTTCAGGCGGATGTCTCCTTTTGCCACACGGTCGATGGTGTCGAATACGGTCAGGTTTTCATCGAGCAGTTGCGCCTGGTTCTGCGCAAAGTAGCCTATTTGTACGTTGTGGCCGATGGTGAGCTTTCCTTCGTAGGCGATTTCGTCCATGATGCACTTGACGAGGGTAGACTTTCCTTCGCCGTTCTTTCCGACGAAGGCTACCTTCTCGCCCCGGTGGATGGTGAGGTTGACATCGTGGAACACCAGATGGTCGCCGTATGCCTTTTTCAGGTTTTCGCAGATAACCGGGTAATTGCCCGAACGGATGGCAGGCGGGAACTTGAGGTGCAGGGAAGAGTTGTCTTCTTCGTCTACTTCGATGGGTACTATCTTTTCGAGTTGCTTGATGCGGCTTTGCACCTGTATGGCTTTGGTCGCTTTGTAGCGGAAACGTTCGATGAACTCTTCGGTATCTTTTATCTCTTTCTGCTGGTTCTCGTAAGCGCGTAGCTGCTGCTCGCGCCGTTCCTTGCGCAGGATGACAAACTGGTCGTAGGGCACTTTGTAATCGTAGATACGCCCGCAGGAGATTTCGATGGTGCGGTTGGTCACGTTATTGATAAACGCGCGGTCGTGGCTGACCAGCACTACGGCTCCGGGTTCCATCTTCAAGAAATTTTCTAACCATTGGATGCTTTCAATGTCCAAATGGTTGGTAGGTTCGTCGAGCAGCAGTACGTCGGGATGACGCAAGAGGAGTTTGGCCAACTCGATACGCATCCGCCATCCGCCACTGAACTCACTGGTAGGGCGGTTGAAATCGGAGCGGCTGAATCCCAATCCGACTAACGTGCGTTCGATTTCGGCTTTGTAATTGGTGCCTCCCATCATCAGGAAGCGTTCGTTTTCGTGGGTGAAACGTTCTATCAGTTCGTGGTAACTTTCTGATTCGTAATCGGTACGGTCGGCAAGCTCCTGGTTCATTTTCTCCAGCCGGCTTTGCATTTCGAAGATATGTTCGAAAGCCCTTTCGGCTTCTTCCATGACGGTACGTGTATCGTTCAGTACCATGACTTGGGGCAAATAGCCGATGGTGACATCGCGTTGTACAGCGACGTTTCCCGCGGTAGGGCGTTGCAGTCCGGCAAGTATCTTCAGCATGGTAGACTTGCCTGCTCCGTTTTTCCCGACTAAGGCGATGCGGTCTTTCTTGTTGATGACGAACGACACGTCTTCGAACAACGGAGTCACACCAAACTCCACCTTTAAACCTTCTATAGAAATCATATATCCATTCTTGCTTTACAAAGTGTCGGCAAAGGTAGCATTTATTTCTGGCATTTTGCGCATTCTATGCAAAAAAATGAACACAGAGACACGGAGATACAGGGCTTTTTAGGGTTATTATTTGATATTTATAATTAAAAAAGCTCTGTGTCTCCGTGTCTCTGTGTTGAAAAAACAAGCGGAAATGTTACTCGGTATAACGCTCGATGGTCTGTGCGCGGTCGGGACCTACCGATACTATCTTGATAGGTGTTCCGAGTTGTTCCTCGAGGAACGAGATGTAGGCATTGAATTCTTCGGGGAATTCGTCTTCGCTGGTCATCTTCGTCATATCAGTCTGCCATCCCGGCATCTCCACATAGATGGGTTCTACTCCTTCTGTTATATCGAAGGGGAAATCCGGTGTTTCTTCACCATTCACCTTATAAGCCACGCAAGCCTTTATGGTGGGGAATCCGTCGAGCACGTCGCTCTTCATCAAGATGAGCTGAGTGACACCGTTTACCATAATGGCATAGCGCAACGCTACCAAGTCTACCCACCCGCAACGGCGTTCGCGTCCGGTTACGGCACCGTATTCATGTCCCAGGTCGCGGATGGTCTTGCCGGTCTCATCAAATAATTCTGTAGGGAACGGGCCTGCGCCTACACGGGTGCAATAAGCTTTCATGATGCCGTATACTTCCCCTATCTTGTTCGGACCCAAGCCCAATCCGGTGCAAGCGCCGGCGCAGATGGTATTCGAAGAAGTGACAAAGGGATACGAACCGAAGTCGACATCGAGCATGGTGCCTTGCGCTCCCTCGCACAACACGCTTTTGCCTTCCTTCAAAAGGCGGTTGATTTCGTGTTCGCTGTCTACCAGCGGGAACTGGCGCAGGTATTCGATGCCTTCCATCCATTGTTTTTCGGCTTCGGTAATGTCGTAAGTGTAGTTGAGGCTTTTCAGAATCTTTTCGTGACGTGCCTTGGCAGCGGCGTATTTTTCTTCGAAGTTATGCAGGATGTCGCCTACCCGTAAGCCGTTGCGGCTTACCTTGTCGGTATAGGTCGGCCCGATGCCTTTTCCGGTAGTTCCTACTTTCGAGTCGCCTTTGGCTGCCTCGTATGCGGCATCCAGCACCCGGTGGGTAGGCAGGATGAGGTGTGCCTTTTTCGAAATGTGCAGGCGTTCCTTCAACGGATGTCCGCTGGCTTCGAGCGCTTCGGCTTCTGCCTTGAACAAGGCGGGGTCGAGCACCACGCCATTACCGATAATATTAACTTTATCTCCTTGGAATATTCCTGACGGAATAGAGCGGAGCACATATTTCTGGCCTTCAAATTCCAGGGTATGACCGGCATTGGGTCCTCCTTGGAAACGGGCAACCACATCATAACGCGGGGTCAGTACATCTACGACCTTTCCTTTTCCTTCGTCGCCCCATTGTAAACCTAACAATACATCTACTTTCATATACTTGAGTTTTAAGTTTTGTTTTTCTTCCGCTTTGCCGCCATACACTTGCTGCACAGCCCATATATATATAAGGAGTAATGGGATGCGTGGAAACCTTTCAGCTTGCTGTCTACAATCGCTTGCTTCAAGGCTTCGTCCTCGAATTCGGACACTTTGCCGCACGAAGTGCAAATCATGTGGTGGTGTGTTTCGTTGTTGTACGAACGTTCGTACTGCGAGGTGTTGCCGAACTGATGCTTGATTACCAGTCCTGCATCGATAAGCAGGATAATCGTGTTGTACAACGTGGCGCGGCTGACCCGGAATTTCTCTTTCTCCGCCATATAGGAATAGAGCATCTCGATATCGAAATGTCCTTTGATGGTATAAATCGTATCGAGTATAGCATAGCGTTCGGGCGTCTTGCGATGTCCGTTCTTCTGCAAATAGTCTGTCAGAATCTGTTTTACCTTTTCCTTTATGTTCTCTTCCATTCCGGTCTGTATTCTGCGTCAAAGGTAATCTTTTTTATGTAATTTAGAAAAGGTATAAGGAAAAAAATAGTTCCTGGGAACAGTTTCTTCAGACTTTGTATGCAGATGTCAGCCATGCGGAATCGTTTCGCGGATGCTTTCGGCTAACAAACGCACTTCGGGCTTATCCGATTTCAGGCATGAAGCCAATTGGCGGTTGATGGCCTTGCCATGCTGTGGGGATTGCTCTACGTATTTGCGTAATGCCAGTGCCGCCGCCTTGCGTACGGTGACGTATCCGCTTTCGATGGCGGCGAAGGCTTGGTCGGTAAACTCGGCTTCGGCACGTTCGTTCAGCTGCAAGCCTTTTCCTAACAGGCGTGCCATGAGCAAGAAACCGCATAACTGGAAATATTCGCGTTCGTCCGCCATCCAGACGAATACTTCTTCCGAAGCGTAGGGCAGGCGCTGGAAGAGGTTCATCACGGTGTATTCCGCCAATTCGGGATAGCGCATGTCTTCTATCCAGATTTCCGCTATTTCGGGATAGAAAGTTTCGACAGGCTGGAGCAGTCCTGCCATGATTTTACACTCGCGGATGTTTTCTTTCCACAAAGCCTGGGCCAGTTCGTGGCCGGGCGTATAGGCTGACGCTATCTCCTTGATACGGGGATACTCGATGCCGAAGTTGATTTTGTAATCCATGCCTTTCTCGCGCATGCTTTGCGATATCGGTCCGTTCATATACAAGCGGAACTTCGACTTGATGTCTTTCAGTGTTTCGTGTATGTCCATGTTCTGTTCATTTAGACTCATTTTACATTCGCATATTCCCGGCTATAGCGCAGCATTTGTTCGGCATAGCCTTCGGTGTAGGATATTTGCACATCGGTCACTTTGCCTTCGGTATCGGTCTGAAGGGTATAAACCGGATTGATGAAGCCTTTGTACGGGGCTAAATGCAGACGTTCGTAGCGGCTTAATACCTCGGCATGGAGTGCAGGGTCAATCTGTACACCGTATGTTTCCACCATCCGGCGGGCCGCTTCGTAGTCGCCTTCGCTCTTGATGCGTTGTATTTCGGCCAGCAACCGTCCGAATAAAAGACGGAGTCTGGCATAGTCGTTGATGCGTACATAGGTTTTTCCTTCCCGTGTCACCAGCTCTGCCACTTGTTCTTCTTTGCCTTGTTCCAGCACCCAGCGGGCAATGAGTTGGCGGTTGCGCATGTGGGCTTCTTCTACCGTACGTCCCGGTTCAATCCGGACTAATTGGGTCATCAACCCGTTCATCATGTATGAATAGTATTCGGCCTTGTAGGCATCGGCATCGGGCAGCAGTCCTAATTCTACCATTTTGGCATCGGCAAGATAGTACAGGCCGAACAGGTCGGCTCGGGCTTCTTCGATGGTTGAACCGTAGGCCTTCAGTGCATCGGCGTCTACGCCCGGAAGCAATTTGCCGGAACCATGTCCCAGGCATTCGTGTAAGTCGGTGTGCAAGTCGTCGGTAAGGTCGGCGTAAGTATTCAGCAAGTGGAGTTCTTTTTCGCTGTATACAAATTCTTCGCGGAATCCGTTGCCGCGTGCAGCCCGGTTATAAGCTTCGGTCAGGTTTCCGATGGTGACCGACTTCGAACCGTGTACGCTCCGTATCCAGTTGGAGTTAGGCAGGTTGATGCCGATAGCTGTCGAAGGATAGAGGTCGCCCGCCAAGATGGCAGCGGTAATGACTTTTGCCGAAACGCCTTTCACGGCTTCTTTCTTGAATCGGGCATCTACCGGCGAATGGTCTTCGAACCATTGTGCTTCGCCACTGATGGTTTCGGTGCGGCGGGTGGCTTCGGTATCTTTGAAGTCGACGATGGATTCCCAACTGGCTTTCATGCCTAACGGGTCGCCGTAACTTTCGATGAATCCGTTGACGAAATCCACGTGTGATGCCGTGTCTTTCAGCCAGGCGATGGAATAAGCGTCGAATGTATGCAGGTCGCCTGTGCGGTAAAAATCGATAAGCAGGCGGATGACTTCGCGCTGCGCGTCGTTTTCCGCTACGTTTTCCGCTTTCTTTAGCCAGCCGATTATCTTTTCGATGGCTTCGGAGTACATGCCGCCCGATTTCCATACTTGTTCGTATATCCGCCCGTTTTCTTTCACCAGGCGGCTGTTCATGCCATACATTACAGGTTCATCGGGATTCCCCTCCGCTTTTTGGGCAGCATAGAATGCTTCGGCTTCGGCTTGTGTCACACCTTCGTAATAATTGGCGGCGGAAGTCAGCAGCAAGTCTTCTCCGTCTGCCTGGTTTACCCGCTTGGGCATGATGTCCGGATTGAATATCACCGGGAAAAGCTTGTGGCACATGGCCTGCACGTCCTCACCTTCGGCAAGCGGCAATGCTGAAGAGGGAACCGAAGTGATTAATTGCATGAAGTATTCGGGGGAAAAACCGGGTTCCAACTTGTCGCACGCATAGTGGTGGTGGATGCCGTTGGAAAACCATACCCTTTTCAGGTAAACCTCGAAGCGGCTGAATTCTTCGGTGGTACGTTCTCCTTTATAACATAGGTAGATGGCTTCCAGCAGTCGGCGGATTTGCAGGTTGTATTTCCCGTTTTGGTCGAAGAGGATGTCACGTCCTTCCAGTGCTGCCTGCGAAAGATAGTATATTAACACTTTTTGCTTCAGCGTGAGCTGTTCGAAACCAGGCACACGGTAACGCAGAATCTGTAAGTCGGCAAACTGTTCTACCGTATAATTGAATGTTTCTTCCATATTTGTGTATCTTAAATCGTTGATTTCCATTTTTACCACAGAGGACACAGAGGTATCACCGCGTGAAAAATATCCATGCTCTGTGTTCCTCTGTGTCCTCTGTGGTGAAGCGATGCTTCGGGGCCGGCTTCTTTCGAAAGCCTGCCATTCCCATTTATGCGCTGCGTTTCCGCTTCCGGTATCCGTTGGGAGTTTCGCCCGTATTCTTATAGAATGCCGCATAAAACGACTGGCGGTTTGAGAAACCTACCATCGCGCTGATTTCTTCCACATTCTTGTCGGCATAACGTTTGTCTACCAACAGATGCAATGCTTCTTTGATGCGGTATTCGTTGACTAAGCATGAATAATTCATGCCGAAGCGGGAATTGATGACAGCCGATAAATAGCGGGTGTTGGTGTTCAATTCCTTGGCTAAATCCCTTGCGGAATAGTTGGGGTCCTTATACTTTTTCTCAATAATCAAGATGTTCATAATCTTGTCGTATAACTCGTCCGCAAGCTCTGCCCGAATCATGCCTCGATAGGCCGCTTCTTTGATTTTACGTTCGCGCACGTTATAAGGTCTCCTCACGGATACTTCCTCTTGGCGTTCCTGTTCTTTTTCGTTATTTTCCCTCATCTGTCTTTGAATAAAAAGTGTGTATTATTTTGTTAATGGTTATATTTATACAAATCTCGTAAGTTTTTTTCTATTTCGCAACATATTTCACATCTTATTTTCTGTTTACGCTGTTTTTTTGAATTATTTAGGGGTATTTGTTCCCGAAAGACCGTGCGCTGTATCCTATTTCGATTAACTTTGCACTTGTTATGGATACAGATATACTTAAGACACTGAAAGCCTATTTCGGATATACGGGTTTCCGTCCTTTGCAAGAAGAAATCATTACCTGCATTCTTCAGAAGAAAGATGTGTTGGTACTGATGCCTACGGGCGGAGGCAAATCGCTTTGCTACCAGATACCGGCCTTGCTGTCCGAGGGGACAGCTATCGTGGTTTCTCCGCTCATTTCGCTGATGAAAGACCAGGTGGAAGCTTTGCAGAACAACGGAATCATCGCCCGTGCGCTGAATAGCAATAATGATGAAACGACCAATGCCAATATTCGTTTCGAGTGCAGGCAGG
Organism: uncultured Bacteroides sp.; assembly: GCA_900546355.1. GTDB lineage: Bacteria > Bacteroidota > Bacteroidia > Bacteroidales > Bacteroidaceae > Phocaeicola. The sequence continues at coordinate 28,921 of URCM01000005.1, forward strand.
GGAGGGTGAAGCTGCTTTATATTTCGCCCGAACGCTTGTTGGCTGAAACCAGTTACCTGCTGAAAGATATAAACATTTCGCTTTTTGCAATTGACGAGGCGCACTGCATTTCGCAATGGGGGCATGATTTCCGTCCGGAATATACGCAACTGAAAGTGCTTCGCGAGCAGTTTCCGCAAGTGCCTGTCGTTGCATTGACCGCCACAGCCGATAAGATGACGAGGCAAGACATCGTGACACAGCTTGCGATGCGTCATCCTCAGGTTTTTATTTCTTCGTTCGATCGTCCCAATTTGAGCCTTGACGTAAAGCGCGGATATCAGCAGAGGGAAAAAATACGTACGATACTGGATTTTATCGCCCGTCATGCCGGGGAGAGTGGCATTATTTATTGCATGAGCCGCAATACCACCGAGAAAGTGGCTGGGATATTAGAAGAGCACGGGATTGTCTGTGGAGTTTACCATGCCGGCCTGAGCGCGGCAGTGCGTGACCGTACCCAGGAGGATTTCATCAATGACCGTGTGCAGGTGGTATGCGCCACCATTGCTTTCGGGATGGGTATCGACAAGTCGAATGTGCGTTGGGTTATTCATTACAACCTTCCCAAAAGCATAGAGAGTTTTTATCAAGAGATAGGGCGTGCCGGACGAGACGGGCTGCCCGGTGACACACTGCTGTTTTATTCGCTGGCCGATATCGTGTTGCTTTCGCGCTTTGCCGATGAAAGCGGGCAGCAGGAGTTGAATATGGAAAAATTGAGACGGATGCAGCAATATGCCGAAGCGGATATCTGCCGCCGGCGTATCTTGTTGAACTATTTCGGAGAAACGATGGAGCATGATTGCGGAAACTGTGATGTATGCCGCAATCCGCCCCAACGTTTCGATGGGACCGTCTTGGTGCAGAAAGCTTTGAGTGCCATTGCCCGTACCAATCAACAGATAGGGACAAGTACCTTGATTGATATTCTGAAAGGAGCCGCTACGGCGGATATCATTGAGCGCGGGTATGATAAGCTGAAAACGTATGGAGTAGGGCGGGATGTGCCTGGCAGAGACTGGCAGGACTATTTGCTGCAGATGTTGAACTTAGGTTATTTCGAAGTGGCATACAACGAAAAGAATCATCTGAAGATAACCGAAGCGGGAAAGAAGGTGCTGTTCGGACAGGAGCGGGCACAACTGGTGGTTATCAAACGTGAAGCGTATGTGGCGAAAGAGAACCGGAAAAGAAAGAAAACCGTTCAGCCTGTCATTCCGGCTTTTCAGGCTTCAACGGTATTTGACCATGAAGACGCCCGGTTATTCGAAGCCTTGCGTGCGCTTCGGAAGAAATTAGCCGACGAGCAAGCTATTCCTGCTTATATTGTTTTATCGGATAAAACCTTGCATTTGTTGGCTTCGTCTAAACCGGTGACCATTGAAGCTTTTGGCGAGATAAGTGGTATCGGGGATTATAAGAAGGAACGTTACGGGAAAGATTTCATTGAGGTCATCCGGCAGTTTGCATAAAAGGAAAATGCAGTGAAGGATCTCGAAAACATCGTGATGTATACGGGATCCTTCACACTGTTCAGGACGATATTGTTTGTTTATTGTCCAGATATCCTTCCGGAAAACTTTTGCTTACTTGCAGTTGCCTGTGCAACGCGGTTTGATTTGCTTGAAGAAATCATTGCCCTTGTTGTCTACCAGGATGAATGCAGGGAAGTCTTCCACTTCAATTTTCCAAATGGCTTCCATGCCCAATTCAGGATATTCCACGCATTCGATGCTCTTGATGTTGTTCTGTGCCAAGATAGCGGCAGGACCTCCGATAGAGCCTAAATAGAAGCCTCCGTATTTCTTGCAAGCATCCGTTACGGCTTGGCTACGGTTACCTTTAGCCAACATTATCATGCTTCCGCCGTGGCTTTGGAACAAGTCTACATACGGGTCCATACGTCCTGCGGTAGTCGGTCCCATTGAGCCGCATGCCATTCCTTTCGGAGTCTTGGCAGGTCCGGCATAATAAATCGGATGGTCTTTGATGTATTGCGGCAGGTCTTCGCCCTTATCCAAACGTTCTTTCAGTTTGGCGTGGGCAATGTCACGGCCTACGATAATCGTACCGTTCAAAGACAGACGGGTTGCAACGGGATACTTGTCAAGTTCCGCCAAGATTTCCTTCATCGGACGGTTCAAGTCAATCTTCACTGCATTGCCTTCGCCAGCCTGACGCAATTCTTCCGGAATCAGTTCGCCCGGATTCGAATCGAGTTTCTCAATCCAAATACCGTCTTTATTGATTTTACACTTGATGTTGCGGTCGGCCGAGCAAGATACACCCAAGCCTACCGGACAAGAAGCACCGTGGCGCGGCAAGCGGATGATGCGTACATCGTGTGCATAATACTTACCACCGAACTGTGCACCCAGACCGATGCGGTGTGCTTCTTCCAACACTTTCTTTTCCAGTTCGACATCGCGGAAAGCACGTCCGTACTCGTTACCCGTAGTAGGCAGGTTGTCGTAATAATGCGTAGAAGCCAACTTCACGGTCAGCAAGTTCTTTTCAGCGGAAGTACCGCCGATAACGAAGGCGATGTGATAGGGAGGACAAGCCGCCGTACCCAGCGTTTTCATCTTTTCTACCAGGAACGGAACCAATGTAGCCGGGTTCAGGATGGTTTTGGTTTCCTGGTACAGGTAGGTTTTGTTAGCCGAACCTCCACCTTTCGTCACACACAAGAAGTTGTATTCCATGCCTTCGGTAGCTTCGAGGTCGATTTGTGCCGGAAGGTTGCAACGGGTGTTCACTTCTTCGTACATGCTCAGCGGAGCGTTTTGCGAATAACGCAGGTTGTTTTCTGTATAAGTCTTGTATACGCCCAATGACAAGGCTTCTTCATCGCAATAGCCTGTCCATACTTGCTGGCCTTTTTCGCCATGGATGATAGCCGTACCGGTATCTTGGCAGAAAGGCAATACGCCTTTCGCCGCTACTTCGGCATTGCGCAAGAAAGTCAACGCTACATATTTGTCGTTCTCGCTTGCTTCAGGGTCGCTTAAGATTTTAGCTACCTGCTCATTGTGCGAACGGCGCAGCATGAAAGACACATCGTGGAAAGCCGCGTTCGCCATAGCGGTCAAACCTTCTTTTTCCACTTTCAGGATAGGTTTTCCTTCGAACTCGCTTACCGATACATAGTCTTTCGTAAGCAAATAGTATTCAGTAGTATCCTTTCCGTGTTCGAACATCGGCTGATACTTGAATTCTGGTGTTGTTGCCATAATCGATGATATTAATTGTTAGTTATTACGTGTGAGCAAAGTTACAAAGATTATTGAAATATTTCTTTAATCGGAAAGAAAAATTTCAAGAGATTGCCTGTCTCTCCTTTTCTTCGTCATACATTGTCATTCGCTTGCCCGAAGCAAATCTTTCATCAGCACATCGGTTCCCGGAAAACCTACATACTTGTCTTGTAATTTTCCATCGTAGCTGATGATTAAGTAACCGGGAATCGCTGTGATGCCATACGTGTAGCACAGATACTCCCATTGCTCTTTCTTGAGGCGGTAATGCACTCCGTTGATATCGCTAACGGCTGTTTTCCAATCGGTTTCCGGAGAAGAAGGACCGGTCAGGTAAACATAAACAATATCTTTTGCGGCCAGTTTCTTTTTCAAGTCACGGATGGCTGATATGCTCTTCCGGCATGGTCCGCACCAGGTGGCCCAGAAGTCTACTAATATCGCTTGTCCCCGATATGGGGCAATGATAGCTGGTAAAATATCGGCACCCGAAATATCCGCGTCTATCTCTGCTACGACAAAACTTTTGTTTGATTTTGCCAAGGTTGCTTTGGCTTTAAGCGCATTGGCTTTCTCTTTCAGGTATTTCAGGATTTCGGGTTGGGTGATGGTTTTCATCTCTTTTTTATCATCGGATGAGAATGCTTGGTTTTTTACGAAATTCCGGTAAATGGCACGTGCCTTTTTCACGTCTTCCCATAAATCGACCGTCTGCCCTTTGTCACGTTCCATGTAGGACAAGTAAGTGGTATAGTCGTATCCGTAGCGGAAATAAGGAGACTGTACGATGCCTGGCATTTTACCTTTAGCGCCCAATGTGACCAGTTCATTCATTTTCAGGTTCAGCAACACGTATTGGCGGTATGCTTCGCCTACCTTTTTGTCGTCTTCCAATTTCTTTTTGTATTTCTCATAACGATGTTGTACGTACTTGTTGAAGTCATCCGCCGGCAAGTCTTCGGTCATGCCATTGAAGCCTGGCATTTCATCTACAGCCAATGGATATCCCCAGGTAGCCAGTTCTGCGTTTAAGGCAGAGGCGCTTCCATCGAACCATGCTTTTTGTTGTTGTCCGTAGGTTGCTTTTAACAGGCGGGAAGCCGACATACTTAACCGAGGCAGGTGGATGTATACTGTCATTTCTTCGCCTGGCGTCAGGAACAAATCCAGTTGTGCTTTATTGATTTGTAGTTTCGCTCCTCCTGCCACCAGCAAATCGGTTTCGATATGGAACGAACCGTCTTGGCGTACACGCACGGTTTGTCCCCATTGGTCGTAGAACAACCAGTCGGAGTGACGGAAAACCACATCCAGCTTCATCGAAGGTTGATAGCCCAGGATGTATCCGTTGATGATTGCCTTGCCGGTCTTCAGTTGTGGCTGAGGCAGCGACTGGCTTTGTTCAAGACGACGTGTCTGAAGGAAACTGGGCAAGTAGACGTAAGGTTCGGCTTCGGTCAGTTGCACGCCGCAAATAGCCCATCCCGTTTCTTCTTCCATGAAATCTACGGTGTGTACTCCTTGTGGTATCGGGGCAAAAGACAAGATGATATCTTGCTTTCCCGAATCGGGAATCCGTTCGGGAACGGTTTGTCCGTCAATCGATACACCCGCGGCTTCCCGTAGCGGAAATTTTTGATTATCATCGCACAGATAAGTATTTGATGATATAATCGCCGCTTCTCCCGGTTTCCCATATAATACGGCGTCTACCTGGGTATGCTCATCGGTCAATATGATTTTCTTTATTTCTATTTCCGAAGTGTTGGTTGTCACAAAACACGGATGGGTAACTTCCCTTTTTCGATAATTCCCCGCTTGTGTTGTTAATGCTATACATCCTAACAGACACAAAAACCACATAAACTTTTTCATATCTATTTTTCATTCTTCATTCGTCATTCTTCATTTTTTAAGTAATCCGCTCAAGCGGTCTATCAGTTCATTGCCCAAAGCCGTTTTTACTTGGATATGTTCCAGCACGGCGGTAACAAACGGGTTGCTTTCGAATACTCCTCGCACTTGTTCGAAATCGAGTTGCTGTTCAGCCTTGCTTCCGTCTGCTCCGAACCCGGTCATCGAAGTCAACGAAAACTCTTTTTTCGCGTCTTCGTATACCATGCTGTCCAACCAAACCACCGATTCTCTCCACTGCTGTACAATCGAAACAATATCGGCTGCCGTTATCTGGTTGGCATCCAAGTGGTAGAACTCCAGCATTTTTTCGTATGCCCACGTCCATTCATACGTATAATAATGGGCGTGCATATCGGCGAAACGGTCGTGTATTTGCTTTACGGTGTGGAGCGTTCCGCTCTCGATGTCTTCCATCAGCCGTTCTATTTCGCTTTTGGGGGCTATCAACCCCGAAATGTCCACCCATTCGCCTTTTCCGACAGGCGTGTCGGGCATCAGCCGTTGACGGATTTCTTCGTCGTTTTGAAAGCGGATGGTTTCTAACCGTTTGATAATCGAATTGCCTAAAAACTTATGAATGGCAGTTTCGTAAAACTTAATGCCTTTGCTTAGCGCTGAATTCTTGATTCTGGCACTTTGGTATGCATAGGTTTCCGATGTTTCTCCCGATACCCGCTCCAGTTCTTTCAGGATGTCGCGTCCTTTCATCATTTTCTGGATGGTGTACGGACTGAGCAGGTTGTAGTTTATCTGGTCCAGGCGTACGGGGTCTTTGCGTAAGTCGCGTTTGGGCCATTTCTGTGCATCGCGGATGGTTCCCACACTCTGTAAGTTTACTCCAGGAACCAAGTAGGTTGTATTCTTATCCTCTATCAGATAGGAGAAAGGCAGGTTGGAGGTATCTGGATGATTGACGTGCCTTCCCATTACCAGCGAGAACGCCCCGATGCGTGCGGGCCAGAGTATATACGAATCGGATGTGGTCTTCGCCCCCCGTTCCAAGGCACCTTGGTGAATCGGCCCCAGCTTATACATGTGATTGCTTTGGTTCGAGCCTGAGCCGGCATTCATAAACGAGAACATGCCTGCTATCAGCAATGTTGACTTATGGTGTGTCACCGTAAAAGGACCGGCAAAGATGGCACACGCTTCGCCGTTCTCTTCCTGGCAATTGCTGAAGAAAAGCGAATCGGAAGCCGAATAATTGTGTCCCATCCGGCAGGCTTGCCCCACAAAGCATCGGGTTATCATGGTTCCGTCTTCGATATGTGCGCCGCTCGAAATGATGAAATCATCACATACTACTCCGTAGCCGATGTGGACCGGGTCGGACGCATTGCTGTTGACGCTCCCGTTCTTCAAGCGTCCGGCACCTTCTATTTCGCAATAATCTCCGATGCGGACATTCTTGATATATCCCGCATTGACAATCGTTACGTGTTTTCCGATGGTTCCTCTGTCAGCGGCATTTGTTTCGGCGTATGCTTCTATCAGCGCTTTCATGCGCTCTATCAATAACGGGCGATGGCGGTATAGCGCCATGATATAGGCCTGATGTGCCGAGAGGTGGTCGTGTATCATGACTTCACGCCCTCCGGTTTCGTTCAGGACGGAAACTTCTACGGCGTTGCCGAAACGTGATTTCTTATCGGTTAAAATAATGTCAACGTTTTCGATGAATGTCGAATCGTCAATGTCATAATTGGCAATGTAGTTTTTCACGTTTTCGATGAAGCAGTTATTGCCTACCGTTACGTTATGCAAAGTGGCATACGAAAGCCCTGCATGCTTGCACACGCCGCCCGCCAGTCGGAATTCGCCTTCGAACCTGCCTAAACGAATCTGTCCCGAAAAGCGGGTGTGATGTATATAGTCGGTCGTGAATCCTTCTGCCACCTGCACTTCATTCCAATCAGCAGCCGTACACGCTTGTGCTTCCAGCCGGTTGATTTCGTCTGATGTCAATGTGCGATACGTTGTCATATTTCGCTCTCCTCATCGTAGGTTTGGTAAAGGAAATCGTTGTATGGATACTTTTGTACGTGTAATTCCCTTACCTTATTATATAATAAACGTCTTAACTCTTCCAGATTGGTTTTGTCGCGTGCCGAGATGAAAATGCAATTATCATTCAGCTTAGCCATCCATGTGTGCATCAGTTCGTCTAAGGTGATGTTCTCTTTCGTTTTCGGGGTCAGGTCGTCTTCGGCTTTCTGCACATAGCTGTAAGCGTCAATTTTGTTGAATACAATCATGGTAGGCTTTCCTCCGGCTCCCAGCTCGGATATGGTTTTGTCTACCACTTGTATCTGTTCCTCGAAATCGGGATGTGAAATGTCTACTACATGCACCAGCAGGTCGGCTTCGCGCACCTCGTCCAGTGTCGACTTGAATGAATCGACCAAGTCGGTAGGAAGCTTGCGTATGAACCCTACGGTATCCGAAAGCAGGAAAGGCAAATTATCGATAATCACCTTGCGCACCGTTGTGTCGAGGGTGGCGAAAAGTTTGTTTTCGGCAAACACGTCACTCTTGGCAAGCAGGTTCATCAAGGTAGACTTGCCTACATTGGTATATCCCACCAGAGCCACACGAATCAATCGCCCGCGGTTTTTGCGTTGGGTAGATTTCTGTGTATCTATATCTGCCAAGCGTTGCTTTAACAGAGACATCCGGTTTAAGATGATACGGCGGTCCATTTCCAGCTGCGTCTCACCCGGACCGCGGAGTCCTACCGAACCTTTTCCTCCACCGGCTCCCGAGCCACCGCCTTGACGTTCCAAGTGAGTCCACAAGCGTTGCAGCCGGGGAAGCATGTACTTGTATTGCGCCAGCTCTACCTGCGTTTTAGCGTTGGCGGTTTGTGCACGCATGGCAAAGATATCCAGGATGAGTGAGGTACGGTCGAGGATTTTCACGCTCAGTTCTTTTTCGATGTTCCGTATCTGCTTGGCAGATAGCTCGTCATCGAAAATCACCATACCGATCTCGGTCTCTTCGTCTTCGTTCTGCATGGCTAAGTATTCTTTTATCTCTTGCAGCTTTCCTTTGCCCACGTATGTCACCGAGTTGGGCGTATCTAATTTCTGGGTGAAGCGTTTCACCACTTCCGCCCCCGCCGTTTCGGCAAGGAAAGCCAGTTCGTCCAAGTATTCGTTTGTTTTGCGTTCGTTTTGTGTTTGGGTTATCAGTCCCACTAATACAGCTTTTTCGGTCTGTGCTTCCGATATTACAAATTCTTTCATTCAATCTCGTTCTATTTCTAAACATCGCAAATATAAAGAGATTTTCGAATAAAAACAATACGGAACGGAAATATACGTGTTCATAAGAAGAAAGAAGCATCCTTATATTATATAATGTACGCGGACCTATATATATAACACAAAGGGCTGCCCCATACGGAACAGCCCTCTGCTTTTATAGAATTTCAATAAACGTTTTACTCAGTAATGTCCTGTACAGGAGTCGGAGCAGGAGCAGACGGATTATTATCATCCTCGGTCAAAGCCTGGTTCGAGTTGATTTCGTTTTGCGGAATGCGCCACAATAAAATAGCAGAACCCGGCTCGATGTTATAAACCGAAGCGGCTTGCGGGAAGCCTGCACCCCGGCGGTCTACACCTTTATTCAAGCGCATGATGTCAAACCAAATCAAGCCTTCACCCCAAAACTCAATACGGCGCTGGCGGTAGATTTCTTCCTGAATATCCGTTGCGGAAGCAGCGGTGCAGGTATATTCCGGATCACGGTAAGTCTGGATAAAGCTTTCCAATGTAGCCCGGCCTGTTCCGGCATTGCCTCCCATAGCCTGAGCTTCCGCCATAATCAAGTACATTTCCTCGATACGCATTAACGGTATGTCATTCGCATTGGTAGAAGTTTCCAATTCATTGTTATAAGGAGCGAACTTCACTTGTGTATAAGGACCGAAACCATATCCTTTCATCAAAGCTTGTTGGGCAGCCGTCAGATTTGCGGATTCCGTATCAGCATTCAGCCACCAGCCTTTACGTGCATCGGTGTCCGGAATGGTGTTGAACAAGGCACGGTTGATTTGCTTTCCGCCCGAATACCAAGCATAACCATAGTTAAACGAACCCATGTGTGAAGGCCAGTTTACGATACCAGAAGACACCACAGGGTCTGATTCTTCTACCAATACGCCCCACATCCAGTCTGGCTCGCTCACATCCCAGAAAGTCGGATGGTTCACCTCTTCTATTGTTGCCGGGCGAGCATCCGACAAAGAAATAGCGGTTTGTGCAGCTTCTTCGGCTGCAGCCCATTCCTGTTGGGTCAAAGCCACACGTGCACGGATACCGTATGCCACCGACTGGTCGATATAACGGCGGTCAGGACGGCTCTCACCTGCATCTTCCGCCGATTTCAAATAATTGATACCGTTTTCCAAATCGGCTTCAATCTGGTCATAAATAGCTTGGACTGTAGCACGGGGCGCACCGTTCGCGGCAGCATCTGCCGAGTTCTCGTTTGTAATCAAAGGCACACAAGGTTTATCCTGATTGCCTACATACGTAAACTGATACAGCTGAGCCAAGTTGAAATAACAAAAGGCGCGGGTAGCGTAAGCACGTCCCAAATACATTTGGAAAGTAGGGTTATCGGTTTCCGGATCGAAAGAAGAGATGGCGTTGTTGCATGAGAAAATGATGTTATATAAATCATTCCATACCATTTGAGCTTCGTATGAAGTATAATCTCTGTCATCAAAAGTCAAGCTGTTCCCTTGCCAGTTGTAACCGTTATTATCACTTACAACGTCCATACCGTTAGCATCCGTGCACAACATAATGGTCGGATATCCGATATCGTTATGGCGTTCTGTTCCCAACGCATTTTCATTCGGCGTACGTTGGTTAAACTGAGAATAAATAGCATTGATGGCAGCTTCTGCACGTTCCGGGTTCTGAATATAAACCTCCTCCTTTTGGTCGGTCGTAACAGTATCCCCTTCCGGTGCTGTATCCAAATCCTGACATCCCGTAAATGCCAGGGAAAGAAGCAGGCTCGAAGCGAAAATATATTTTGTTTTCATGTTCTTTCTCATTGTTTTTAAGTTATATTCATTAGAATGTCAAGTTGATACCTCCTGAGATGGTGCGGATCGGCGTATAAAGAGCAGTAGTAGCTGTTGTATAGCTTTGGCGCGGATCCAATCCCTTACGTGCCGAGATAAAGCCCAAGTTGTCCGCCGTGAAGTAGATACGCAATTTCTCAATCTGCATCTTCTGGGTCCAGCTCTTCGGCAAGGTATAACCTACGGTGATATTATTGATGTTCAGATAATTTGAACTGGTCAGGAAACGGGTTGAAGCCGAATTAGTATAGCGGTCTTCAGCGTCCAGACGAGGGACATCGGTATGCGTATTAGTCGGAGTCCATGCGTTCAGGATATCCTTGCTCCAAGCATAACCACCACGTTGGTAACCGCCATGCATCGTAATCGCGTAACCCGAATCGTAAATCTTACCGCCCAACTGGTAAGAAAGCGAAATAGAAGCGTCAAACCCGTAAGCCGTTACGCTGGTTCCGATACCGCCATATACCGTAGGCATCATGTCTTCTGTAGCTACACGGTAGTTTTGTGCGTCTACATAATCCGTAGTTTTCTTCCGTCCGATAATGTTTCCTTTCTCATCCTTATCAGCCGTCCAGTAAAGAGCCTCACCGGTTTCTTCGTCCACGCCTGCATATTCCACCAAGTACATGCGGTACATCGATTCGCCTTCTTCATAGATACGGGTACCGTCAATCAGGCGTCCGTTCAGGTTCTCATGCAGTTCATTGATTTTGTTCTTGATGAAGGTTGCATTGAAGTTCACGTCCCAAGTCACGTTCTTATTCTGGATGATGTTGTAAGTGAAGTCCATTTCGAAGCCTGAGTTAGTCATCGAACCTACATTCACCGGCATTGAAGTATAACCCAAGCTACCTGCGGTAGGCAAGTTGTAAAGCATGTCAGAGGACTTACGCCCGAAATATTCCAATGTACCGGTCAGCTTGTTCTTAAACAAAGAGAAGTCCACACCCACATTATACGAAGTAGAAGTTTCCCAAGTCAGGTCCGGATTACCTTTATAATAAAGCACACCGTCCGAATAAACACCGTTCGCACCGCTGATGCTGTATTGGTCGATATACGGATAATAGTTCTTCGTTGTCAGGTCACCCATCAAGATGTCATCGTTACCTTGCTGACCGAACGAAGCTTTCAGCTTCAACTGGTTCACCCATTCCACGTCTTCCATGAAAGCTTCTTCCGAAATACGCCAAGCCACACTGGCTGCCCAGAAGTCACCCCAACGGTGATCGGGAGCAAAACGTGAAGAAGCGTCACGACGGTAAGACACATTACCGATGTATTTGTCATTGTACGAATAGTTGACACGGGCGAAAATACCGTGAGTGGCATACTCGTTCTTGACACCGCCCAACTGCCAATTATCAATCGTATTACCCAAATAATAGCTTTCCGGATTATACAAGTTTGTTCCGTATCCGTAGAAGTCAGTCTTTTCCATGTTATAACCATCATAACCGGCAGTTAAGTCGATATGATGGACATCGTCAATAGAGAAGTTATAGTTGGCTACATACTGCTGATCGAATCCGAATGTACGCATGTGTTCCTGAGTTGCTGTACCGCCATAAGATGCAGTCTGGCCCATATATGCATTACCCAAGTCATTGTAACGGGTATTGTCAATATGCAGACCGTAACGTGCCGTCAAGGTCAGCCCCTTAATCGGAGTGATTTGCGCATACCAATTGGCATTGATGATATCCATCAGGTATTCGGTCTTATTGTAAATCAAGTCACCGGCAGGGTTTGAAATAGACATGAATGAACGGCTCTGGTTCGTACTCTGTCCGTCACCATAGTCATACACCTTGCGCCCGTTGTTAGTCATGATATTGCCATTGGCATCACGTACGTATAAGGGATAGATAGGTGCCGCAAAGTTTGCGATATAAAATGCATTACCTGAAGAAGCGGTATTTTGTTGTTCTCCCGGATAACGGCTATTAGTAAAGTTATAAGCCACATTAGCACCCACTTTCAACCAATCGTTTACCTTGTAATCACCGTTCAAACGACCGCTGTAGCGCTTGAATCCAGAACCGTCAATTACACCTTGGTCATCCAGATAACCCAAAGAGAAGTAGAACGTAGCACGGTCATTACCGCCTGATACGCTCAGGTTGTACTCCTGGCGCAGCTTGTTCTTGAACATTTCCTTTTCCCAGTCATCCGGCGTATAATAATAGGTACCGTCCGAATAACCCAACTTCGCATTCGGATTGACACGTCCGTCGGTAGTAAACATGCCTTCACCTTCAGGAAGCGTATAAACCTGATAACCTACACCACCCGATGCATTCTTGAAGATAGTAGAATTAGCGTATGCGTGAGCTGCAGCATCGTCATAACCCAAGTTATACAAACCTGCATTCTTCAACGACTGGTAAGCCAGTTCCATATATTGGTTCGGGCTATCAATTACATCGTAATTGGTCACAGCACGTGAGTTCACCCCCCATTTCGCATCGAAGTTCACACGAGCCTTGCCCGAAGCACCCTTTTTCGTAGTAATCATGATGATACCGTTGGCACCACGCGCACCGTAAAGAGCTGTAGAGGCCGCATCTTTCAATACCGTCATACTCTCGATATCCTGTGTATTCAACGAAGAAAGGTCACCGTCGAAAGGCATGCCGTCTACAACGTACAACGGTTCTGTACCCGCATTGATAGACCCTACACCACGGATACGTACCTTCGCATCCTCACCCGGCTGACCGTTTGAACTCTGAATTTGCACACCTGCAACCGCGCCCGCCAATGCATTCGTAATATTAGACACCTGACGTTTTTCGATTTTATCGGCCTTCATCACCGAAGCAGAACCGGTAAATGTACCTTTGGTAGCTGTACCGTAAGCCGTCACTACGACCTCATCCAACACCTCGGTATCCGAGTGCAGTACCACTTTCATAACCGGCTTAATTTCAAGCTCTTGTGTCTGCAAGCCGATGAAAGAAACCACCAAAGTTCCCGCCGAACTGATTGAAATTTATAAGTAGTTGATTATTATTAATTTACGGAAGATGGCCTATCGGCTTTGTTTGGACTCAATCGGCCTATAAAGGCTTACAGATATGGTTTTATTGGAATATTTCTACCCAAAATGTGACTCAAAATAGTCTACTAAGGTTTCAATCAGAGCTGAAACTTTCATAAAATCCATTCAAGTTCGGATTGCAAATTTTCATTATGTAAAACGACTTTATTATAAAATAATAATTATCTTTGCATAAAAAGCAGTATGATTATAAATCCATTCATAACAAGCGGATATGTAGCTCCCGAATATTTCTGCGACAGGGAGAAAGAGACAGAAACTTTGTTGCGCTGGCTGACCAACGGCAATCATGTAGCCATCATGTCTACCCGCCGTATGGGAAAAACCGGACTGATAGAGCATTGTTTCAAGCAAAGTGAAATCAGCGGCAAGTATTATACATTTTTGGTAGATATCTATGCCACCAAGACATTGCGCGATTTTGTCTTCCGGCTTGGAAAGAGCATATTGGACGCCTTAAAGCCACAAAAGAGACAAGTTTGGGAAAAATTTATCACCTGTTTAAGTTCATTGCGTTCCAGTATTTCATTCGATAGTTCCGGAATACCTTCGTGGAACTTGGAGTTAGGGGACATTCATGCACCTGCAGTCACTTTGGATGAAATCTTCAAGTATCTGGATGAAGCGGACAAGCCCTGTATTGTCGCTATCGATGAGTTCCAGCAAGTTATTAACTATCCTGAGCAGAACATGGAAGCCATGTTACGCACCTATATCCAGCATTGCCATAATGCCTGTTTCATATTTGCCGGTTCGCAACGCCATTTGATGGGGGATATGTTTGTGAATCCTTCTCGTCCCTTTTATCAAAGTGTCACTATTATGCATTTAGATGCCATTGATGTAGAACACTATATTCCGTTTGCCCGACACCATTTTACCGTAGCGGGCAAACATATCGAAGAAGAGGTAATCCGTTCGGTTTACACGCGTTTCGAAGGTGTTACCTGGTATGTACAGAAAATACTGAATGTGCTTTATTCTTTCACACCGCAGGGTGGGTTATGCACGAAGGATATGGTGGAAGTTGCCATACGTTTCATCTTGGATTCTTATCATTATACGTATTCAGAGCTTTTATACCAAATACCGGAAAAGCAAAAGGAGATATTGGTTGCGATATGTAAGGAGGGAAAAGCACAGAATGTCACTTCCGGCAGCTTTATCAAGAAATACCGCTTGCCTTCCGCCAGTTCAGTTCAGGCTGCCTTGAAGGGCTTACTGGAAAAAGACTTTGTCACCAAAGAGCAAGGAACCTATCAAGTGTATGACCGTTTCTTTAGTCTCTGGCTGAAGGAACAAATGTAACTTTATCAGCAAAGTCCAGCGTACTGATATCAATGACATGAAAGTATTTACCTAAGTGGTTTATATGTTTATATAATGAACAGAGCGTATCGTGTGAATTCGGCGTATTGATAGGGGCTGTTAAACATTATCCCCAATATGTCAATGCGATGGATGCGATAAGAATGATGAAAACTATCTGAAAATAAGCAATTTTTTAAATACATTTCTGTAACCAGAAGGCAAAGAAAGGTTTTTACTTGTTTCTTATGCATCAGCATATCTTGAGGTGGATTTTGTTTTATTCATAAATAAAACCTTTCTTACTAAAAATGAAATAATTGGAGCATAACTTATAATTTTGCTAAAAATTATCACATTTATATTTAGGTCTATTTCTCCATCAGGCACTTTTTGTATACATTTTCTAACATCGCCTAAATAGCAAATTTCAGAATTGTGTACAGACGGATTCTCTTTTATAGATGATTCTAATATCTTCTGCAAATATTGAATTTAATTTATCCAAGAAGTATAAAAGGAAGTTAGAAGAAGTTATGTCTTCGCAGAAGTTAAAGGCCGATGATTTTGCTATGCTTTCATGAGTAAAAGCATTGGCTTCTAACTTCATGCAGTAACTCCTTATTAATGAGGTAGCTATATTCATTTAAAATGCGCAATTTTATATTGCACAGAGTATAGTAAAACAAAATTGGGTTGTGAAAATTGCGTCTCTACAAGAAAAATGACAGATGTATTTTTCCGCCATTCATTTCCAGTTGGGCATATAAACCAATCCTTCGATACCTTCCAACCATTTCAGTTTCGCTTGGGTTACTTTATCGACGCAAGCAGCATCCTTTTACATCTTCCGTCCCAAGGACGTAAAAAGAAGACGACTTGAAACAGGTTATGACCATTCAATTGGACATTGATTCATGCTCCGGCAATAATTTATCGTACACTTCTCACGGCATTTTATTTGTGCATATTGTGAATGTGTAAAAAAGTTCCGCAAACATCCTATGTAGGGACGGGGTTAGTCCGCCTGTATGCGTCCGCCTGAATATTTTCGGGCAGGCAAACCCTGCCCTACAGATAATTGGGTGAAATGCGGATATGCATTTTTATCGTTGCGTATCTTTCGAAAAGTTGGCTCCCTTTGAAAAATCACTGTTTTAGGTGACAAATGGGTTTGAGAAAAATGCTGTAATTTGTAAGATACTTTTAGGCTTGTAGAATTAATAAAACATATTTTATGAAAACAAAACATTCAGTTTTTGCCCTTGTTGCGATAGCAGCATTGGCATTCGTCTCTTGTGGAGGCAATGGAACATCCTCTTCGGGTGTGGCTAAGAAAAGTTTGTTCGGTGACATACCGGAATTGTATGAGAATAAGGCGGTAGACTTGTTGAAAGAAGTCGCATCCATGCAAGGAAAGGAAGCAAGTATGAGCGAAGCTCTTGGTTTTGTCGCCAAGATGCAGACGATGTATGAAGAAGCGGGAAAAGAGGCTCAGCCGTTGGCAGACAAATTAGTAGGGGAAAAAGTGGCATACGAGTTGTCGGATAGCTTGTCTTACCAGCTTGTATCAGACATTGAGGTGAAAAAAGTTTCTCTTCCTGAATATGCGTTATTCGGGGGAGGTGAGCAGACTGCCCGGCTGCATGTGGAATTCGACATTGTAATAACTCAAAATCCGGAATCATATATTGGGCTGTATTATTTGATAATGGATGATGATACGCCTATCGGTTATGGCTCTTGCTCGGGATTGGGTAAACATGCTGTAGGCGATACGGTGCATGTAAAGGATAAAATTGTCGCTCCAGATGTTCCCGCAAAATATGCAAAAGCTTGTAACATGTTAAAGTTTGTAACAGAATATACCTATTATTCGCAACGGGATGCATTGCGCAAACAAGCAAAGAAATGGAATGAAGAATTAGAAGCCAAATATGGAATTAAAAAAGAGGATGATAAGTGATTTCCTTATTTCATTTGTCTTAGTCGGCTTTATCTGTTATAGGATAAAATAACGACATTTTGTTGAATAGCTATTGCGGTCGGGAGTTCGGGAGGAATTCCCGACCGTTTATAAAAGCAAAGATAATGCTTGCGGAAAATGTGAGGTTGAGTGCTCATAAAAATTCAATAATCTTCAAATATCACTGTTTTAGGTGATAAGCTGACTGGAGAAAAATGCTGTAATTTGCAAAAAACATATGTTTAGTAGATTGTATGGCATATTATGAAAAAAATACTAATAGATAGGATTGTAAAATCGATGATGACTTGGAAATCTTTTATGCATTTCGGATTGGTCTTATTGGGAATGCTTGTGTGTTGGGGGCTTTCTTCTTGCTCGCCCTGAGAAAGAGATTTGGATAAGGTATATCAAGCCGCACAAAAGGGTAATAAGAACGCGATGTATGCCGTTGTGATGCACTATGAAGAATTTCAGGCTCTCGCTCCCGTGGATTCGTTCAAGCTTTATCAGCGTAAGTTGATTGAGTCTGGAAATCACAAAGTGATTACGCAGGCTTGGCTTGACGAATGGGAGGCTTATGAGAAGTCGCACCCCAATATGGATGCCGGGGAGAGTATAGATAAGAGGCATGCCATAGCTGCAAAGTGGGCTCGTATCGGAATAGCATATAATGATGCTGAAAGTTATCATGATTTGGGCAGCTATTATGCAGTCCTTTATCATGAAAGCCATGACCCTCAAGACTCAATCAGGGCATCGGAATGTTTTCAGAAGGCTTGGGAAAACTGGTATGAAGGGGAAAGGATTCGTAGAGACATGGAGGCCGGAATCATTCCTTTGGTGAAAGGCGGAATGGCTTACGGTTGGCATGTTTACCAGACTACTGCACACGAATCTTTTATCCCGCGTCTTTTCAATGCGGGAATGTTTTTCTCCGAATATGTAATGGGCGGTTTGCTGAAGTTGCTTTTTACTTCTCAATGGTGGAAAGTGCTGTTGGCGATTTTAGTGCTGACGCTTGTCATGTCTGTTCCGATGATTATGCTGAGGGTATTTTATACGCGTTTTTCCTCTCAATGATTTTCAATGCGCTTAGGTATGACGCTGGGATTCTGGAATTTGTTGATGATTGTTGTAGCTTATTGCAATGATAATCCCAATTGGGTGAGCAATGTAGGGGCTTTGTGGTTTCCGGAGGCTTCTTATGGTATTCAGCCTTATTTATGCGTCATTCCGAATCTCCTGCTGTGGCTCCTTCTTTTCATAGGTATGGTGTTTGAGGTATGGGACTATGTAGAGCATGGCAAGGGATTCGTTAAAGGGCTGTTGTCTGCAGCCGGCATAGGAATTATTTTCACGGTAAGCTATTTGATGGCTGGGGTAGTGGGGCTGTTTTATCTCTTTATCGTGATAGTAGTCATTTTAGCCAAATCGCTGCTTAAATCTATACCCGAAGCTGAAGGAATAGCAGTCGGTGCTGCATTCCCTACAACAGAGGAGTTAGTTTCCAAGGAAAAGGCTTGTACGCTTTGCAGCCATTACGGTCATAGTTCGGAGTTTTGCCCGCTCGTTGGCGAAAAGAGAGAACGATATGATGGTGCGGCTTATTCTTGTCCGTATTATACCACAGATAAATGATAGTTCTTTAATGGTTTTAATTATATTGTAGATAGTATGAAAATGAAACGGAATGTGTTTGTTTTGCCTGTCCTTGGCTTGCTTTTCATACTCTGCCAAGGATGTTTGGAGGACAAAGAAGAGAATCCGGCTCCTGAGTCTCCGTCTATAACGGTTGAATCGGGAGAAGATATTCCTGTGTTTGAAACTGCTGGCAGCACGGCATCTTTGACTTTTACAGCCACTTCCGATTGGACGGTTTCTGTAGACGATGCTGCTTCCAGTTGGCTTAGCGTTTCGCCTGCAAGCGGCAAAGCGGGCACTCATACGTTGAGCCTGGTTACTGTGGCAAATGAGAGCTACGACGGGCGTAATGCTTCGGTCACTATCACGTCGGGTAATGCGAAGAAAGCCCTTACCGTGACGCAAAAGCAAAAGGATGCGTTGATTCTGACTTCCAATAAAGTAGAGGTAGACACAGAGGGAGGCGATTTCTCGATAAAGCTACAGGCGAATGTCGAAGTGACTTACGAGATTGAAGACGGTGCACAAACGTGGTTGACTCCGGTTTCCCGTTCGCGTGGACTAACTTCCTCTGTTTTGGCTTTCCATGCAGAGGCGAATGAGGCGTCTGAAGCCCGTCAGGCTGTTATCAAGTTGGCTGGAGGAAACGGCTTGACCGAAGAAGTCACGGTCTATCAGATAGGGATTGGTCCTGCCTTGGTGTTAAGTCAGTCCGAATATATCGTAAGCAGTGCCGAAGAAACCATTCAGGTGGAGTTGCGGAGCAATACGGCATACGAAATCGAAATGCCCGGTGTAGATTGGTTAAGGGAAAACTCATCCCGAAGCCTTTCCACTTATACACATTATTTTATAGTAGACCCGAATGAAACATACGACGCACGCGAGGCGGTAATTCGGTTCGTGGGCAAGGAGAACGGGTTGAAAGACAGCGTAAACATTGTGCAAGTGCAGAAGGATGCCATTGTCTTGGCAAAAAACAAGTATGAAGTATCAGGCGCAGGAGAAACGCTGAACTTCTCTATCCAAACTAATGTGGACTTTACGGTCAGTACCAACGTGGATTGGATTACGCAAACAAATACCCGCGGCTTGGTAGAATATCCTTTGAGCTTCAATATCACCCCTAATGAAAACGATAATTCTCGCACCGGTATCATTACCATTACTGCGGCCAACAACAAACAGGAGATTACCGTAGAGCAAACGGGAAAGGTGGATTTAAAAGATGTAGAACGTGAAGCACTTATTGAGTTTTATAAAGCAACCGGCGGAGACAACTGGGGCAATAATACCAATTGGTGTAGTGAAAAGCCAGTTGGCGAGTGGCTTGGAATAAGTGTTACCGTCCCTCTGAATATAGTAATATGAACGGAGGCGGAGAGGTTACGAGTTATTTGAACGCCCCCAGCCGCGAACAAATCTACAAGACCGTCATGCAGATGTCTGAAGGCAGCAACTGGACCTACGACTACGAAGAGTTTGTTCGATTCGATGCTGTTAGTCGGAATACAGCGGCTTCACGTAGTTTACGCCAACGTCCTTCTGCTGTACAAATAGGGAAGTGGAAGAAAAATCATCGCCCACCTGTACGGGTAAAAGGTACTTGGCGCGATGCTAAGAAGAATCACATTGTGGTGCCTTACAGATAATAGTAGCATAAGATTGAATAGTTATAATTCTTTAAAGAAATATCCTAAAAAAGGGTATCAAAACAAAAGATACTGCATCTTTGTTCTGATACCCTTTCTGCTATTGGTTTTGTCTGTCAAATGTTATTTCTTATCATTCTGCTGGCAATGTAAATACCTCTTCGAATATGCCGAAGCTACCTGCACTTACAGTGAACTCTAAACTGACTGTAATTACACCGTCAACCAATTCGCCTTGACCTGCAACGGATACTTCACCATAATCACCATATTCGCTGATTACCGGTTGGCTGGTAACTACGACCGTTTTTCCGTCGGCTTGAACCTGGAATACCAGATTATAACCTTCTTCATACGGAGCTATGGCTCTATACCAGGTGATATTGTCGGCTTTCTCAAACTCACAGTCGCCTTCTCCTCCGGCAAATGCAGATACTACGTGCCCTGTACCGATAGGGCTGTACGTATAATCGCGATAGATGGTGATTGTTTTTGTCGTAACAGCACCTTCAAAAGAAGAAGCATATGCCGGGTCAACGGTAATATTCAAATTATAATCCATACCAGACTCGATGTCACCCACGGTAACATGGAAAGTCTTGCGTCCTTCGCCAGCTTCGAAAGAAACTTCGGATGGAACTTGAATTTCTGCAGGAACCGCCGAACCATCAGCCATTGTAGCGGTCAATGGCACAGTTGCAGCCTCGGCAGTCTGCGCACGGACGATTTCCACATCGAATCCTTCGTAACCATTTGCCGGGAAAGTAACATCCTGCGCGGCGAATTCAAAAGCCACACCCATGTTTGCTTCTTCAAATATTGCTTTCTCATTGTCGGTCTCGCAAGATGCAAACAACGTCGTCATTGCGATACCTAATCCGAATAAATATTTTTTTATTTTCATTCTATTCTAATTTTTAAATTATTTGGTGTCTCCAATCGGATTCTGATCTGTAGACGGATTCATGCTTGCGTTTCCGTCAAATTCTGTTTGCGGAATAGTCAATACCCACATATAGCTTTCCGGATCGTCTGACGGACGGTTTGTCAGCTGAGCATCCAAAGGCCAGCCCATTTCTGAAGTACGGACAAAACCTTGTTTCAAGCGTCGGATATCATAGATACGTCCGAACTCGCCCCAAAGCTCGATACGGCGTTGTGTGATGATTTCTTCCAATAGCGAACCCGTTACATCGCTGGTCAGTTTGCCAAGAGCCGTTCCGGTCTTCGTACATGTATAACCTTCTACGCGCTGGCTCATTACGGCAGACAAATCTTCCTTAGCAGCAGCCTCTTCACCCAAACGGCATTCAGCTTCTGCTGCAGTCAAGTACATTTCTTCTACACGCATCCAGATGTAGTCGCCGGTCCAAGTCTGCGTGTCGGCAAAGCGGAACTTGTTCTGCATATAGCCTAAATCTTCATTGCGCGAATCATCCGGAAGCCACCACTTACGGCGCGTGTCGTTTTGTGACATTCCGTCATACAATACTTTATTGATTTCCTTGTAGGCACCACCATTTGCATAACCGGTTCCGTCTTGGTCCATGTGCGAGAAGAAGCTGGCATACATACCAGACTGGTCGGAGTTGATGGCTGCACCCCACATTACGTTAGGAGCAGCAGTGCTATTTAAACCTTCAAATTCGCTCACCGCTGCCACGCGGGAAGCAGAGCTTGCATTGTTTGCTGCCGCAATAGCTTCTTTGGCTGATTCCTTAGCTAGTTTCCAATCCTCCATTACCAGACCGATACGTGCACGGATACCTTGCGCAACGGAATAATCAATATGACTTACGTGCTGGCGAGTCGTACCGTCCAGCAATTCTACCGCTTTGTTGATGTCGGCCAATATCTGGTCATATACTTCCTGTACCGTAGCACGTGGCTTACCTTGTGTACCGGCTACTGTCGGTTCGGTATAAATCGGGCAGCAAGGTTCAGACTCGTGTCCTTTATAAGTACGGGCAAATGTCTGAGCCAACATAAAGTAAGAATAAGCGCGGATAGCGTAAGCTTGTCCGATGACATAGTTCACATCAGCAGCATCACCTTCCATGGTCTCTTCAGCATTCAATATATAGTTGGCATTGGAAATCCATGTATAGTAAGCGTTCCATACATCGTATGAACGCCATGCGGTAGAAGTATATCTGTCTTTTACCATATACAGGCAGTCGTACCAGAACCAACCGCTACCTTGAGCTGCTTGGATGAAGTCTTCACCCATTACTTCCGCCATCATTACGTATGAGCTGATGCCGAAACTTTGGTGTTCATTGGCTGTAGGCGACCAAGTGGCATACATCGAACGGTAAACGCCATTCAATGGAACCAATGCAGCATTGGCGTTTGCCAACAATCCTGTTCCAGACATAGAGTCGGTCGGAGAGGTCTCTAACGCACTATCCAAGCAAGAGGTCAAAGTCATGCACCCAATCAATCCGAAACATGCATATTTGAATATCTTTTTCATATCTTTTCTGTCTATTGTTTTATTGAATTAGAAATTAACTTCTACACCGAATGAAAATGTTCTGTTCGGCGAATAGCTGTAATCCGTCTGTCCTGCGAAGTTATACTGCGGGTCCATACCTTTCAGGTGGCTGAAGATAGCCAAGTTGTCCACAGAACCGAATACGCGTACAGAGTTCATGCCGGCTTTCGTCATCCAAGACTTCGGCAAGGTGTAGCCTAATGTAATATTCTTGATGGTAAAATAAGAAGCGTTAATCAAGAAACGGTCTGTCGTAGCATTTGAACTGGCAACTTCAATACGTGGAACGTCAGTAATGTCGCCCGGCTTTTGCCAACGGCGTAAAGCGTGCTCATTCCAAGCATTGTTGTAATACATGTTTTCCATGGAGCCTTGATACAGACCATCGTAAATCTTACCGCCGATTGAGTAGGTCGTCAAGATGGCCAAGTCAATGCCTTTCCAAGAGAAGTCTGTGCTCAAGCTACCATACAAATCCGGAATACGACTGCCCATGTAATACTTGCTGTTGGCCGCTTTCGAATAATCGCTGCTGATACGTTCGTTAATCATGTTGCCGTTTTCATCTGTATCGTAAACCCAATACAACTGTGCACCGGTTGCCGGGTCAACGCCTGCTGTCTTCGACATATAGAAAGTATTCAACGGCATGCCTTCCTTGATACTGAATACACCGCTGATGATTTCATCCGATTCGCCGGTCAGTTTCAATACCTTGTTGTTTACCGTAGACCCCATCCAGGTAACATTCCACTCGAAATCTTCTGTTCTGATGGGAGTTACGCGCAATTCAAATTCGAAACCGCTGTTACGCATATTACCTACATTGGCATTATAGCCGTTGAAACCTGTAGAAGTTGCCATCGGATAAGAAAGCAGCATGTCTACCGTTTTCTTATTGTAATATTCGGCATTGATGCTCACGCGATGGTCGAACAACAAAGCTTCGATTCCGACGTTCATGTTACCGTTCTTTTCCCAAGTTACGTCACGGTTTTCCAACGAACTTACCATACCGCCAATTTGGTTCTGGTTCGGCCAACCCAAATCATACAGGCTCTGCCACAAATAGAAGTTCGGCTCACCTAATGAATTCAGGATATTATCGTTACCTTGCTGACCGTAGCTCAGCTTAACTGATAAGTTGTTAATCCACTTAATGTCCTGCATAAAGGCTTCTTTTGATACACGCCAGTTACCACCGACAGACCAGAATGTACCCCAACGGTTGTCTTTGTAGAAACGGGACGAACCGTCTGTGCGGATAGATGCAGAGAAGTAGTATTTTTCATCGTAGTTATAGTTGATACGTCCCAGCCACGATTCGATACGATAATTATCGGTGTAAGAATCTGCGGCATACATGGTTGTACCCGGACGCAATTCCAAGATACCGTCTACTAAGTTCGTCTTTCCGGCTTCCAAATATTCATATTTGTAAGCGTAGAATTCGTGACCAGCCATTACATCGAAGTTATGCAAACCGAACGAACGGTTCCAAGTCAGCAACTGGTTGAATGTATAACTTTGCATACGTGAGTTGGTCTTGTCCAACATACCACCTGCCGCGGCCTGATTGCCATGATACATATTCATGTAAGACATTTTGTTTTGGCTGCGATAATCCACGCCGAAGTTTACGCTCAACTTAATGCCTTGGAATACCCCGAAGTTTTCATTATCCGAACCTAAAGTGATGCCTGTACGTACGCTTGCAACGTCATTCTTGATGTCTGCTTTATCATCCAACAGACCGCCTAACGGGTTATAATCGGTATAACTACCCGGACGTCCGTTCTCACCATAGTCTAATTGCGGATTGCCGTTCGCGTCCAACACATTGTTACCGTTTTCGTCTTTGATGTACATTGGGAGTAACGGAGACGCGAATTGAGATGAGTACCAAACATTAGACTGAGCAGCACCATCATAATCACTGTAATTCTGAACAGAATGTGACAATGAAGTATTCAAAGAGGCATTAAACCAGTCCGTAATCTTTGAATTCACATTAGCACGGGCATTGTAACGCTGGAAACCGGTAGTTACCAAGATACCGTCTTCGTTCATGTAGCCCAAAGAGAACATATATTTTGTCTTTTCGTTACCGCCGCTTACGCTCAACTGGTGTTCATGACGGAAAGCATTATTCCTCAAAAGTTGGTCCATCCATTGCTCGTCCCAAGCCGATTGAGCATCCGGGCGTACCATTCCTGTTGTCGGATCAATAATATTGTCCCATGTATAATTTTTGAACGGATTGTATAACTCGCCTCCTAAGGTTGAGCCTAAATTGGCACGTGCCATAGCTTCAGCCTCCGACCAATTATATCCATTATTATATACATAGCCGTTGCGCAAAGATTCGTAAGTCAACTGAACGAAATCTTTTTGGTTAACCATATCATATTCAGGAATTGCTCTTGATGACCAGCCTACTGTAGAACGCCAAGTCACGTTAGTCTTGCCTTCTTTACCTTGCTTGGTGGTAATCATAACAACACCGTTGGCACCGCGCGCACCATACAGAGCACCGGCAGATGCATCCTTCAATACGGTCATTGATTCAATATCCGAGGGGTTAATAGAAGACAAATCACCATCAAACGGAATACCGTCTACTACATACAACGGATTCTGAGAAGCGTTGATTGAACCATAACCACGGATTACAACCTTAGCAGCCTCACCCGGCTGTCCTGAACCAGATGTTGTCAACAAGCCAGTCGTTTGCCCTTCCAAGCCTTTAGATACATTCGTGATAGGTCGGAGCTCCAATTTTTTCCCGTCAATGTTAGAAGCAGATCCCGTAAACGAAGACTTCTTTGCGGTACCGTAAGCAACCACCATCACTTCGTCCAACTGCTCTGCATCCGACTTCAGTACCACTTTCATAACCGGCTGAATCTTAACCTCTTGCGTCTCCAGCCCGATGAAAGAAACCACCAAAGTTCCCGCCGAACTGAATCTTAGCCAATAATTGCCTGTTATTGAAGTATTTACAAATGATTCCTGTTTTTATCTCTTACTGCAAAAACATTAGCTGGAAAACCTTGTAAAGGCATTTTCATTGAAATATTTCTACCTAATGTATCCCAATGTATTACCAAGGAACGAAGTTTTCATGGAATGAAAGTTTCTTTATTACAGGATAATGATTATATTTGCGAAAAAAGTCGCAACGAAAAATATCGCAATATGAAAAATCCATTTAAGTTTGGGACAGTAGTAGACGGAGCTTTCTTCACGGACAGGGAGAAGGAATTACAATCTATCGGGCAATTGTTGGAAAGCGAGAATCATTTGGTGTTAATCAGCCCGCGGAGATTCGGGAAAACCAGTCTGGTATGTAAAGCTTTGCAGTATATAGACAGACCGGTCATTATGGTTAACCTGCAATCGGTTACTACAGTTGCAGAATTGGCAGCACTTTTGCTAAAGCGTGTATTCAAGATATACCCTTTCGAGAAAATTAAGCATGCAATGACCCATTTCCGGTTCATCCCTACCTTCTCTGTCAATCCCATGACTGATGGAGTGGATGTGGCTTTCCAGCCTGGAAGCGATAACAATGTCGTACTGGAAGATGTATTGATGCTGATAGAGAAATTAGGCGAAAAGAATAAGTTTGTTGTAGTGTTGGATGAATTTCAGGAAATCGTTGATTTAGAGAAAGGATTAGACAAATACCTTCGCTCCGTCATGCAGTTGCAGCATAATGTGAACTATATTTTTTTAGGAAGCCAAGAATCCATGATGACGGAAATATTCGAGAAGAAAAAGTCGCCTTTTTACCATTTTGGTGTCTTGATGCGGCTTCCTAAGATACCTTACGATGATTTTTTCCGTTATTTGTTAAAGCGGTTTGCGCCTATGGTTTTGGAACAGCCGAAACAAATAGCCGAAGAAATCCTTTCATTTACCCAATGCCATCCCTATTATACTCAGCAACTTGCTTTTCAAGTATGGAACATGTTAGAGCAAAAGAATGATGTAGAAAAACTTGTAGACCATGCAGTAGATGAACTGACCCGGCTGCATGATTTTGACTATGAACGCATTTGGATGGCAATGAATAAAACCGACCGACACATATTAGCGGTTCTGGCACAAAATATTACTTCGCCGCTTAATTCGAGAAGTGGAATTCCGACCAGTACTGCTTTCAGTGCTTTAAAACGCCTGTCACGGCAAGGATATGTAATAAAGAATGAGAAGTATGAAATTGATGACCCTTTCTTTGCCCGCTGGATATATTACCGGAGTCTGTAACGATTTGATACCATTGTTTGACGAAAATGCTACTCTTCAATTAATTTATACTAAAAAAACAACCAATGAAGCGATATGAAACTTCATTGGCTGTTTTTGTATTTAGTTTATTAGGAAGATTATTTCGGCAGTGTGCCCGCCCAGTCATTCTGTTCTACACCGAATCCTGAATTGATTTCTGCGGCAGGAATCGGGAATACCAAATCTGAAATCTTATATCCGGTATAAGTGAACGCAATGTCAGGTGCTTGGATAGCGAATACATCTGCGGCTTCGTCCCAACGGCGCAAGTCGTACAGACGCAAACCTTCTTGGAACAATTCGCGTGCACGTTCGTCTTTGATAAACGCTTTCAGTTCGTCTGCAGTAGCGGGCAGATCATCGGCAGAGGTAATGTCTGCATCCCGTTTGGATACAGTCAGAAGCGAGTTGCGTGCGTTGTACAGATCGCCGGTTTCTACATCTGCTTCCGCCATTATCAAGAACATTTCCGGTGCGTTAACCAAATAATTGGTTGCGTATGCCGAGTTTGCGCTGGAATGTTGCGAATATTTTCCTCCGGTAAAGACAGGAACAGATGCTGTAGATGAAGCATCCCATCCAAAGATAGAAGTACGGCAGTCGTTTGCACCATACATTGCCTGCAATTTGGGGCTTGGGCTATAATTGTAGGTAGACCATAATGTCCCTGCAGAATTGGCAGACCAGTTATCAGTCTGTGTAATGGCTAACGAAAGCAGGCTTTCAGAGTTTGACTCATTGCCACTGAATAATGCCGCGTATGCAGTAGCATCGTAAGTCAAAGTAGTGATACCTTTCTCGGTCAAGGCTTGTTGAGCATATTGTTTCGCATCGCTCCAGTTTTCCAGATACAGGTTGGTTCTTGCCAACAGACCGTAAACAGCTGCCTTATTCATGTATAAGATAGAACCACGGTCGCCTCCAGCTGCATCGAAATGACTGATTGCATTGTCGAAGTCCGACAGGATAGCTGTATAAGATTCGCCTACAGTAGAACGGCTTACCTGAGCCAATGCTTCAATCGGAGCTTGGTCGAGTACGACAATACCCGGTTCGGATGAGAAGTCGGTGCCGTTGACTTTTACTTGGTGCGCATAGATGTTAACCAACATCAATTCTGCATAACCGCGCAGGGCGTATGCTTCGGCCATCAGTTGGTCTAATTGAGCTTTTTCTTCTGCATTGCTTCCTTCGTACAAAGCTTGCGATGCTTGGATGACGCGGGTAGCATTGTCCGCTACTTTATATCCATATTTCCAAATGCTGTTCAGATAAGTGTCTGTATCAACCACTGTATAGGTATAGATGTTGTTGAAGTGGTTGGTTTTCGAGTTCCAATAGCTGATATCGGTCGGTATATCACCGATGCTGACAGCATAGTTACCGGCAAAATAATAGTAGAAAAGGTTGTAATAGGTACCGTTAAGTGCCGTTGATATGTTACTTACGCTTGACAAGCCTCCTTCCGAATCTATACCTTTATAGTAATCTGTTTCCAGAAAACTTTCACCACAACTCGAAAGACTGAATCCGAGGGTTGCGATAGCGAAGGCTTTCAGTATATTCTTTTTCATATAAATCTTTCTTTTATTTAAATTATTCCTCAATCATTAGAATGTCAATTGGATACCTCCGATGAAGGTACAAATAGCAGGATATTGCCATGCGATTACACCATTGGCTGAAGTTTCAGGGTTATAACCGACAAAGTCACTGGATGTGAATGTGTAAAGGTTATCCACCGATACGTATGCGCGCAACTTCTGGATGAACGCTTTGGTGCTCCATCTTTGCGGCAAGGTATATCCCAAGGTGATGTTGCTGATTCTCAAATAGCTTCCGTTATACAAGAAACGAGAAGAGTCTTGTGTCGAATTGTTCGGGTCTCCATAGATGTATTGCGGATACTTGGCATCTTTGTTTTCAGGTGTCCAAGAGTTCAGCGCCACATCTTCCAACGGTGTACGCAATGACATACCGAAACCGGTAAATACAGCACCTGAGTCATAAACTTTTCCTCCCACACGGTAGTTGAAGTTAACATTAAAATCCCAGTCTTTCCACGTCAGGCTTGTTCCGAAACCTCCTAATATTTTTGGGTCAGCATCGCCTACATAGCGTTTCGAAGCGGCGTTGTAATCCGAAGTTGTTTCATCGCCCGTTTCGTTCAGATACCACAACGGCTTACCGGTTTCACGGTCAACGCCTGCATATTCTTTCATATAGAATTGGGTGTAAGGACGGCCTTCTTCAACAATCTGGAAGGTATATTCCAAAGGATCATCGGTAGAAAGTTTGATAACCTCATTCTTGTTCCAAGTCAGGTTAGCGAAGAAGTTCCAGCTGAAGTCCTTGCGTTGCATCAATGCTGCGTTTACAGAGAATTCAACACCCCGGTTGCGGATTTTACCGATGTTTTGGTAAACTTCTGAAATACCTGTTGTCATTGACAAAGGCACTTGGAACAATGCGTCCGAAGTAATTGAGTTGTAGAAGTCAAAAGTGAAATGCAGGCGATGCAACAAAGAAAGGTCGAAACCTACATCAAACTTCTTTGATACCTCCCAAGTCAGATCGGGATTGGCAATACTGGTCGGAATCATACCCGGAATCTGGTTATAATTGTAACCTGCTGAATAGAATCCGCGGGCTGCGTACCAGTCGATGTCTTGGTTACCTACCGTACCGTATGAAGCACGAAGTGTCAGGTTGTTGATGACATTGTTGTCTTTCAGGAAATCTTCACCAGTCATACGCCACTTAGCACCTACCGACCAGAAGTTACCCCAACGGTGGTTAGCACCAAATACGGATGAACCGTCACGGCGGTATGAACCGGACAGATAATACTTGTCGGCATACGAATAGTGTGCATCCATGAAGTAAGATGCCAAACGTGCTTCTTGTTTGTAATATTCAGAACCTTGGTCGGTACCGGCAGTAGTCAAGTCACGCATACCGTCGGCAGAGAACGGGAAGTCTGACTTCGCGAAATATTCGTAGTGGTAGCTCTTCTTCTGCATTTCCTGTCCCAACATAACACTTACGTTGTGCTTTTCGTCGAATACATAATTCCATCCGATGATGTTGTTCCAAGTAATAACAGTGCTCTTCGAATTATACAGCTGACCCAAACCATTGTAGTCCATACCTTGCGGATTATATTGGGCACTCCAGTATTGGTATTGGTTCAGTTCGTTGATGTTTACGCCCAACGTAGTCTTTGCGTAAATACCTTTTCCGAAATCAATCTGGAAATAAGGGTTCAAATTGATGGTCTGCATTTTGTTTTCGTTCAGTTCGCCGGCAGTTTCGTCCATCAATGCCATCGGGTTATAATTTCCGATATTGGCATAATTACCTTCACTGTCATAAACAGGATCCATCGGAGTCATACTCGAGATAGCAGCTACTACCGGACTACTCATCGAACCGCTTGTCGAAAGTGAGAATCCATTTTGGGTAGAATAACTATAAGAGGTGTTGACACCTACAGTAGCCCATTTGAATTTGCTGTCCAAATTCAAACGTCCTGAAAAACGTTCGAAGTCAGCACTTTTGACCAGACCTTCCGTATTCAAATAGCCCAGACTGACATAATATCCGGTAGAACCGCTACGTCCCTGCATGTTCAGGTTGTAGTCTTGATAATAACCTTTACGGGTGATTTCGTCCATCCAGTCTGTAGACGTTTTTCCGTCCCAACCAAAATATTCATTTGCCAAGTAATCATAGTTTTCTTGCCATGTTCCGCCTTGTGCGGCAGTCAGACCATCGGCAAAAAGATTCATGGTTTGTTCTGCACTGGCAAAATCCATGTTGTTGTTCGCCATGGATACGAATCCTTGTTTCACGTCTAAGTTGATATTGAACTTTCCTTCTTTACCTTTTTTAGTAGTAATGACGATAACGCCATTGGCAGCACGCGAACCGTAAATAGCGGTAGCTGCAGCATCTTTCAATACCGTAACGCTTTCGATATCAGAAGGATTCAACATTGACATCGGGTCGAGTGAGTTATTGCTTGTAGCGGTCAAAGAACCGTCATCTGTATCCGAATCAACCGGCATACCGTCAATGACATACAGCGGTTGCGTACCTGAGTTCAACGAGCCACGTCCGCGTACATAAATAGACCCCCAAATACCCGGCATACTGGTAGAGTTGTTCATTTGTACGCCCGGAACCGCTCCTTCCAACGCTTTTACAAAATTCGCATCGCTTTTCTTTGCGATTACATCTTCGCCTACAATAGTAGCAGCACCCGTAAATGAAGCCTTGCGTTGTACTCCGTAACCGGTCACCACAACCTCATCCAATACTTTGTCATCCGACTGCATTACTACTTTCATAACCGGCTTAATTTCAAGCTCTTGTGTCTGAAGTCCGATGAAAGAAATCACCAAAGTTCCCGCCGAACTGATGTTTTTGTGCAATTGACAGGTTATGAATGTCTTATGAATTCCCTTCTTAAGCATTTAAGCAAAAGATAACAGATCACAATATTCTGTAGGTATGTCCTGACGGGAACGTTTCTACCTGAAAGACATCTTAGAATGGTCAGCTTTCGTCTTTTACCTGCCGGATATTTCTTTGATATGAAGAAAATCATCATATCGCGAAAAATGTCGCAACGAGAATTATCGCAATATGGAAAATCCATTTTATAGTAAATAGATGCATTAAGCACATACAATATAGTTTCATCATTGTTTATATATACTGAAACTAGAGTTTCAGTGCATTAAAACTACAGTTTCAGCATATATAAACCTCTGAAACAGTTAACTGTCTTGGCAAATCATTGTAATTTTGTAGAAAAGCGACATTAGAACTTGCATTTCTTCAAGTCATTTACCAAGGTTTGTGAAAAGACTTCTCCGTAAACCTGTGTGGTTTTGATGCTCCGGTGTCCCAGTAGCTTTTGCACCGTGGTCAGTTTTGCACCGCTATATATTAATAAGGTAGCATTGGTATGGCGTGCCGAATGAAATGAAAAGTGTTTCTCTATACCTGCCAATCTGCCTAACCTGACTAACTCTTTGTTGATGGTCGGATTGGGCTTGAGACAGAAAAAGTCCTCCTTGTCGGGATACCGTTTCAACAATTTCAATGCCTTTCCTTGAAACAAAAGATAAAGAGGAATCCGGATGTCAACACCTGTCTTCTGCGATTTGAATGTCAACCAGGCATGTGTACCGTCGGGATAAACGACGCTTTCTTTACGTAACTTTATGAAATCGGAATAGCGTACACCAGTGTAGCAACAAAACAAGAAAGCATCTAATGTATGCCGCAAACTGGAACTGATTGCGGTTTCCGACAGGTTCTCCAACTTCTGCAATTCTTCGGGAAGAAGAAAGGCATGTTTGCTTTCGGTAGTTTTAATCCTAAAATCCGCAAGCAATCTCAATGGCAATCTCAATTGCAGTAAAGAGCTTG
>URCM01000006.1 GCA_900546355.1 uncultured Bacteroides sp.
GGGCCCCCGTCAATTCCTTTGAGTTTCACCGTTGCCGGCGTACTCCCCAGGTGGGGCGCTTAACGCTTTCGCTAAGCCGCGGACTGTATATCGCCCACGGCGAGCGCCCATCGTTTACCGTGCGGACTACCAGGGTATCTAATCCTGTTCGATACCCGCACCTTCGAGCCTCAACGTCAGTCACGGACTGGCAGGCTGCCTTCGCAATCGGGGTTCTTCGTGATATCTATGCATTTCACCGCTACACCACGAGTTCCGCCTGCCGCGACCGCACTCAAGGCCTCCAGTTTCAACTGCTGCACGCGGTTGAGCCGCGCGATTTTACAGCTGACTTAAAGGCCCGTCTGCGCTCCCTTTAAACCCAATAAATCCGGATAACGCCTGCATCCTCCGTATTACCGCGGCTGCTGGCACGGAGTTAGCCGATGCTTATTCATGCGGTACATGCAAACGGGCACACGTGCCCGACTTTATTCCCGCATAAAAGGAGTTTACAACCCGTAGGGCAGTCATCCTCCACGCTACTTGGCTGGTTCAGCCTTCCGGCCATTGACCAATATCCCTCACTGCTGCCTCCCGTAGGAGTTTGGACCGTGTCTCAGTTCCAATGTGGGGGGCCTTCCTCTCAGAACCCCTACCCATCGTCGGTTTGGTGGGCCGTTACCCCGCCAACTGCCTAATGGGACGCATCCCCAGCTCCCGCCGTCGCCTTTAGTCAGGATGCCATGAAGCCACCTGACACCATCGGGTCTTAATCTCCCTTTCGGAAGGCTATCCCCGGGCGGAAGGTAGGTCGGATACGCGTTACTCACCCGTGCGCCGGTCGCCATCAGCGCCAGCAAGCTGGCACCATGCTGCCCCTCGACTTGCATGTGTTAGGCCTGTAGCTAGCGTTCATCCTGAGCCAGGATCAAACTCTTCATTGTAAAATATCTCTTGTCTAATCTCTGTCCCGGATCTCTTCCTTCATCTGTTTCCATTTCCTGGAATTGACCTCTCTTCTATCTCGTCGTCTCCTATCCAAATAATCTCATAGAACACTTTCCTGCTCCTTTCGGAGGGAAATCGTCTGCAAAGATAAGGCGTTTTTTTCATTCCCGCAAATTTTTCGGAAACTTTTTTTTCGCCGCCCCCTGCGTCGCTGCCCCTGTGAGGGGCGTCCCTTCCGGAAAGCGGGTGCAAAAGTACTGCTTTTTACCAATCCCGCAATAAATAGGAAAACTTTTTTTCAGCATTTTTTTTATGATTATACACAAAATACTGTAAAACACAGCGTTATAACAAATACACAACTCAAACAATATTCCAAACACTATAATATATACACCTTATTTATATTATAACAACGGAAAAACTATTTTTCAAAGTCGTTCAAAATTTCCTATAAAATCATGTTTCCAAATTTCTTTTGAACTTGTTTTATACATCAGATAATCGCTATCCTACTCATAGAATTAGAAATAATCTCCGAAAATAATTCTCAAAATAAACGAATCAGTCCGTAATCCTGACTGCAATGAACGACATCATCTACATGATTTATCTATAAACGACAAGCAATATAACTGCAACACCGACACGATTAGTAATCGTACAGCGTTACGATTACTAATCGTACAGCACGACGATTACTAATCGTGTTTACGATGCTGCTTTATTCCACCTTTTTTCGGACTGACTCCAATAAACCTGAACCATATTTAAAATAAGTGCTCAATCGATATTTTCAAATTCTGTCAACTTACCGGTAACCGAATCGATGATAAAGCCACGCACCACAACATCTTTCGGCACCAACGGGTGATGTTTCACCAAATGGACGCTTCCACGTACCGATTGTTCTACATTATCAAAACCACTCAACCATGAATGCAAATCGACATTGCAATATTCCATCATCTCGATGTCACGGTCAGAAACACCGTGTTCCTTAATGTGCTGAAGCATTATTTTACTATCCATGTGCTGTGCCCCGCAATCGGTATGACCGATAATCATCACTTCTTCCACTCCCAGTTCGTAAATGCCTACCAGCAAGCTGCGCATCACGCTTCCAAAAGGATGAGTTACCGTTCCTCCGGCGTTCTTAATCATCTTTACATCGCCATTCCGCAAGCCCAAGGCAGCAGGTATCAACTCGACCAGACGCGTATCCATACAGGTCACTATCGCAATTTTCTTATCGGGATATTTCGTAGTCACGTATTGTTCATAACCCTTGTTTTCTACAAAGGAACGATTGAACTCCAATAATTCATCTATCATAGTTTACTCCAATTTTAGTGTTTCACAATGGCGCAAAGATAAAGAAAAAGACCCACTTAACCGAAGTATATCTCCGATTAAGCGGGTCGATAACGTTATTTATCACTTCAATCAGTTTTCCTGCAATGTCACGCCGTCCAAGCAAAAGTAGGAAGGAGTATTCATACCGTAATCACCGGTATCGGTAGAGGAGAGTTCGAAGGTGATATAAGCGGCATCCGCCAGCTCGCTCCAGTCGAACCATTTCCACGTATTGACAATCTCACTTTTCCCGTCACGGAAGTCCGCCAAATAGAAGTCGACACGCCCAATCTCGGCATCATTGCTTGCATGCCCTACTGCGGTCAGCATAAACCAGTCACCATCCTCAAATTTAGCCACCAAGCCCGAACCTCCATCGTTTCCGTCTTTGATAGCCAGATAGTCATACGTGGTATTGGTCACCCATGCCCCTTTGAAACGGTACGTTCCGGCTTGCAGATTGGTTATGCGTGCCTCTGTATAGCTGCTTGCATTAGCGGTCAGATAAACACTTCCGTTCTCTCCCGCTCCTGTAATGGCACTCAAGTTGGCATATCCCGGTGTAGCCGTATCTGTCCCATTGGTATAGGTGAATCCTCCTCCGAAGCCCCAATCGCTGAAATAATGTGTAAAAGACACAACATTCTGGGGATCCGAAAAAGCCGTCTTCATATAAAAGCCATCTTCTTCACCTTCGGTTGCAAGGAAAGAACTGTTAGGCTCGCTCAATTCACCCTCAAAACTGATTACCACGTCCTCTTTCTGCTCTTCTCCTGCCGGATTCTCATCCTCGCTACAACTCCAAAGCGACACGCACAACAATGCCGCCATAATCCACGTTAACTTTTTCATTTCTCTTACTTGTTTTAATTGATACATAATTATGATTGTTTTTAATTGCTTGCATCGAAATGCAGGTTCTCTATACCGGCTATTTCGGTAGACAATTCCCCTACCCGACCGGCATACTGATTGACCGCCGTATAAACCTTCACAAAGTCTATCTCATCCAGATGCACCGGATTCCCATCGGCATCTACCGCCCATTCAAGCTTGAACTGCGACATTTCTTCGCTGTTGGGGTGATTGTCGGCATACCCCCAATCGTAGGCATAGCCTACCCAAACGCCGTTCTCTTCTACCGCATTGTCTTTCAAACGCTTTCCGCAAAAAACCATCCGGTCATCTTCTACCCACTCCGGATAATACGAGTTCTGCGTATGATACTCGTTGCGGTACACATAGCCCTCATTACCCAGATTATCCGTCCAACGGACATCCGCATCTTCGGGTTGGGGACGATAATACGTTATTTCATAATCGCGCGTCTCCGTATCTTTTCCGTATTCGCTGCCCGCCAGTTCATACCAAGGGTCATCGGGCAAGCCATTGCCGTTTTCATCCTTTGCCACCAGCACAATACCCGGCTCCGCACTTCCTCCCGGACGGTCTTGCCAGGCATTCGGGTTGTAATTGGCATTGCCGTAAATCTTCAGGTCATAAGCATCCTCCACATTGGGCACAGGTTGCGAAAATCCGGCTACGATGTAACCGCCGTATGCGCCAAGCGACAAAAGCGAACGGTTGCGGAGCCGTTCGGATGCCAGCTCCAACACCTCTTCCTGCGTGAAGCCGTCCCGATAGGCGACCGTTATCGTATTCATGTATTGCGAAGGAGCAGGCATATATTCGAAAACCTTATCGGCAAAGCCCGCTGAGCTGTCCGGTTGGTCATCCGAACCGTCTACAGAAGCAGATACATCACGAAACAACAGGGTGTTTGGATTCAGCCCTACCCCATTCAGCCTGAACATCAGCCTGCCATCGGGAGTAAAACAAAGCACATCGCCCTCTACCTGATAATTGTACGCTTCGGTGAGATACACATTGCTGCTATAGGGATTAACCGCTATGGCATACGGACGCTCGATGTGCGTGCCATCGGTAATAAACTGTTCGCGTACAACGGTACCCGACACCAAATCGAACACCTTGAACGAGGAAGAATTGGTCTGGTAATCGTAATTATACAAGTATGCAATGTCGTAATCTATGGCAAAATCCATTACCGGCTCGTCATATACGGCCTCGACCGCATCGCTCTGTGTATTGATTTTCACCAGATGATAGTCGCCCTTCTCTATCTCCTCGCCATACGTCGCTACCCATACGGCATGGTTCCGGCCGGCGGCAATCTTACCCGGATTCGGACCTACCTCAATCTGTTTCGTTTCGGTAAATGCAGCCAAGTCCACGACAGAAACCGTGCGATCTACTCCGATGCCTTCCCAATCGAGCCCGCCCGAATTGGAGACATAAAGCTTTCCGTCCTGCACACATAAGTCTTCGGGATTCCGCCCTACCTGCGCCAACGCTTCCACCTGCAACGATGCGGTATCGATACGCGCCACCGTCCCGTCGTAAGAGCATACATACGCCTTGCCTTCCTCAAAAGCGATGGCACGCGGCTGGCGCGAGCTTCCGTCTTCCGCCAAAAGCGAAACCTGCCCTACCGACATGCCGGTATGCAGGTCGACCACCTCTACCGTGCTCGACACGTTCACCACGATATACAACTTGCCTCCGTATATATCCATGTCATTTGCCGTATCGCCTAATCCGCGATGATTCATCGTACGGAAATAATCGGTCATGCAAGTATTGGTTTCGAAAGAATAACGTACCAGCATGCTGTTATTCAGGTTGAACAATCCCTCACTGAGGACATACATTTCCGAGGTACCGTAATCCTGCACCGTTTCCTGTCCGCTATCCGGCAAGGCAGGCTTGTCTTCCATATCATCGCAAGCGGCCGCCAGCGACAACAACATCGCGAACACACCTATAATCCTTTTCTTCATCATGCCTTAATAATTTATACCCACCGTCACCCGGAACGAACGCCCCGGCATCGGAAAGTTTTTCACAATTTCATAATTCTTGTCCGCCACATTCAGCACTTCCACCGCTACCGAAGCCGAAACATCCCTCAGGCGGAACTCACGGCGTGCCGACACACTATGGTCCGTATATCCGGGCAAACGGTTCTCGGCGATGTTCTGCCCCAACATATACCGCTTTCCGGAAAACAACACCGCATACGACAAATCCGCCCAAGGCATTTCCAACACGGCTTGCCCCGACCCGGACACGCGGGGGGTATAGGCTATCTGATGCTTATACGTCTTCCCTTCGGTGGTCGAAGGGTCGGGATTCGTCACATCCAACGCACGCTGATAGGTATAATTGCCCGAAAGGTTCAGGGAATAGCCTTCATGCAGACGGATGCCGAGGCTTCCCGTCACATCGACGCCCTTGATGTCTACCTTTCCCAAATTGACCATGCTCCACACGAACAAGTTCTTGGTAGGTATCGCCACAATCTTGTCGGTCACTCGATTTACATACGCATCAGCGGTAAGCGTCAAGTAAGGGATAAAATCGCAAATCTGTTTCGTGTAAGTTATGCCCACATTCAACTGACGGGCATTTTCCGGTTTTAAATTGATATTCCCTGTCTGCCCATAATACAAATCATTGAAACTGGGCAAACGAAAAATGTCTTTATAAAAGAAACGTACATGAAATTCTTCTGCCGCAAAAGGTTTAAACGAGACACCTATGTAGGGGCTTAACTTGCGGTGCATTCCGGCACTGCTTCCCCGCTCCACATCCTCGTGCACCCATGTGGCAAGTACCGATGCCGAAAGCGTCATCCAGTCGGTTACATATTTCCCCGCTAACGCTGTCAGCCACGAATAGCGCATCGGTTTGGCAAAATCGCGAAGGTCGGCATTCATCCGGTTCACGCTTCCATCTGTTGCCAAGGAAAACGAAAGGTTATCCAATGCACGCCAAAGTGCCGAAGCCGAAAGGTAATATTCTTGCTGGTAATAATTGTTCTCCGTCTGCCCCGTACTTCCTTTATAATCGGGGTCCAGATAACGCTGGTAGCTCCAGTTCCATTTTCCGGCAAGCCGAAGGGCAAAACGGCGATTGAACTCCTTCCGGTAATTGCTTTGCACAAACGCATTCTTGTCCCACAGATGCTGATTGGAATGATTGTAATAATAAGTAGTAGCGGCAGGAAGCCCGCGCGAAGACTGGTAATAATAAGCCTTGAGCCGCCATTGCTCACGGTCGGAAAATAGGCCATACAGTCCGGCTTCGGCACGCAAGGACTGCACCTTTGTATTCTGCCGCTTTTCACGCGATGAAACATCATCTTCGTCTCCATAAGATAACGTAAACGGATAATGTCCGTCCGAAGACATCCATTCAGCATCACCGGCCAGTGCCCATTTCCGTCCCAGTTTCTGCTCCAAGCGGAGCGAAGGATTTGCCAACCCCCATGAACCGGTCTTCACCTTTGCATGGAAGTGCGTGCTTTTCCCGTCCTCAAACTTCGGTGCCAGCGTCTCGATATGCAAGATACCTGCTGAAGCGAAAAAGCGTGCAGGCTGGAAAATATTGTTATCTTGTCCGTTGCTTAACGCTACCCGGTCGACATTCTCCAACGAAAAGCGTCCGATGTCTATTTGCCCCGTCTGGCAATCGGTCACTGCTATGCCATCGTAACCAATGGCGGTATGTTGTGCGCCTAAACTACGCACGGAAACTGTTTTCAGTCCGCCTACCCCACCGTAGTCTTTCACCGTAACACCCGAGAAATGCTTCACAGCATCCGATAATTGCAAAGCATGCAAGTTCTCCAACTCTTCACGCGAAAGAGATTGTACCGGAGCTACGGCACGCACCTCACGAATTCGGTGAGCATCCGTTACCGTCACTTCGGGCAGAGCATACGCCGTCGTATCGCTCTGCGCCTGTCCCGCCAGCGGAAGGCATACGCCAAAGAGAATGCTGATTACTTGTTTCATGCGTTTCGTTCTTTAATCCGCAATCAGGCAAAAAACAAGGGAATGCAAAAAGAAGCCCCCACAGGCTTGCGTCCTTCCCACGCTTTTTCCTCGAAAGCAGTGAAAATACAAAGGCAAACGGCAGGTCTTCTGACTCGTTCCCGTCGGCAAACCGCCTTCCCAGGGGTATCCCCAGTGGCAAAAGAATGGTTTGCGACGCTCATCGCATGGAACTCACAGCAGCGGGACTGTTCAGGACTCTCACCTGATTCCCTTTTAATCGGATTTCACTCCATCCGAACCGTTGCGGGGGCAAAGATACATAGAAAATCGGGAAATGAAAAGAGATATGAAAATTAAGTTGGTTTATTCTCCACAGAAGGCACAGAGGGCACAGAGGCACACAGAGTTTTTTAACCTTTTCTCTCTGTGCGCCTTCGTCACGCCGGCATAACCGCTCAATACATAGCCTTCCGGAAGCGGGCGTAGCGGTACTCCGTTTATCGGAGTGCATTTATCCAGTCCGCAATGTCTTTCAACACTTCCGGAGCGCAAGTCTCTTCTATGCGGTAATAATCCAAAGATGAGGCAAGCTGGCAATGCTGGAACAGATGATTCAGTCCGGGATATTCCTTGATGAGGTTCTGCCGGTTGCCGTCCGCCAAGTATTTCCTGATTGCCCCCAAATTGCTTTCCGCCAGCACCTGCATATCACGGGAGCCGTTGATAGCCATCACAGGCACAGTGGTATTCATAATGTCGGATGCCGGGTCGTAACCAGCGAAATAGTCCAGCCAAGCATTCTTGGGCTGCAACTTCATTTCTTCACGCACCAGCTTTACGGTCCGGTTTGCCGGCTTGCCGTAAAGCCGCAACTGGGCATTCTGCTGCTCTGCCAACAGGCTGTCGCCTTTGATTCCCGGTCCTGCCATGCTGACGATAAAGTCGGCAACGCTATCGGCACCCAGCATGAAAGCAATCATTCCGCCTTCGCTATGCCCCAGCACACCGACCTTGCCGAACCGGC
Source organism: uncultured Bacteroides sp. (assembly GCA_900546355.1). Lineage (GTDB taxonomy): Bacteria > Bacteroidota > Bacteroidia > Bacteroidales > Bacteroidaceae > Phocaeicola. The sequence continues at coordinate 8,173 of URCM01000006.1, forward strand.
GGCTGTTCTTCAGCCAGGCAATGCCGGCTGCCGCATCATCCGCAAAATCTCTTGAAGTGGCTCCTTTGAAGTTTCCTGTAGAACGCCCTACGCCCCGGTCGTCATACCGCAGGGAAGCGATGCCGTTCTTTGCCAGATAATCGGCTATGACCAGAAAGGGCTTGTGCCCGAACACTTCTTCATCCCGGTTTTGCGCACCGCTTCCGGTCACCATCAATACCACCGGCACTTTCTTGCCTTCGGAATAACCTGCCGGACAGGTCAATGTGCCTGAAAGCGTGGCACCGGCTGCATCGTTGGAGAAGCTCACTTCTTCGGTCTTATATCCCAGACTTCCCTTAGGCTCCTGCGGACGAGCAGGAGCATCCTGTTCTCCTGTTGTCAGATTCAAAGGAAAGGACATCCCGTGCTGGACAAAAGTGCCTTCCACCGTTCCCTCCTTCCACTTTCCGGTATAAACCACATTGATTACCGGCACCTGCAGGCTTACGGAATCATCGGCAAGCCAGTCCACTTTTACAGGAATATCCTTGGCACCTTGTGCCGGTACGTCCATCTTCACCACATCTTTTCCAGCCGAGTCTTTTTCGAAATGGAAAACGATGCCGAGTTTCTGAGAACCTGCGTTCAAATCGCCATGCCACGAGCCGGTAATATGCTGGGCACGAACCATACACGTTCCTATCAGGAACATCACAATCAAAGAAATTCTTTTCATAAATAAATGATATATAATTAAAACGCCATCAGTCCACCAGCTGCAAGCCAATCCCCTTCACCGTCTTCAGCTGCACGCTCTCGTCAGCGGCGAGCAGCTTGCGCAGGCGCGACACAAACACATCGAGGCTGCGCGAGGCGAAATAGTCATCTTCGGTATTCCACAGGCGCGAGAGGATGACTTCGCGGCGCACCACCCTACCCTTGTTCTCGCACAGCAGGCGGAGCAGGTCCGCCTCGCGCACAGTGAGGGTTTCCGCTTCCCCGTCCGCCTTTAATAAGGTAGAGCGGTCGGCGTTGAACGTGTAGAGACTGCCTATCGGCTTCCGCCTGCCTGCCCTGCGTCAGCCTGAGCAGGGCGGTGACGTGGGCGTGCAGTTCTTCGGGCAGGAAAGGCTTCTTGATGTAGTTGTTCACGCCCAGTTCATATCCTTTCACCACGTCTTTGGGCGACACCCTGCCCGAAGTGAACAGGATAGGCGTGCGCTCGTCCGTCTCGCGGATGCGGCGCACCATCTCGTAGCCGTCCATCACGGGCATCTCGATGTCGGACACGATGACGTCGGGCTTCCACGTTTTCCATATCCGCAAGCCCTCCTCGCCGTCCGCAGCGGTCTGTATCTCGTATCCGCCTATCATGTCTTCCAGCCCGCCGCGGATGATGTAGCACAGGTTGGCATCGTCTTCTACCAATAATAGTCTTGTCATTTGTTTAATTTTAGGAGTTAAGAAGTTAAGGAGTTAAGTAGTTAAGGAGTTAAGCCAATAGTCAATATCGGCAAGTAAATTGCAGAAGTATTGACTTAACTTCTTAACTACTTAACTCCTTAACTACTGTATTAGGAAACACCAGTGTAAACTCGCTGTACTCGCCTTCGATGCTCTCCAGCTTCACCGTGCCGCCATGCGCCTCCACGATGCGGAGCACGTAGTTCAGCCCCAATCCGAAGCCCGGTGCACCTCCGCCCCGGCTCCGGCTTGCCGCCGAGGCACGCTCGTATTTCTCGAATATCTTCGCCTGGTCCTTCAACGGAATGCCAAAGCCGTTGTCGCGCACCGAGACCGCGATGCTTCCATCGGCACGTTTCGCCGAAGCGAAGGTTATCTCCACCTCACTGCCCGAATATTTTACGGCATTGTCTATCAGGTTGCTCAGCGCCTCGCGCAGGAACTCCTCGTCGGCATACACCGCCGGAGCGTCCAGCTTCCACACGTAGCGTATCGGCTTCTCCGCCTTCGCCTGATACTTTGTGGCAAGGTCCTCCAGCATCGGGCGGAGCAGGCATTCCGTCTTGTCGAGCCTCAGCTGGCGGTGCTCCAGTTTGGCGAGCGTCAGCACCTTGTTGGTCAGGCTGATGAGGTGCTCGCCCTCCTCGCGCAGGATGCGGAAATACTGCGCCCGCTTCTCAGGCTGGCTGTCGAGCCGTCCGGTCTCGAGGATGCGCGTGCCCATCACAATAGAGCTGAGCGGCGTCTTCATGTCGTGTATCATCGCGTACGAGAAGTCCTCGCGCAGCTTCGCCACCTTGTCCTGCCGCAGGATGATGCGCACCTGCCACACCACGCACACCACCGCCACGGCGATAATCAGCACCGTGGCTATCAGCACCAGCGTCATGCGCCGCGCGATGACCCAGTAGGGATTGGTGATGATGCCCTGCACGAAGCGTGCCTCGTCGAAGTCGAGCATCAGCGAGTCGGTCTTCAGGATACCCTCCCGATGCAGCTCTTTCCCCACGGAAGAACGGAGCACCCGCCCCGTGGAGTCGGTGATGCACGAAGCCACCTCGGCACGGATACCGGCGGAGTCGAGCATGTGGGCGTAAATCGAATCGAGCACGGGGAGCGACACGTCCTGGTGTATTTCCGTATAAATATAATCCTGCAGGCCGGTATGGATGCTCGACATCAGCCACCGGTTCGGCATGTTCCGGAAGACGGAAGTGGCGGTGTCCACCTCGAATTTCATCGACAGCGTGGTGTCTTTGCCGAATTTCCGCTCCTTGTATACCGACATCCGGTGGAACGCCTCTTCCAGCGAAGCATCGCGGAACACCTCGTCCGCCTTCATCCGCAGGCTTTCCCTCGCCAGCCGGTAGCTGTTCGCCAGCCACACGTATTGCAGCTCCGCTATCGCCAGCAGGGCGATGAGGGCTATCCAGCGCAAGTGTCTTATCTCTTTCATTGGATTGATTGTTGAAACGCAGATTTTCGCAGATTCACGCAGATTGAAAAATAGAAAATAATCTGCGGAAATCTGCGTGAATCTGCGTTTTGTCTGAAAAGTCTGTTACACTTCCGGTTCCGGTTTTTTCCGCTTTGCCTGCGCGATGCGCTGGTTGTAGAGGGCGTTCATCTCGTCAATCAGGGCGTTGAGGTTGGTGACGAACGTGGCGGTGGCGTCCGTAGGATGCGCCACGCTCTGCACGAACGCCACGGTGGCGATGTAGTCGTACAGCTCGTCCATGCGCAGGCGCACCGTCTTGCTTTCGTCCAGGCGGCTGGCGGCACGCTCCTCGGTGCGCTGCTCGGTCAGCGAGGCATACTCTTCGTTCGCCGTTTCCAGTTCCGTGAGGATGTTGGTCAGCGCGAGCGTCTCCACGTTGGGCGCGTTCTCCGCCTTGCGCGCGTCGGTCAGCAAGCCACGTATCTGCACCGTTTCCTGCTGCGAGGGCGAACGGTAGCAGCCCACGTAAGGTTTCAGCACATTGTAGAGGGAGGTTGCCGCCGATTTCTCCGCCGCCACGGGCGAAGACTTCTTGTTGCGGATAGAGTTGAAAAGATAGACCACGAGGTCGTCGCGCTGCTTGTCTACGTCGGCAAGTTCCGCCGTGCGGTCGCTGATGCGGCTCTGCGCCACGATGTCGTTCATCGTTCCCAGCAGCGTTTCGTATTCTTCCTGCACCTCCGCCTCGATGCCCAGTGCCGAACCGCCGTCGGGTTCGAGCGTCCCTGCCTGCTCTACGAGGGTGAGGACACGGGTAGAGAAGTTAGTGTATTCGGCGTTGTTCAGCTTTGCCAAGCCGATTTCTTGGATTTTCACTATTTGTTTCATCGTTCAAAATGTGTTTTAGTAAGACAAAATAAGTATTATCACGCTTTCAAAATTAGTTCTATTTTTCGAAAAACCACCTCGGAAGTGGATAAAAATGTGCAGCGTGTCCCGAAAACTGGCCTTGAAAAACGTGCAAAATGCGTTTTAGAGGTCTGAATCGGGCTTTGCAGACATGCAAAATGCAATCCAGAGGTCTAAAACAGACTTTGCAAGTGTTGCAAAATGGTTTTCAGAGGTCTAAAATGCACCTTGCAGGCGTGCAAAATGTAATTTAGAGGTCTAAAACGGATTTTGCAAGTGTTGCAAGGTGGTTTTTAGAGGTCTGAATTGCATTTTGCACGTTTTCCGATGCCGGAGCATAGGGCAAATTCGCCGAGACAGAAGCAGAAAAATCCTGCAAAAGTTGCATTATATTGCAACTTGCGTTATCTTTGCGCTATGAGACGGAAGATAATCGCATTCGGGAAATACTATAAGGACTTCCTTTCTGCATTGGGCGAGAAGGAAGTGTTGAAAGTGAAATACGTCTTGTCGCTATTGGAAACAGAAGACAGGATGCCTGTGAAATTCATAAAAGCCATACGCGACGGCTTGTATGAGTTGCGCATATCGTATAAGGGAAATATTTACCGCATCTTTTTTATCTTTGATGAAGGGCAAATCGTAGTGCTTTTCAACGGATTCCAAAAGAAGACGCAGAAGACGCCGCCCTCGGAAATAGCAAAGGCATTACAAATAAAGGAGGAATATTATGAATACAAACGAAGAAATGCTGACCGACATCAGCGCTGAACTGGATAAGGAGTTCGGTGCGCCCGGCACGCCCGAACGTGCGAAGTTCGACGAAGAAGCGTATGCGTTCTACACAAGCCAGATTCTGCTTGACGCAAGAAAGGAGGCGGGAATGACCCAGTCCGAGCTTGCCGACCGCCTCAGCGTGACAAAATCGTACATCTCACGGATTGAGAAAGGAGTGATAACCCCCAGTGTCGCCACTTTCTACCGGATAATGCACGCCCTGGGGATGAGGGTTGAGGTGGTCAAGCCGATTGTGTGACAAATCGTAGGGGCGGGGTCTGCCCGCCCGAATGCATCTACAGCGGATGTCTTCGGGCGAGCGGACCCCGCCCCTACCGTGATTTCATATCGCATACTCCCCCGTTAACGTTACGTTAACCTTGCGTTAACCACCGATGCGGAGGCGGCTCTTTACCTTTGCGGCATCAACCATAAACGACAGAACGACATGAAAACATTCTTTTTCTTGCTGATGTGCGGACTTTGTACGGCTACACTCTCCGCCCAAAGCCTGACGGGGACGGTGACCGATGCCGACCGGCAGCCCGTGGAAGCCGCTACGGTGGTATTGCAAACCGCCGACTCTACCTATATCGATGCGACCTTGACCGACAGCTTGGGGGCGTTCCGCTTCGGGCAGCGTCCCGAGAGGTACCGCCTCATCGTGGAACACCTTATTTATAATACCTGCATCCGCGAAGGGAGCGGGACAGACGCGGATACCCTCGTGCTGACGCCGCGCGACTATGCGCTGGACGAGGTGACGGTGCGCGGCGAGCGTCCGCTGGTGAAGGTGGAGGGCAGCCGCCTGACTTACGACGTGGCGCAAATTGCCGCCAGCCGCCTCGTGACCAACGCCTACGAAGCCTTGCTGCAGCTGCCGGGCGTGGTGGAGAAAGACGGCGTGCCTGCCCTTGCCGGAAGCGGAAGCCTGGGCATCGTGCTCAACGGCAAGCCTTCGTCGATGACCGCCGAGCAGCTCATCGCCCTGCTGAAGGCAACGCCTGCCTCGCGCATGGAACGGGCGGAGGTGATGTATAGCGCGCCGCCCCAATACCATGTGCGCGGCGCGGCGGTCAACCTCGTGCTGAAAGGTTACAAGGCTGGCGAAGGCGGCCTGCAGGGCGAGGTGAACGGCAACTACGCGCAGAAGGACGAAGCCGGAGGCAACGGGGGCGTGACGCTGGCGTGGCTCTCGCAGCGGTGGGACGTGGACGCGATGTACCACCTGAGCGACTATTATTACCGGCAGGGAATGGACTTCCGCGCCCTGCACACCGCAGACGGAGAGACGCACGACATCCGCCTGTCTGAAGATGACAGCGGACGGAGCCTGACCCATACCTTCCGCACCGCCGCCACCTACAAGCCCACGGAGGACGACCGCCTCAGCCTCAGCTATACCGGAAGCCTCAAGCCCGACGGGAAATCGACGGCAGACGCATGGGGCAACGTGACGGACTCGCACAACGGCAAGCGGAGCGATACGCAGCTGCATAACGCCGCGCTGAACTATACCTCCGGCTTCGGGCTGAGCGCAGGCGCCGACTACACCTATTACAAAGACGAGAGCACGCAAGACTTCACCGACACCGAAGCCGAGCCGTCCGCCTTCCGAAGCGACTCGCGCCAGCGCATCGGACGCTGGAAAGTGTATGCCGACCAGAGCCATTCGCTCGCAAAGGGCTGGACGCTGAACTACGGCACGGCGTTCACCTACGTGAACAACCGCAACTCGCAACGCTATGACCTGCCCGAGATGAGCGGCATGGACAGCGAAAGCCGCATCGATGAATATACCTACAACGTCTATGCCGGATTCGACAAGGCGTTCAGTCCGCAATGGAACCTCAGCGCGTCGGCGGCGGTGGAATACTATAAGATGGCGGACTACCGGAAGTGGGCGGTCTACCCCACCCTCTCGCTGAACTACATGCCTTCGGCGGCACACATCTTCCAGCTTTCGTTCAGCTCGGACAAGACCTATCCCGACTACTGGACGCTGAGCGGCAGCACCAGCTACCTGAACGGCTATCAGGTGATAGAAGGCAACGCCAGCCTGCACCCCTACACCGACTATACCGCCACGCTGACCTACATCTGGAAGAGCAAGTACATCGTGCAGGCGGAATACAGCTACGTGCCCGACTACTTTATGCAGATGGCATACCTGGACTCGAACGAGCTGCGTGCCATTTATAATTACCAGAACTGGGACTACCTGCAGCTGCTCACGTTCACCGCCGTCGTCCCCTTCCGCGTAGGCACGTGGTGGGACAGCCAGCTGACGCTGAACGCCCAGCTGAAGCACGACAAGGCGAGCCGCTACTACGACGCTCCCTTCGACAACAAGCGGTGGGCAGGCATCGGGCAGTGGACCAACACCTTCACCCTGAGCAGCCGCCCCAATATCCGTCTGGAAATCTCCGCCTTCGGGCAGACAGGAGCCATACAGGGCAGTTACCGCCTCGGTGCCGTGGGCTATGTGGATGCCGCCCTGCGCTACACCTTCGCCGGCGACAAAGCGATGCTCCAACTGAAAGGCACCGACCTCTTCAACGGGATGAACCACCTCGACATCGAGTCGCGCAACGGCACCCAGCACTTCGACATGCACGTAAAGAACTACGCCCGCAGCCTCACCGTCTCGTTCAGCTACCGCTTCGGCGGATATAAGAAGAAGGAGGCGAAAGAGGTGGATACGTCGCGGTTCGGAATGTGATTGCCAGGCGGCTGTTCATTTCACCACAGAGGACACAGGGGTATAGATGAAATATCGATTCATCCTATACACATATTTATCCGATTTTTTCGTATCTTTGCCCGCAACGAACATTTTAAACAACAAATGCTTATGGCAAAAGAACTCGAACTGAAATACGGCTGCAACCCCAACCAGAAGCCAGCACGTATTTATATGAAAGAAGGAGAACTGCCGCTGGAAGTGCTGAACGGACGTCCGGGATACATCAATTTCCTTGATGCGCTGAACGGCTGGCAGTTGGTGAAAGAACTGAAAGAAGCGACCGGCATGCCTGCCGCTACCTCATTCAAGCATGTTAGCCCTGCCGGTGCCGCCATCGGGCTGGAACTGGACGAAACGATGAAACAGATTTACTTCGTAGGCGATCTGCCGTTGTCTCCCCTCGCTAACGCATACGTGCGTGCCCGCGGTGCCGACCGCATGTCTTCCTACGGCGACTTTATCGCGCTGAGCGATGTGTGCGATGAAGAGACCGCCCGCTTCATCAACCGTGAAGTTTCGGACGGCGTTATCGCTCCGGGCTATACCGAAGAGGCGTTGGCTATCCTGAAAGCGAAACGTAAAGGTACATACAACGTCATTCAGATTGACCCGGAATATCGTCCGGCTCCCATCGAGCACAAAGACGTGTTCGGCATCACCTTCGAACAGGGACGCAACGAAATCAAGCTGAACGGAGAGGAACTCTTCGCCAACATCCCGACACAGAACAAGAACCTGCCCGACGCGGCAAAGCGTGACCTGATGATTGCGCTTATCACCCTGAAATATACCCAATCGAATTCGGTGTGCTATGTGAAGGACGGACAAGCCATCGGTATCGGCGCCGGCCAGCAGAGCCGCATCCACTGCACCCGCCTTGCCGGAAACAAAGCCGATATCTGGTACCTGCGCCAGCACCCGAAAGTATTGAACTTGCCTTGGGTAGAGAAAATCCGCCGTGCCGACCGCGACAACACCATCGACGTATACATCAGCGATGATCACGATGATGTATTGGCTGACGGCGTTTGGCAGCAGTTCTTTACCGAAAAGCCCGAAGTATTGACCCGCGAAGAGAAACGTGCCTGGCTGGACACGCTGAAAGGCGTATCGTTAGGCTCGGATGCCTTCTTCCCCTTCGGCGACAACATCGAACGTGCACACAAGAGCGGCGTGGAATACATCGCTCAGGCAGGAGGTTCGGTGCGCGACGACCATGTCATCGAAACATGCGATAAATACGGCATCACGATGGCGTTTACAGGCATCCGTCTGTTCCATCATTAATATTAATTTCGAACACAGAGACACGGAGGCACAGAGTTTTATATTCTACAAAAATATATGCTTTGTGTCTCTGTGTTCTATTTTGCTTTACCTCAAGATGCCGGTATCTTTATCCGCTTTCTGTTCAATGTTCCGCCGGACATCTTTATATGCCCTTCCCTGTGAGAATTTCCATGCAATGTTCAGGCTCACGAAATTGCCCAAGTCACGGCAATGCAGAGCAGTCGTTTTCCGGACATAACGGTTGTACACATCCGACTGGAATTGCTTGTAACGGTTTCTAAACGGTTGTTGCCAGGCAAGCGACAAGTTCAGGTTCTTGTACCGGTAGGATGCGTTCAGAGAAACAAACGAGCCGTTGAATCCTTCGGTCTCACCTTCGAGGAAACGGAAACCGCTGTCCATGAATGCCGAAAGGGTAAGTTTGCCTAAGTAAGCCTGCACATTGGCTGTACCCGAATAAAACGTCTTGCAATGCGTATAGTCTTCGCCGAAGTTAAAACAGCGGAAAAGCGTACCAGATAACGCTATCGAAAGCTTATCGGGGACTATCCAACCATTCGCATACAGCATCAGGTTAAGCACATCGATTTCTTTTTGATTGAGTTGGGTGTAAACAAACCGGTTGTCTTCGGTCCGGATATACGTAGCCATATTCGGCTGATGGCAACGTTTTCCGTATGCCTGGACAAAAGACTGGAAGCGGGGATGCGTGTACGAAATCTGAAAAGTATGCGCTTGCTCCCGGTTCGGGCGGATATCGGGATTGCCCAACGTCCATTCCATGCTGTTGTTGCGGATAGAAGTATTGCTAATCATCGCCACCCGCGAAACATGCTCGCTTATTTGGAAATCATATTTCAGCTGGACGGCTTGCACTGGATTGTAGGCAACGGAAGCCTTCGGGCGGAACAGCCAGTACTGATAATCGTGCGCTTGCTGGCGGTAATCCAAATAACTGCCTCCTACTCCCGCCACATACCTTATCAGACCAAGTTTCCCCTTTATCTCGGCAAAAGCGTAGACGCTGCGGTTATGCATCGGATTGACGGAATTTACATCACCCGTGTACTTATTCTTCGTGTATTTCTGCATGTAGTTTGCCCCAGCAGTAAACGTAAAAGGCTTGAGCCGGTTCTCGTAAATGACTTCACTCATCAGGGAATACGTCTTCCCTTCCACCCGATATGCATACGGCGCACCCTCATCGTAACTGCTGCGGAGCGAAGTGGCGATATACGTCCCTACGGCATTCAGTGTCAGCGACTGACGGGGAGTCAATTGCTTAAAGAAATACAAATCCAAGACCGGACTGGAGCTACGGTTGCGTTCGCGTTGCGTGGCGATATATTGCTCATCTTCTTCTATAATCCGCTTCCGGTTATAATTGTTGGGGATATGCGAGAAATCAGCCTTTAGCGAAGCCTGAAACACATAGTCGGCAGAATCGGTAAGATTATATTTCAATTGCAAGCCATTATTAAAATTCCGGCTACGAGAAGCAAGATCATTCCGCTCAATAGTATGAGTGGAACCATCCGTAAGCAGATAATGAGCCGTTTCATGGGTCCGGTTTCCCTTAAAGTCCTTGTACCCGAAATTATAACTCAACGAAAGCTCGCTGTTCCCGGCGTTCCATTTTCCGTAAATTAAATCATTGCCCGACTTAACGGTCAGTGCCTGGGTCAGATCAATGCCGACCGTATATCCACTATCCGCCCGGCGGGTCAGAATGTTAATAACGTATGCGATTCCTTCTCCGTATCTCACCCCGGGATTGTCGATAAAGTCTATCCGGCTGATGCTTCCGGGAGAAAGCGCCAGCATTTCTTCCCGTCCTACAATAATGCCATTGATGCGCAACTGGATGCTTCCCCGTCCGTCGATGGCAGAGAGGCTTTGCGAAACCTCATCCACACGGATATTGGGCAAGGATAACTTCTGCAGAATGCTATACCCCGAATGCGATGCATTTTTCTGCGTTTCGGTGGGATAAATAATTTGCCCGTCGGGTTTATGAATTACTTTAGCCGCCTTTATTTCTACTTCTCCAAGTTCGATAGTCTTCGTCTCATTCTGTGCCGAGCCAACGAGGGCATATACGAATAAGACCAGCAAGATGTTGATACGTTTCATTGTGTCCATGTTTTTAGTCCGGACACAAAAATACGTTCGAAGGCTACACACTCACCTAACATGTAGCTGACATCTTCCTGACATTTGGCTGACAACTGGTTTTCGGTTTGATTTCCAGCGCATAGCTTCTTCCTTTATGAGCGACAAGCTGCAATTCGCTACATGCCTCAAGAATCGGTTTCAACCGTTTCACCAAGGTATAGAGCGTATCGTTGGCATCCGCTTTCTTGGGCCAAAGCAGGGCGCATATCTCTTCTTTCGATACCGAATGGGAAGGAGCCTGCCATAGCATCAACATCAATCGGTATTGCATCGGAGTAAAGTGGACAAGCGCATGGCTTGCATCATAAAAACACTTGTCCTCGGGCGAATAAGAAAGCCCTCCATAGCTGACGGTACCAGCAAGCGTCTCCTTCTTCTGAAAAAGAAATGCAGTTCCCGCCGCCCAAAGCAACGCAGCAAAAGCCAGCAGGAACGACCAACGCTGATCGGACATACGGAATATGCCTATCGCAGAAAGCCGCACATAGCTTTTCACGGCAAGCGTTATTCCAGTCGCTTCATTGTTCACTATCAACGTATCGCTACTGATAACATCCGCTTCCGGGAACTTGCCGGGATAAGCCTCATCAACAATATGAAACGAAAGGAAGGCATTGTCTTTCAGCTTCCGGTTCTTCAAATTACGGCATAGTTTCCGGTCGGCAATGGCAAGCCATACTTCTCCGTCCGACACTTGCCTAAGCCGCTTGTATGCCCGGATAGAGTCTTGCGTGACGATATCCTCTTGCCTTTCTTCAAACATACGCAACAAAGCCTGGTTCAAGTCGGCGGTTATCGCTTCTTTGGCACCGCAATACCCCTGACGCCCTGCCAACAAAGACGAGAGCATCAACACCATAAAGACTCCAACAGATAAGATTCTCCTGTTCATATCATTTTTCCCGATTATATTTCATACGGCAAAAATAGTAAAAATGGTCCGAAAGCCCCAACGGCTTTTACACGGCTTATGCCGTTTTCGGTCAAATAATGCGTTACGCCTCCTTTTTTTGCCTATATTTGCCGAAAAGAAACGTTTATTCAGGACAAAGATGAAAACAAAGAGATTTTCTTGCAGCATCTATGCGTGGACGCTTTTCGTCTGCGCATTCGGATTGGTATCCTGCCACGACCTGACTATCGACAACGGAGGGTATCTCAGTATGATGAATAGAGGCACTATCGTAGGCAACGACGAAGACGGCTATTACCTCTTTTCGGACGGAAGAAACGAAGTCGCCATCTGCTACGGCAAAGGACTGGACAAATACGAACGGGCTTACTACAGCCTGTCGTTCAAAGAAGAAAACCGGTTCTTTAGCGACCGTACTCCCGGCTTCACTATCATTGACAACGCAAGGGTAGGAATTGTGGAAACCTACAAGGTCATCCACCCCATCAGTAAAGCGGAAGCGGACAAACGGGGCATCACGCATCCGGACAGTTGCAGCGTAGACGAGAACTTTTATTTTTCCAACTCTTACGAAGCGTACTGCGGTTATTTCGATTTCTCCACGCTCGCAACAATTACTCACGACCTTTACACACATTACGAATATGCGTCTATTCCCATAGACTTGGTATACGACCCTGCCCGCCAAAATCCGGACACGCTACGCTTGGAGCTTTGCTATCGCCCCCACGTGCCGGAAGGTTGGGAAAAGTATCGCTATGAAGCCGGCACTTTTTCGTGCGACATCTCCGGACTCGCCAACTTGCAGGAATGGAACGATTCGCTTTGCATCGTAGTGGACACGGGAGACAAGCAGCTCCACTACATGCCCATCAGCAAAAAAGGCTTCAAGAAGCCCGAACCGTTTTTCGATTTTTAGAAACTGTTTTGAATTTATCGTGTGTGCTTTGGGAGATTTTTGAGTCATTCCAAATCATCACACGACAAATTCAAAACAGTTTCTTCTTCATCGAATTTCTTCCAGTCCTTTTTCTTTAAAATCAAGTCTTTTCACCTTTCGGAAGTTACATTAGCAGCTCCCTTTTCCTTGGCTTATTTCCTCCTTTATAATTCCTCAATCTCTTCCAATGCCAATTGCGTAAAATGGGCAATGGTTTCAACAGGCATACCTGCTTCTTTCATCTTCTTTGCCATTTCTCTCATGCGCAAAGCCATTTCCTTTTCACTTTCCGCCTTCGCTTCTGCCCTGCCTTTAGCCTCTCCTTCCGCAAGCCCTTCTGCTCGTCCTTCGGCACGTCCTTCAGCACGTCCTTCAGCACGTCCTTCTTTCAAACCTTCGGCACGACCTTCATACCAGCCTGTTTTAATAACACTCCGTTGGTAGCGCAAAGCCTCCATATCATGGATATATGCACGCCTGTCTTGGTCGGAAAGCGAATCCACCCGGAGCCGCTCCCGTGCTTCAGGCAAACCCTTAGCAGTAGCCGAACTATCTATATTGCCCGTCTTGAGGAACTCTATCCATTCATCAAGAGGTGTCTTAGCTATTTTATCGAAGTCATTTACACGTAGCACGTAATATTCTGGGAAAATATCTCCGGCATCTTTTCCAATAAACCTTTCCCTCTGCCGTATGGAAAGTTGCAATACGTCATTGGGGTCATGCAATCCCCGGAATATGGTTTTCCCATGATAGACATAATCTTTCCCTTGTCCCAATTCGAAGTACACGATATTAATGGAGTAGATTTTCTTTACTTTATCATAATCATCGCCGAGGTTAATATACTCAGAAATAGTTTTCGACACACCATACAACATCCGGTGAAAGTAATCTAACTCGTGGTTGTTCTGCACTTCAATAATAAGAAGCCGCCCTTGCTCGTCTTCCACCAGCATATCAGCACGGTTAAACTTGTCATTCACTTCTGTCTGGTTTGCTTCACTTTCCAGAAAACGTACGATGTGCAAGTCTTCTCCCAATAGAGTTGACAGAAACCCTTCCAGCACGACATAATTGCTCTTGTCTCTGAGCAGACGTTTCATCGCCCAATCGAAACGAATGAGATTATTCTTCATATCCTATCGTTTTTAATTTTCACAAAAATACGAATTTAATTGGAAACGACAACAGACAGAAAGAAAAACGAGGATGTTGTTCCTTATTATTCATCCTCGTTTCCATATAAAATTATCAAAACTTGAAGCCTGCGCTAAAAAACAAATCGAAGTTGCGCGGGCCTTTCTCATAAATCTTACATAAGCCGAAATCGGCATCCACGCCTACTATCCAGTGTGGGAAATCGAGCGCAACACCGACTCCAATGCCGGCATCGAAACGACGGAAGCCCTCCCAGAATTGAGTGCCGCTCACACTTGCATCTTTAAATGTTTTCCATGAAGTAGTCATATCATCTACGTCAACCTCCGTTTTACCATTCACGCCACAAGCTATATACGGACCAGCCGTAAATACAAAATCAAAATTATCCGTTGCACGCATATGGAACGCAGCCATCAATGGAATCTGAAAATAGTTCTGGTTTATCTGCACATCGCTTTTTACATCCCGCAAAGGAATATCCGCTTTCGCCCCTTTCGATACCCAACTCAATCCCGGTTGGAAAGAAAACCATTCATTCAATGGAATATCTGCTGTTATTCCGACACGAGGATTGAACAACGCTTTTGCATCATCCGGCTTATCACCCATCCAACCACTCATACCGATACCGACTTCAAACATCATCGTCGGACGCATCTGTGCCGATGCCACAAGCATCGACAACACACATACTGCAAACAAAAATACTCTTTTCATATTTTATGATTTTAGATTGTTTTTTCCATAGGAACAAATATAAGAGATTTATACAAAATCTGCAATAATTCATGGAAAAAGGAGGCAAACCTTCTCCGATTTCCTCCTTTCCGACCAAAAAATACGAAACAACAACCGCCATTTCATCCCTTCTTATGCCGGTTGGCACGTTGCCGGCGATACTCTGCCTTCATTTTCGCAGCTCCCGACCCATGCGCTCCGGTAATATAGGATTTCTTTTTAGCTTTTGTTTTTACCTTCTCTTCCTTCTTCTTTTTCCCCGAACCGGCACCCTTGAACACGATTCCTTCCATCATAATCTTTTCTATATCCATAATCTTCTCGCTTTTATTCAAAATAAACAATCTCTATATCGTGCGCTTCGGCAAACTCTTTCATCAGCCCTACCATATAGTCTACCGACTCTGCCAAACCTTCACTTCCACCGTATGCGTTCATGATTGCCAATACATGCGTAGTATCTATTCCCATCTTCGTGCGTTCATTATCGCTTGTAGGCGTACCTATGCCTCCGATAGCATCCCGATAAACCGGCATTCCCTCGATGTTCAACGTGCCACGTCCAATACCTTCGTAAGGTTCTCCAGCTTTCCCGATTCCTAAGACCAAACGGTCGCCTTGAATCTTATCCCGGTCGAAACCGCCTATCGAATTTCCACTATAGATAGAAGCCAAGTTAATCAAATCTACCAACGTATCAATCTGATACAACGGAATGCCTCGCAAGATGCGCCGGCACAATGCTTCCGATGAAGGACGGTACCGGCTGGGATCTTTCCCGCACTTCTTATAAGCCTGACGGGTAGCCTGTATGGCAGGCATTTCCTTAACGGAATCAACGGTATATTTCTCCCGATACAAGGCGGTAAACTCGTCAATCCGCTTCCACAATTCGGCATTGTAAGCCGAATTCTTTACTGTAGTAAATACTGCTGCTCCCCGAAACTGGGGCCAGGCACGATGCAATTCTTCGGATACTTCTATTTTCATAAATGCAAAATTTACAATATCATTATCCCCGATATCACACGCCCTGAGTGAATGCCTTGCCGGCGTGCGGAGAAAAAATCTTCATTATTCATATACGTACAGATACCACTTGTTTCGATATGTGACGGATTGATGCCGAAATCCAAGAGTTGCATTCGGTTGGTTTCCCATAAGTCAATGTGCCACTTCTTCTTACGGATGGCTATACGTTCCATGTCGAAACCGGCTTGGCGAAATGCATCATACACCTCATCACCTACCTCGAATGCGTCTTGCGAGATGCCCGGGCCGATGCAAGCATAGACGTCTTTGCCTTCCGTTCCGTACACTTGCCGCATCATTCCCAATGTCTTGCTAACGATACCTACAACCGTTCCTCTCCAACCTGCATGAATAGCGGCTATTGCCTGATGATAAGCATCATAGCACAACACCGGAATGCAATCGGCGGTAGAGATACACAAGCATTTTTGAGGGGAATCGCTCACCAAGGCATCTACTCCTTCCAATAGAGTTTGCTTTTCTTCCTCTTTTTTTTGCAAGAAAGTCTCATCGATTATCCGCACTTCTGTTCCGTGCACCTGGTGTGGAACAATCAATTCACCTTTTTCGGGAAGTAAAGAACAAAGCAATTCGCGATTTTTCCTTACTGCATCAGGAGCATCCCCACAATATCCGTTGCAATTAAACGTCGCGTATGCTCCTGTGCTATACCCGCCATGACGGGTCGTGGAAAAACAAAAAATGTTGGAATACAATTCCGTCAAACCGTATTTCAACATTCTTTTATTACAGATTAATTCACTCATCATCTTTCTGGTTCATCATCCCAATCTTCTTCCTCATATTCGTATTCGAAGTCGTCTTCATCCTCCCCGTCTTCATAGGCAAAGTCTTCATCTTCGCCCATTTCTTTCAACTCCTGCTGCAACAGGCTGACATCTTTCGCCCGATGCACAATAGAAGCCTGACGCAAACCTTCCAACTGGTTGCTGTCTTTATTCAGTTCTGTCCACAATATATCTTTCAGTTCCTGAATGCCCATGCCGGTTATCGAAGAGATAAACACGTATGGCACCTTTTCGGGAAGCGTAGGCTTTAGCATCTCTATCAGCTCTTCATCCAGCATATCACATTTCGTAATAGCCAACACCCGTTGCTTGTCGAGCATTTCGGGATTGAACTTCGCCAGCTCATTCAGCAATACATCGTATTCATGACGGATATCATCTGCATCGCCCGGCACCATAAACAATAATAAGGAGTTACGCTCGATGTGGCGCAAGAAACGCAAGCCAAGTCCTTTTCCCTCGCTTGCCCCTTCAATAATACCCGGAATATCCGCCATGACAAACGACTTCCCTTCACGATAAGAAACGATGCCCAAGTTGGGCTCAAGCGTAGTAAAGGGATAATCGGCTATTTTAGGACGGGCTGCAGAGATCGTGGAAAGCAAGGTAGACTTGCCCGCATTGGGGAATCCCACCAAACCGACATCGGCCAGCAACTTCAATTCCAATATCACCGTCATTTCCTGCATCGGTTCGCCCGGCTGGGCAAAACGGGGAGCCTGACGGGTAGCGGTACGGAAATGCCAGTTACCCAATCCGCCACGTCCTCCTTTCAAGAGTACTACTTCCTGCCCGTGCTCGGTAATGTCGCACACATATTCCCCGGTCTCGGCATTGTATGCTACCGTCCCGCACGGCACTTCGATTACCTTATCGGCACCATCTTTCCCGAAACTCCGGCTTTTCGAACCGTTTCCTCCGTGTTCGGCAAAGACGTGACGTTCATATTTCAGATGGAGCAATGTCCAGTAATTACGATTTCCACGTAATATTACGTGGCCTCCTCTACCTCCATCGCCTCCGTCAGGACCACCGTTGGGCATGTATTTCTCCCGCCGCAAGTGTGCAGAGCCACGCCCTCCCTTGCCGGAACGGCAATATATCTTCACATAATCAACAAAATTCGATTCAGCCATAATTCTTGCATGAGATGAAAAGCCGGGAATTGAAAAAATCGAGCGTCCTTCAATTCCCGACTTTCAATTTTAAATTAATCAAAATGCGTCTACCGCCTTGCAAATATCAGCAAAGATGCCATCCATCGTGCCCAAGCCGTTGATGTGGCAATACTTGCCGTCGTTCTTATACCAGTCAATCAGCGGAGCGGTCTGCGAATGATAAACCACAAGACGTTTTTTGATAGTTTCTTCGTTATCGTCTGCACGTCCGGTTTCCTGTCCGCGTTTAATCAAACGAACCATCAGTTCGTCTTCGGGAACTTCCAAATCGAGCATGATAGACACTTCCTGTCCGCGTTCTTCCAGCATCTTCTTCAAAGCCTCAGCTTGTGCAATCGTGCGGGGGAAACCGTCGAAGATAACACCTTTGCTATCCTTGAAGCTATCGAACACACTTGCAAGTATATCAATCATCAAAGCATCGGGGATGAGTTGGCCGTTGCTTATATATTCGTTAGCCGTCTTACCTAGCTCCGTTCCGTTCTTGATTTCGGCACGCAATACATCTCCCGTGGAAATGTGGTTCAAGCCATATTTTTCTACGATGCGTGCGCTCTGGGTTCCTTTTCCTGAACCCGGAGCTCCAAAAATTACAATATTCAACATCTTGTTTACCTTAAATTATATATGATACATGAAATTATTATTCTACAACTGAATAAATGTCCCGATAGTTACGTCCGAAACCTTCATAATCCAACCCGTATCCTACGATAAAATCATTCGGGATACGCATCGCCACGTAATGGATATCCAAATCCACTTTCAGCTTGTCGGGCTTCACCAGCAACGTGGCTATCCGAATTTCTTTCGGGTGACGCGCCTGGAGCGTCTCCAGCAAGCGTTGCATCGTCAAGCCGGTATCCACGATATCTTCTACAATCACCACCGTACGTCCGGTGATGTCTTCGTTCAGCCCCACCAGCTCTTTTACCTTTCCGGTAGAAGATGTCCCTTCGTAAGAGGCCAGCTTCACGAACGAGATTTCGCAAGGTATCGCGAGATACTTCATCAAATCGGAAGCGAACATGAACGAACCGTTCAATACACTGATAAAAAGCGGATTATCATCTGCCAAATCCCTATTGATTTCGTCTGCCACACGAGCCACTTCTTTCAATATATCGGCTTCGGGAATGAAGGTTTTAAACTGCTTGTCTTTGATTTGAATTGTATCCATAATGACGCTACTTTATAAAATTGGGACAAATTTACGATTTTTCCCTCAAACTTCTATACTTTTTTTGTACTTTTACCCGCAAATAGCTATTAAGACACAAAGATGAAAATACTTACTTGCATTCAACAAAAAGAGGCAGATGCTTATACCATCGCCAACAACAATATCTTATCCATCAACCTGATGGAAAAAGCCGCATCGCTCATTGCCGATGAAATCTGCAAACGCTGGGACCGCTCTCACCGCATCGTGGTGTTTGCCGGAGCCGGAAACAATGGCGGAGATGCGGTGGCCGTAGCGCGCATGCTGTTCACCAAGAACTATCAAGTAGAAATTTACTTGTTCAACATCAAAGGTACAATATCGGAGGACTGCATGACAAACATCCAGCGTCTCCAACAATGCGGATTTACCGCTTACCATGAAGTCAGCAACGCATTCGAACCGCCTAAACTGACGGCTGAAGACGTCGTAGTAGACGGGCTTTTTGGTTCAGGACTGAACAAACCGTTGAGCGGTGGATTTGCTTCGGTGGTGAAATACATCAACGCCTCCAGCTCACAAGTCGTCTCTATCGACCTTCCCTCGGGACTGATGGGCGAAGACAACTCGAACAATATCCGCACCAACATCATCCGGGCAAACCTGACTTTAAGCATACAGCTTCCGAAACTATCTTTCCTTTTCCCCGAAAACGAAGACATCGTGGGCGAATGGAAACTACTCGACATCGGCATCAGCCCGGAATTCATCGCCCAGGCAGATACACCTTATATAATAACCGAGGCACCCGACGTCAGCCGCCTTATCAAGCCACGTAAGCGTTTCGCCTTTAAGAACAACTTCGGCCATGCGCTCCTGATAGCCGGCTCGAACGGAATGGCAGGAGCCTCTATTTTATCGGCACGCGCTTGCCTGCGCTCCGGAGTCGGACTGCTGACGATACACGCTCCGGTATGCAACCACGACATCCTGCAAACGGCTGTGCCCGAAGCGATGGTGCAAAACGACGTACACGAACAGTATTTTGCCGAACCGGTCGATTTAGACAACTACCAGGCCATAGCCATCGGCCCCGGCATCGGACAAGAAGAAGAAACAGCACTTGCTACCTTCGACCAGCTTGCCGACTGTTATCTTCCCACCGTGTTAGACGCTGATGCCATCAACATCCTCAGTTCGCACCGAAACTACCTGAACCGCTTGCCACGCCGTAGTATCCTGACGCCGCACATCGGTGAACTGGAACGCATCATCGGGCGTTGCAACGATAGTTTCGAACGGCTGACCAAAGCGAAAGAACTGGCAGCCTATCTGCAATGTTACATTGTCTTGAAAGGAGCCTATACCACCGTCATTACCCCAGAAGGTAAATTCTACTTCAACCCGACCGGTAATCCAGGTATGGCTACAGGCGGAAGCGGAGATGTTTTGACAGGTATTATCCTCGCCTTGTTGGCTCAAGGTTATCCGCAAGAAAGTGCGGCACGCCTGGGAGTATATGTCCATGGACTTGCGGGAGACATCGCCCGCCGGAATAAGGGTGAAATAGCCATGACCGCCAGCGACATCATCGAAGCTCTTCCGGAGGCATGGAAAATCTTATGTGAAATCAATTAACGAATACCGATATATGAAAAAGACCGTTTTTGCACTATGTATGCTGGCCTGTACGGCACCGGTTGCCGCACAAGACATCAGCTCCTATTTGCCGGGCGAAGATGAAGGCATCGTTTATTTCTTGCCCAAAACAGCATTGGACATCAACGTAATCGCCACTCACGTCACTTACCAGCCCGGCGAACTGTGCCAATACGCCAACCAATATTTGCGGATAAACAACGTTAACACACAACCAGAGACACATTGGGAAATCAAACAAATAGAAGTACGTTCCGCCGGAGTGCCCGATTCGACCAAAGCTTATATTATCAAGCTGAAAGACAAGAGCGCCATGAGCCAAGTAGAACTGACCAATGACGGACTTATCAAAGCCATCAACACTTCGGCTCCCGAAAGAAAAGCGGCGGACTATATATTAGAACAACCTCAAAAACACGAGAACCCGCGCAGGTATATGACCGAAGACATCTTGCTTGCCGGTTCTTCTGCCAAGATGGCGGAACTTACCGCAAAAGAAATCTATAATATCCGCGAAAGCAAGAACTTGATTTTACGCGGACAAGCGGACGCCATGCCCAAGGACGGCGCTTCACTCCAGTTGGTAATAGATAACCTCAACAAGCAAGAAAAGGCATTGACCCAACTCTTTACAGGCACTACAGACCGTGAAGACAAGCTTTTTACCTTCCGTATCGGTGCAGAAGAACCGTTCACCGATAAAGTAGCGTTACGCTTTTCGCGTTTATTAGGCATCCTTCCTGCCGAAGACCTGGCAGGCGACCCTGTCTACATCAGCCTTAAAAGCATAAGCCCGCTTCCGCCAACAAGTGAAGAGAAAGGCAAGAAAAAGAAAAAACTTGAAGGAGCTATCTACAACATACCGGGAAAAGGAAAAGTGGACGTCACCTTCCAAGGAAAGACCTATTTCGAAGACGAACTGCCCGTCACCCAATTCGGAACAACCGAAGTATTGGTAGAAGATTTGTTCAAGAAAGTAAATACCCGTGTCATCTTCAATCCGGAAACGGGAAGCATCTTGAAAATCGACAAAGACTGATTGGAAGAGGCATAGTAGACAATCCGAAAAAACGGGATAATATAACTGCATCACCGGTACGATCAGTAATCGTACCGGTGATGCAGTTATTCAGAAATAAACCATGCAGACGATACCGCTTATTGCAAGCAGATTCACAGAGTGGTTCACTTGGCGATATTTATAATACGCCACCATTCAAAAGATTATCTTGCGGCTATAGCTTCTTTTACTTGTCCGGCATTACCGTCACTTCTTCTCCGTCTTGGTCTTTGTAAGTAACGCTTCCGTCTTCGTTCATGGTCATCAGTTCATAGGCCTGTCCTTCGGCTATGGCATTCCATGTACGGTTTTCTTCGTTATATACCAAATCAAGCGGGCGGTCGGCTTCACCCATTTTAGTAATAGTGTAACCATCTTCATTCGTGCGGACCAGGTATTCGCCGTCTTCGCCGTGAATCACCTTCTCGGTTCCAACATCTACCATTGGATTCGACCCCGACCAGAACTCAATGGAATTCAACACAAGCACATCTGCCAGATAAGCCACTTCATATACAGGAATGATATGAAAAGCTATGAACACCAATTCGTTCACCGCCTTATGTCCGATACCCATATTCCAATCTTTCAAGCTGTTCCATGCACCAAACGAGCCAATACAGGAAGAGCACAATAGACTTCCTCCCAATACAGCGCAAAGCACCGTTGTTTTCATCTTTCTCATAGATTCAAGTTTTTATCGATTAATATAGCTACAAAGTTAGAACTTCTTTTCAGAAATAAAACAAAAAACCACGAAAAGAAGTATCTTTGTTGCGCAATTTAACGAAAACGTAAAACAATATAAACATGCAAATGAAAAAACAAATCCAGAAACGTCTGAGCGACTCGAAAGCCGCTCGCTGGACGGCACTGCTCATCGTGTCGTTCACCATGATGTGCGGCTATTTCCTGACCGATGTCATGGCTCCCCTTGAAAACCTGCTTACCACCCAAGGGAAAGTGGTTTATTTTACCAACAACACATCCATGCCTGCCGACAGCTTGATAGCCAAGGTGGAACTTTTTGCGGAAGCCAACGCTTTGTCCTCGCCCGACCTTACGGTACAGAAGCTGGAAGAAGGCGCCCGATACCAATATATAGAAACGGTAGAAGGCAAGCAGGAAACACAAGAAAAAACCATCAGTACCGTCTCTACCGGTAAAGGATGGAGCAGTACCGAATATGGATTCTTTTCGGGAGCTTATGGATACATTAACGTGTTTCTGCTGATGTTGTTCTTCGGCGGCATTATCCTCGACAAAATGGGGGTACGGTTCACTGGAGTGATGTCATCGGGACTGATGTTTGCCGGTGCTTTAATCAAGTGGTATGCCTTGAAAACCGACTTTGGCGACGCAATGCTGTGGGGCATGAATATGCAAGTCATCATTGCTGCCCTGGGATTCTCTATCTTCGGTATGGGAGCCGAAATTACAGGTATCACCGTATCCAAGGTTATCGTAAAATGGTTTGCAGGCAAAGAGCTTGCATTGGCAATGGGGCTGCAAGTTGCCATGGCACGCATCGGTACGGCACTCGCTTTAGCGGTCAGCTTGCCTGTCTCACGTATGATGGGAGATGTGTCCGGTTCCGTGCTTGTAGGCGCTATCGGTCTTTGCGTAGGCTTCATCTCTTATCTGGTGTATTGCGTAATGGACCGCAAGGAAGATGCAGCAATCTCTGCCGCACGTGCCGAAGCAGGCGAATCACCCGAAGAAGGCTTCAAGATGTCAGACCTGAGACTCATCTTCTGCAACAAAGGCTTTTGGCTTATCACCCTGCTTTGCCTGATGTTTTATGCCGGTGTGTTCCCATTCTTGAAATTCGCCACCAAGCTGATGATATACAAGTACGAAGTACCCGAATCATTTGCCGGACTTATCCCAGCCCTGCTTCCGTTCGGCACTATCTTGCTGACTCCTGTTTTTGGAACTTTATACGACCGTATCGGGCGTGGAGCCACCTTGATGATTATCGGTTCGGTAATGCTTACTATCGTACATGTGCTCTTCGCGCTTCCCGTAATGAACTACTGGTGGTTTGCCGTTATTGTAATGATAGTGTTAGGCATTGCATTCTCGCTGGTTCCCAGTGCCATGTGGCCCTCTGTCCCTAAGATTATCCCGATGAAACAACTCGGCTCGGCATACGCCATCATCTTCTACATCCAGAATATCGGTTTAGCCATGGTGCCCACACTCATCGGTTTTGTCATCGACCGTTGCTCAACGCAATACAATGCCGCCGGTGCCATAACGGGATACGACTATACAGCTCCTATGGTGATTTTCTCCATCTTTGGGCTATGCGCCATCCTGATAGCCTATATGCTCAAGCAAGAAGACAGCCGCAAACATTACGGACTGGAAGAATCGAATATCAAAAAAGCGCAATAATAACCGCTTTCGCAAAGCCAAACGGCTGCTCAGTCCGGTGGATGCCACTCCCTCAGTCCTGTGCAGCCAGTTTCACCTTTGTTTCATTATACTGAAACTTTAGTTTCAATGCTCTGAAACTAGAGTTTCAATGCGTCAGAACCAATGTTTCAGTGCAATGGAAACGGCCGGGGCATATATCCCATAAGAGTATTGGATGCCTCCGGACAAGCAACCATCCACATCAGATTACCAACCGAATCAACCTATCTCAAATCATTTTTTGCTTCTTCAACTCTTCCGCCACCAATTCCAGTTCGGCATACCAATCTTCCCCGAACTTACGGATCAAAGGCTCTTTCAGGAACCGATATACAGGCATATTTTTTTGCCTGCCCAGCGCAACCGCCGCCTTGCATACATCCCAACGATGGTAATTCAATGCCTTATACATTCCGCAATTGCCTATACGGACAGGATACAGATGACAAGAGACAGGCTTATAAAAATGACAACGTCCTTCCCGAAACGCTTTTTCTATGGCACAATAACAAGCACCTTTCTCATCGTAACATGTAAACACACAATCCTTTCCGTTTACAATAGAAGTTACCAGGTCGCCTTCCTGATCGGTATATACGACCCCTTGCTTATCTATCACTTTCCGCGCTTCGGGAGACAAATCGTCCCAAATAACAGGTAATACTTCTTCCAGCTTTTCCACTTCTTCCAACTCGACCGGCGCTCCGGCATCCCCTTCAATGCAGCAAGCTCCCTTGCAGGCATCTAAATCACAAAAGAATTTTTCCCGAAATACATCGAAACTCACGATGACATCTCCTACTTGAACCATACTTTTCACATTAAAAAACACAGAGACACAAAGACCCCAGAGTATATTTCCCTTCACCAAGAAAAAACCCTGCGCGTCTCCGTGTCTCTGTGTTCAATTATAAAATCAATCTTTAATTAAGTCATGTCCAGTCATGTCTGCCGGTTGCGGCATACCCATGATATGCAGGATAGACGGAGCGACATCAGCCAATACACCGTTTTCTACCTTTGCGTCCTTATTGGTTGTTACATAAACAAACGGGACCGGATTCAACGAGTGAGCTGTGTTCGGCGTACCGTCGGCGTTCAACGCATGGTCAGCATTTCCATGATCGGCAATGATGATTACTTCATAATCGTTAGCCTTGGCAGCTTCTACGGTATCACGCACACAATTATCAATAGCAACAACTGCTTTTTCAATTGCCTCGTAAACGCCTGTGTGGCCTACCATATCGCCGTTGGCATAGTTGACAACGATAAAATCATACTTCTGCGTATTGATAGCCTCAACCAGTTTGTCTTTCACTTCGTAAGCACTCATTTCCGGCTTCAAGTCGTAAGTAGCTACTTTCGGAGACGGAACCAAGATGCGGTCTTCACCATCGAACGGAGTTTCACGACCACCGTTGAAGAAGAAGGTTACGTGTGCATATTTCTCGGTTTCCGCAATGTGAAGCTGGGTCTTTCCGTTTTTCGACAAATATTCGCCCAACGTGTCTGCCACATTTTCTTTCGGGAACAGAATGTGAACGCCTTGGAATGAAGCATCATACGGAGTCATACAGTAATACTGCAAACCCGGAATAGTCTTCATGCCTTCTTCCGGCATATCCTGCTGAGTCAATACGATGGTCAGTTCCTTCGCACGGTCGTTACGGTAGTTGAAGAAAATCACTACATCGCCTTCCTTGATCGTGCCGTCGAAGTTCGCGTTGTTAATCGGTTTGATAAACTCATCGGTTACCCCTTCATCGTATGATTCCTGCATAGCCTGTACCATGTCGGTAGCCTGTTTGCCCTTGCCTTCTACCAGCAAATCGTATGCTTCTTTCACACGGTTCCAGCGTTTGTCGCGGTCCATGGCATAGAAACGCCCTACGATAGAAGCAATCTTACCTGCAGACTGAGCACAGTGTGCTTCCAATTGCTCAATGAATCCCTTACCACTCTTCGGGTCGGTGTCACGACCGTCCATAAAGCAGTGGATGAATGTATTTTCCAAACCGTATTCCTTGGCGATATCACACAATTTGAACAAATGTTCCAAGGAAGAGTGCACACCACCATTCGAGGTCAAGCCCATGAAGTGGATATTCTTACCGTGCTCTTTCGCATACGAGAATGCCGAAACGATTTCCGGATTCTTCAAGATACTTCCGTCAGCACACGCACGGTTAATCTTCACCAAGTCCTGATAAACGATACGTCCGGCACCGATATTCAAGTGACCTACTTCCGAATTACCCATCTGACCATCGGGCAAACCTACGTTTTCACCGCTTGCCTGAAGTTGAGAATGCGGATACGTAGCCAACAGGCTGTCCCAATACGGAGTCGGAGTGTTGAAAATCACATCGTCTTTCTGATGGTCTCCACAACCCCAACCGTCCAAAATCATTAAAAGAGCTTTCTTAGCCATAATCTTATTTTGTTTAAAGTTGATGTTCATGCTTTACAGCATGCAAAAATACAAAATATCTGCCTGATAACACACATTTTGAGGAAATTTAAGAGGATGGCAAATGCATCTATTGCATGGGGAAATCGACTTGAGCAGAAATTATAAGAAGAATGATGGATATCAGAATCGGAACAATTATTATTTTTGTGCCCCAAAAACGAAAAGAATATGTTTACTGTAATCGGACTCATGTTAGGAGGTATGTGCATCGGATTTTTATTACGCAAAAAGCAATATCCGGGAATACATCTTCTCATCACGGCATTGATTTGGGTGCTGCTGTTCCTATTGGGGATAGAAGTAGGAAGCAACCGGCAAATAGTCGAAGGACTCGCTACACTGGGAATAGAAGCTTTTACCATTACTTTTGCAACAGTCGTCGGAAGTTGCATCTGCGCATGGATATTATGGAAATGGTTATATCACAATGAAAAGAAAGGAGGAGAAGTATGAAAGGCAGCTTGATTATTGTGGCTTTTTTCGCTTTAGGATGTGTATGCGGAGTATTCCACCTTATCCCATTCGACATTACGCAAACCAATATCAGCTATTATGCGTTATGCGCATTGATGTTCAGTGTAGGTTTAAGCATTGGCAATGACCCACAGACCTTGAAAAACTTCCGCAGCCTGAATCCGCGCCTGATATTTCTCCCGGTCATGACTATTTTGGGAACCTTATCGGCAGCCGCAGCCATCAGCCTATTGTTTCCACACCGAAGCGCCGCCGACTGCATGGCTATAGGAGCAGGTTTCGGTTATTACTCATTATCAAGCATTTTCATCACCGAATATAAAGGACCTGAACTGGGCACAATTGCTTTGCTATCAAACATCATGCGCGAAATCATCACCTTATTATGTGCCCCGTTGCTGGTCCGTTGGTTCGGGAACTTAGCGCCTATATCGGCAGGGGGGGAGCCACTACTATGGATACGACACTTCCCATCATCACCCGTTTTGCCGGACAGCCATTTGTCGTTGTATCCGTTTTCCATGGGTTTGTGGTCGATTTTAGCGTTCCGTTCTTAGTAACTTTTTTCTGCTCACTATAAAAACATCTTTGCCACACGCCCGATGCCTGCGACAAGCTGGTCGATTTCCTCTTTCGTATTGTATAAGGCGAACGATGCACGAACAGTACCTTCTATTCCCATCCGGTGCATCAAAGGTTCGGCACAATGATGACCCGTACGTACAGCAATCCCCAACCGGTCAAGCAATGTCCCCATATCGAAATGATGGATATCCCCGACTAAAAATGAAATGACCGAACTTTTCCGTTCTGCTTCGCCAAAGATACGCATTCCCGGAATTTCTTTCAGGTGCTGCATCGCATATACGGTAAGTTCATGTTCGTATGCTTCGATATTTTCCATGCCAATAGCCGAAACATAATCCAACGCTTTCGCCAATGCCGTGCTGCCAATGTAATCGGGGGTACCTGCTTCGAACTTAAAAGGCAATTCATTGAATGTAGTTTTCTCAAAACTTACATTCTTTATCATCTCCCCACCCCCTTGATATGGAGGTAACTTTTCAAGCCAATTTTCCTTCCCATAAAGCACACCAATGCCTGTAGGGCCATACACCTTATGTCCGCTAAATACATAGAAGTCGGCATCCAATGCCTGCACGTCCACCGGAAGGTGAGGAATGCTCTGTGCTCCATCTATCAGAATAGGCACTCCATGCGCATGGGCTATTTCAATCAAACGGTTTACCGGATTTATTGTTCCCAACACATTAGAAACATGGGTCACCGACACGATACGGGTACGCGGCGAGAACAATTTCTCATATTCGTCCAACAAGAGTTCACCCCGATCGTTCATCGGAATAACCTTCAGCACAATTCCCTTGCGGGCTGCCTGCAACTGCCAAGATACGATATTACTATGATGCTCCATGACGGAAACAATCACTTCGTCTCCTGCCTGCATCTGACTGTCGGCAAAAGTGGAAGCAACCAGATTGATGCTTTCCGTCGTACCTCGGGTAAAAACAATCTCATTCGTGCTACGTGCATGGATAAACCGACGTACCGTTTCACGCGAAGCTTCGTGCAAATGGGTAGCTTGCTGCGAAAGAAAATGCACTCCCCGATGCACATTGGCATTCACCGAATAATATTCATCGGTTATCGATTCTACTACGCAACGCGGTTTTTGAGTTGTAGCGCCATTATCTAAATAAACAAGCGGTTTACCATACACCGTCCGTGAAAGAATCGGGAAATCTTCTCTGATTTTTGATATATCGTACATATTATTAAAGAGTTAGAGAAGTTAAAGAATTTAAACTGTTAGAGAAGTCAAGAACATCACCGACCGGGCCATATCGCTCCAACTTATAACAAAGCAAAGCGAAGGGATGACTTCTTAACTCCTCCAACCGCTATTATTTACAAATCGTACATCCTTGGCACTTATTCAATTCGCCTCGGAAACGCTTTTCAACCAACCGATGCAAACGGTCTTTCAAGGCATCCATCCGGATATGGTCTATCACTTCATTTACAAAAGCAAACATCAGCAACAAACGCGCCTCTTTTAAAGGAATACCTCGTTGCTGCATATAGAACAAAGCATTTTCATCAAGCTGTCCCACTGTTGCTCCATGCGAACATTTCACATCATCCGCATAAATTTCCAGTTGGGGCTGGGTATACATCCTTGCTTCCCGCGTAGCGCAAATGTTCCGGTTTGTCTGCTGCGAAGAAGTGTGCTGGGCATCCGGCCGTACCAAGACCTTTCCAGCAAAAGCCCCGACCGCATGGTCGTCAAGCACATATTTAAAAAGCTCGTTACTGGTACAGTCCGGAACCTTATGATCAATAAAAGTATGATTATCTACCTGTTCGTTCTTATCAGCGATAGCCATGCCACAAAGACTCACTTCCGCTCCACGCCCCGACAAAGTCACTTTGGTTGTATTACGGGTCGTACCATTATGTAATGTTATTCCATTCAGCAAAACATTGCTTTCCGCCTGCTGGTCGACAAATAACTGATTAAAACGGACGGTGCTATTATGGGTCTCCTCCAATTCATACAGGTCGAACACAGCACGTTCACCCACAAAAACTTCTGTCACTTGGGTAGAAAGGAAATTCACATTGTCCATCGCATGGTCGCATACCAATAACTTTACCTGTGCTCCTTCTTCCACAATAATCAACAAACGGCGGTTTGCCATCGTATCAACATCAGCACGCAAGATATTCACCAACTGAATAGGACGCTCTATCACCACTCCCTTCGGAACATACATCAATACACCATCTTGAGCAAACATTGTATTGAATGCCGTCAATCCATCCGTTGATGTATCAGCCAACTTGCCATAATATTTCTTTACCAAATCAGGATATTGCCCAGCCAAGTCTTTGAGGCTTCCAAACAAAACACCTTCAGGTAACTGTGCCGAAGGATGGTCGTGCTTATCAAACGAATCATTAACCACGAAATAAAGCGAAGTGCTCATATTGGGCACATCACACTTGAATACCTCATACGGATTAACAGGAAACTCCAGCCGATTCAAATTCAACCCGAAGTCGGGAGCGAAATATTTCCCTACATCCGTATACTTATACGTCTCCTGCTTGCGTGTAGGAAAACCCAAACGCTCAAAATCAGCGAAAGCCTTCGCACGAGGTACGTTCAAAACATCCACACTACCCCGACAAACAAGAGCTTCATACCGACTGAAGAGATCAATATATTGTTGTTCCGCTCTCATATCATTCATTCTCCCAATTCTTTCTTAATCCAATCGTATCCTTTCTCTTCCAATTCAAGGGCCAACTCGGGGCCAGCTGTCTTCACAATCCTACCTTTATATAATACATGCACGACATCTGGCTTGATGTAATCCAACAGACGCTGGTAGTGAGTGATAACGATACAGCTGGTTTGAGGAGTTTTCAACTTATTCACTCCTTCTGCAACAATGCGGAGAGCATCAATATCCAATCCTGAATCGGTTTCGTCCAAAATGCTCAGTTTCGGTTCAAGCATTGCCATCTGAAATATCTCGTTCCGCTTTTTCTCTCCACCGGAAAATCCCTCATTCACCGAACGGTTTGCCAATTTACTATCCAATTCTACAACTTCACGCTTTTGACGCATCAGTTTCAGAAACTCACTGGCTGTCAACGCAGGCAATCCTTTATACTTACGCTGTTCGTTAACAGCCGCACGCATAAAATTAACCATACTTACACCCGGTATTTCTACCGGATATTGGAACGATAAAAACAAGCCTTCGTGACTACGGTCTTCAGGCTTCATAGCCAACAAATCCTTACCGTCAAATGTCACCGAACCTTTTGTCACTTCGTATGCAGGATGTCCTACCAACACATTGCTTAAGGTACTTTTTCCCGAGCCATTCGGCCCCATAATAGCATGAACCTCACCGCTTTTCACGCTTAAATTGATACCTTTCAATATTTCTTTGCCATTAATAGAGGCATGCAAATCTTTTATTTCTAACATCGCTTACTCTGTTAATAATTAATAGTTAATAGTGAACAATGAATAGCAAGACAGTAGATAATTAATAGCAAAAGAACAATAGCAAATAAGGCATACATCACCAACTATTGACTATTGACTATTAATTATTAACTATCAACTACCCGACGCTTCCCTCCAGTGATACCGACAACAATTTCTGAGCTTCTACGGCAAACTCCATCGGAAGCTTATTTAATACCTCTTTCGCATAACCGTTCACAATCAGCCCGACAGCATCTTCTGTAGGAATGCCACGCTGATTGCAATAAAACAACTGGTCTTCTGATATCTTAGAAGTAGTGGCCTCGTGTTCAACAACAGCCGTTTCATTGTGTATATCCATATAAGGGAAAGTATGGGCGCCACACCGGCTTCCTAAAAGCAACGAATCACACTGGCTGTAATTACGGGCATTATCCGCTTTTTCCGACACACGCACTAAACCACGATACGAATTCTGGCTTTGTCCGGCACTAATACCTTTGCTTACAATAGTAGAACGGGTATTCTTACCTAAGTGAATCATTTTCGTACCGGTATCCGCCTGTTGATAATTATTCGTCACTGCCACTGAATAAAATTCAGCAGTCGAATTATCACCGCTCAGAATACAACTGGGATACTTCCATGTAATAGCCGAGCCGGTTTCCACCTGCGTCCATGACAATTTACTATCCACACCTTTACAAATTCCACGTTTTGTCACGAAATTGTATACCCCTCCTTTGCCTTCCGCATCGCCCGGATACCAGTTCTGTACAGTAGAATATTTCACCTCGGCACGATTCATCACTACAATTTCTACAATAGCAGCATGAAGCTGATTCTCATCACGCATCGGAGCCGTACAACCTTCCAGATAAGAAACATAACTGTCGTCATCCGCCACAATAAGGGTACGCTCGAACTGCCCCGTATTTGCCGCATTGATACGAAAATACGTAGAAAGTTCCATCGGACAACGAACTCCTTTCGGTATGTAGACAAACGACCCATCACTGAAAACCGCCGAGTTTAAAGCGGCAAAAAAATTATCACGGTAACCAACCACCGACCCTAAATACTTACGCACCAAATCGGGATGTTCACGCACCGCTTCACTGATGGAACAAAAAATAATCCCCTTTTCCATCAAGGTTTCCTTGAAAGTGGTCTTTACAGACACCGAATCCATTACCGCATCTACCGCCATTCCGCTCAACGCAAGTTGTTCCTCCAAAGGAATACCCAACTTATTGAATGTTTTCAGCAATTCGGGATCTACTTCATCCAAACTCTTCGGACCATCTTTCTTTTTTGTCGGGTCGGCATAATACGATATAGCCTGATAATCGATTTCGGGAATCGTCAGATGCGCCCACGTAGGCATTTCTAAAGTTTGCCAATAGCGAAACGCTTTCAAACGAAAATCAAGCAACCATTCAGGTTCCTGCTTCTTGGCAGAAATAAGCCGCACCACATCTTCGTTCAAACCCCGTTCGATAATATCAGTATGAATATCTGTTGTGAAGCCATACTTATACGTCTCACGGGTCAATTCTTTTACATATTTATTGGGTTCTAACTGCATAGGTCAGTCTCTTAATTGATTACTTACGTTTTTTATCGCCGGATAGAAAAAAACAGTCGAATTTCTTATCGGATAATATAACAGCGATTGTCGCTTTACGGTTTGACCGATTAAGTTATCTTCAGCATCTATAAATTCCATTAAATGAATAGCGATACTTAACAACAATACACATTTCAAGGCTCCCACAAACGCACCTAAACAACGATTGACGCCTCCTAACTGTATTCCTTCCACAATGCGCGTCAGAAAAGAAGCCAGTACCAGAAAAAACAATGGAACTCCTATGCCGATAAGCGCAAAAGCCAATACACGCGCCACCGTCACCGAAGTTCCTAATGCTTCGCCCAGCCTGTCGCCTGCGGTTACAAATAACGCCCGTGCCAATAACAAGCCTGCCAACAGCCCTACAATGGAAGCCAACTGACGAATTGCTCCTTTCATAAAGCCTATCGCCGCCCCCACTGCTACAATTCCTGCCATTATCCAATCCAGCGAAGACACACTCTCTTTGTATTTTAATAAACAACAATTAATAATTGGCAACAGCAGCCATACACTTTTCGTTATAGGCAGTCCGTTGCCAATTATCAATTGTTCATTTTTTATAAGGTTTGTTTCACTTCCACTTCTTCATAAGTTTCTATTACATCGCCTACTTTCAAGTCGTTGCAGTTCGTAAGGCTGATGCCACACTCGAAATTCGTGCCAACCTCTTTCACATCATCCTTGAAACGTTTCAAAGCATTGATAGAACCAGTAAACACAACGATACCATCACGTATCAACCGAGCTTTATCAGTACGTTTCACTTTACCGGTCTTCACCATCGCACCGGCTACCATACCTACCTTGCTTATATTAAAGACTTCAAGCACTTCGATGGTAGCGGTCACTTCTTCTTTCAACGTAGGAGCAAGCATACCTTCCATAGCAGCCTTCACTTCCTCAATGGCATCATAAATAATAGAATACTTACGGATATCCACTCCTTCCTGTTCCGCCAACTTAGCAGCGTTGTTTGAAGGACGTACCTGGAAACCTACAATGATGGCATCCGATGCTGCAGCCAATGAAACATCTGATTCTGAAATTTGCCCTACTCCCTTGTGGATAACATTCACTTGTATTTGGGGAGTAGAAAGTTTTATCAACGAATCGCTTAATGCTTCTACCGAACCATCCACATCACCTTTCACAATGATATTCAACTCATGGAAATCACCTAACGCCAAACGACGTCCCACTTCATCCAGCGTCAACATCTTTT
Source organism: uncultured Bacteroides sp. (assembly GCA_900546355.1). Classification (GTDB taxonomy): domain Bacteria; phylum Bacteroidota; class Bacteroidia; order Bacteroidales; family Bacteroidaceae; genus Phocaeicola. The sequence continues at coordinate 41,868 of URCM01000006.1, forward strand.
GTGTACGCAAACCTTGTTCACGCTGTAACTGTTCACGTTTATTGGCTATTTCGCGTGCCTCTTGTTCTGTTTCAAACACATGGAACGTATCACCTGCTGCCGGAGCGCCATTCAATCCCAATATCAATACCGGTTCCGATGGCCCTGCCTCTTTCAGGCGCTGATTACGTTCATTAAACATCGCTTTCACCTTGCCGTAATATTTCCCAGCCAATACGATATCGCCTACATGCAGCGTACCGTTCGATACCAACACCGTTGCTACATAACCACGGCCTCTATCCAGAGATGACTCGATAATAGAACCGGTCGCTTTGCGGTTCGGATTAGCTTTCAAATCGAGCATTTCAGCTTCCAGCAAAACTTTTTCCAACAGTTCTTTCACACCGATGCCTTTCTTGGCGGAGATATCTTGCGACTGATATTTACCGCCCCACTCCTCTACCAAAAAGTTCATTTGAGCCAGCTCTTCCTTTATTTTATCAGGGTTAGCGTTCGGTTTGTCTATCTTGTTTATAGCAAACACGATAGGTACTCCTGCCGCCATAGCGTGATTAATGGCTTCTTTAGTTTGCGGCATCACGTTATCGTCAGCCGCAACAATGACAATCACTACGTCGGTCACTTTCGCTCCACGAGCACGCATCGCAGTAAATGCTTCATGTCCCGGTGTATCAAGGAACGTAATGTGACGTCCGTCTTCCAGTTTCACATTATAAGCACCAATATGCTGCGTAATACCTCCCGCTTCACCAGCTATCACGTTGGCCTTACGGATATAGTCGAGCAACGAAGTCTTACCATGGTCAACGTGCCCCATTACCGTTACAATCGGCGCACGAGGCTGCAAATCTTCTTCAGCATCCACTTCTTCCTCTACTGCCTGTGCCACTTCCGCACTGACATATTCGGTTCTGAATCCGAATTCTTCGGCAACCAGATTAATCGTTTCCGCATCCAAACGCTGATTAATAGACACCATGATGCCGACACTCATACAGGTAGATATAACCTGGGTTACCGGCACATTCATCATGCTTGCCAATTCGTTGGCAGTCACGAACTCGGTCAGTTTCAGCACCTTGCTTTCTTCTTGTTCCAGTTCTTCCTGCTCCAGTTGACGGTTTTGTATGCTTTCTCTTTTCTCTTTCCGATATTTGGCAGCCTTGTTTTTGCCTTTATTTGTCAGACGCGCCAATGTTTCTTTCACCTGTTTTGCCACATCTTCATCACTCACTTCAGGCTTCACCACCGCTTTCTTAAAACGATCCTTATTGTGCTTGCCGCTTCCTTGCGATGCGTTCTTACCCGACTTGTTTTCATTACGTGGCACAACCACTCCGCTCGCATTGATATCTATTTTCTCTTTGCTTATGCGATTACGTTTCTTTTTCGAAGCATTATCCGCATTATTTCCTTTTTCCACCTTTTCATCGGTTTTCCGGATTTCCTTAATAATGGCATCCTTCATTTGCCGGCGTTGTTCCTGACGTTGTTTATCCTTTTCCTCCCGTTCTTTTCGCTTTTCTTCTTTCGATTTCTTTTTCGGGCGGGTTGACTGGTTCAATGTAGCCAAATCGATTTGTCCTACTACATTAATTTTCGATTTGAACTCGGTAGGACGAATCTTAAATATTCCATCTTCAGTGCTACCTTGCACTTTCTGTGTTTCTGTTGTTTCTTTCTTTTCTTCCATCGGCTCCGGTTTCAAGTCCTCTGCTTTTGTTTTTTCGGGCTGTGTTGATACTTCATCTATTATCTGTGGCTGCTGCTGCAAGGTTACAGAGACCTCTTCTTTCGGAAGAGATTCTTCAACCGACGGAACAATCTCAGCAGCAGGTACTGCCGGTTGCACCGTTTCAGGTGTGGAAATTTCCGTTGCTACTTTCTCTCCTTTGGTTTTCTCCGTTACCTGTTCTTCTACAGCCGGTTTATTTTTCTTTTTTTTATTATACAGACTGTCCAAATCGATTTTCCCTACAGGTTTAAATCGCGGACGGCTCTCTTCAGGAACCACTGTCTCGATCATGACAGACTTGTTATCAGTATGCAGATCCTCAATTGAAACAGAAGCCTTATTCCGTTCTTTGTTCTGACGTTCTTGGAAAATCTTCTCCGACTCTATCTTCAAATCCTTATCTTTGCTAAACTCTTTCACAAGTGCAGCATATTGTTCGTCAGTTATCCTCGCGTTCGGATTAGCTTCGATGTCATATCCTTGCTTTTGCAAAAAATCGACCACCGTAGCTATTCCTACATTCAAATCTCTTGTTACTTTGTTCAGTCTTATCATCATAAATTGTTCGTTTTTTAATAGAGCCGGGAAAACAATATTCTATAATCACCACGAATGAATAACGGTATCTGCCGTTATCAATCATTAGCGTCACTATTATTAGCGTCGCTATTATTGCTTGATGTGTTTCCCTCAAACTCAGCTTTCAATATTCTCAATACATCGTCTACCGTATTCTCTTCCAAATCGGCTTTCTCTATCAGCATTTCACGCGGAGCATTCAACACGCCCTTAGCGGTATCAATGCCTATGCCCTTAATCGCATTGATGACCCATTCGTCGATTTCATCCTTAAACTCGTCCAAATAGATATCCTCATCCGTCGTGTTGCCGTCCACTTCACGGTAAACATCTATCGTATATTCGGTCAGCATACTCGCCAACTTGATGTTCATACCTCCTTTTCCGATAGCGAGCGAAACCTCTTCCGGTTTCAGATATACTTCAGCTTTCTTCTCTTCCTCGTGCATCACAATAGACGACACGGTAGCAGGGCTCAACGCACGCTGGATAAACAACTGGATATTTGATGTATAATTAATTACGTCTATATTCTCATTCCGCAATTCACGCACAATGCCATGAATACGCGAACCTTTCACTCCCACGCAGGCTCCTACCGGATCGATACGGTCATCGTACGATTCCACTGCAATCTTTGCCCGCTCTCCCGGAATGCGCGCTATGCGTTTGATTGTAATCAGCCCGTCATTTATTTCAGGCACTTCCTGTTCAAACAAACGTTGCAGGAACATGGGCGAAGTACGGCTCAAGATAATCTTCGGATTGTTATTCTTGTTTTCCACACGAGCTACTACCGCACGCACGGTTTCGCCTTTACGGTAAAAGTCACTCGGAATCTGTTCCGTACGCGGCAACAACAATTCATTGCCTTCGTCATCCAGCAGTAAGATTTCCTTTTTCCAAATCTGATAAACCTCGGCTGCGATTATCGTCCCTACCTTATCTATATATTTATTATACAAGCTGTCCTTTTCTAATTCCAGGATTTTCGAAGCCAGAGTCTGACGAAGATTCAAAATCGCACGCCGTCCGAATTTTTCGAAAATCACTTCATCGGTTACCTCCTCACCCACTTCATACGAAGCGTCTATCTGACGTGCCTCAGTCAACGATATCTGTCGGTTCGGATTAGTCAACTCATCATCAGCCACCACTTCACGGTTACGCCATATTTCGAAATCGCCTTTGTCCGGGTTTACGATTACATCATAATTCTCGTCTGTGCCGAACATCTTGGCGATAACGCTGCGAAACGATTCTTCCAGCACACTCACCATCGTGGTACGGTCAATATTCTTCAATTCTTTAAATTCCGAAAACGTGTCAATCAGACTGACAGCAGGTTCTTTTTTCGCCATAATTTATTTAAAGCTTATTAAGTATTTGGTGTATTTAATTTCATCATACGCAAAAGTCATATCCTGGTCTACCCACTTAGGACGTTTCGCCCCTTCCGGCTTCACCTTCATTTTCACCGTTACCGTAAAAGAGTTTTCATCGGCTCTGGCCAATAAACCAGTCCATTTCTTGCCGGAGGCATCCATTACCTCTACTTCTTTACCGATATGAATCAAGTATTGCTTCAATACCTTAAAAGGTTGTCCGATGCCTGCCGAGCCTACCTCTAATTCATAATCCTCTTCTTCCCGATTCAACTTCGACTCGATAAAACGGCTCAAATCCACACAATCATCTATCCATACGCCATCTGCATGGTCTATTTCAACCACAATTTTGTCATCCGGACTTACAGAGACATCTACCAGAAAATAATCTTTCCCTTCCAGCCAATCCTCGACTATCCGGGTCACAATTTGTTTGTCTATCATGCAATATTAATCGTGAATAAAAAAAGGAGCCTTACCGCCCCTCCACCATCTTTTTCATCTCGCCTGCAAAGATATAAAACATTTAGCGGACTACAAAATATTCCTTTAATTTATTTGCAAACAGAGCCTATGATGGAAGAGTAAATTAATTAAAAAAACGCACACAGGTTTCTGCAGCCATCTGCAAAAACCTGTGTGAACCTACTTTTTCAAACCGACGCGCTATATGACAGTCGCTTGCTGCTTACCGCACTTTCAGCCGGACAGTCTTCACCGGACGAAGGAAATAACTCCGCTTAGAACCGACAACAGAGATGCTGGAACTCCAAAAAGCAAAACTGGACAAACAATTGTTGCAAAGGTAACGGTCGCCTTCCTCTTCATTGCAGTAAAATATTGCCAATCCATTTTCTAACAACAACTCATTTAAATCGTCAAGCGAATCTACGTATTGCGCAATAAAGTCTTTTGCCTCTTCCTTCGTAAATACCCGCCAGCCTTCAATGCCACTGATTTCATAATTAATCAATTCTTCTCTTCCCTGGGTCGCCGGCAGTTCCAACTGGTCGGGCGAAAGAATAAGGGCTTCACATTCTGTCGCCGATACATTCTCCGTCCTCCATACATAAAAGCCTTCCCAAATACTTTCCGCTTCAGGCAATTCCGAAACGAAATAAGTGTCAGTGCCATCAGATTCAATTCCCCCGTCTGGCTCTTCTTCATCAGTTCCGCCGCCGTCCGGATTATCTGGAATCACTTCACTGATACCGAACTCCACATCAACGACCGGTCGCCAGCCTTCGGCTTGAAATTCCCCATTCAATGTAATGCCGTCTTTTATATTCCCTGTAAACTGATAAGGATAACCAGCCCGCAAAGCAGCTTGATACGTATAGCCATAGGTTTTATTGCCATCGGGCAATTCTATCTGCACCGACAAATGGGTAGAAGTGCTTTCATTCGGGAAAATATAAACGGTTTCACTTATCCATTGCCCGTCTTCCTTAACGCAAGGCACTGTACACGATTGCTTGTCTTCTTTATAATTCCCGTCGAAAGCGATGCCCGAACTTACCGGAGAGATGCCGACACTTACCTGAGTAGCTTCCGCAGGCACCTCGTTAATGACAAAACCAACCGAAGCTACAGCATACGACAAGGTCATTTGCACGGTGGTCGACTTCGTTAAATTCACTTGGGTCTGCGCTATCTGGATAGGAGCCTGCGCAAAATTAGACTCCTTGAGCGTAATGTAGCTACCGGGAGCTATATCGATTGGCATAAAATATTCATCTTCCGTAACTCCCGATAACAGGACAATGGTATATTTCCCTTCCGAAAGCTTTCGGCTGTAAGCCACCGATTCGTCAGCAATAATTTCTTGCCCCACACATTGCCCTTGCTCATTAAACAGATAAACGGTGAGCGGATAGTGGATAGGAGCATTGTTGTCACTTCGAGTGACCACCTGAACAGTATGCGGATTATCCTCAATTACTCCATCCGCTTTCTCTTCAAGCTTATATTCTCCACAAGAACAAACCAATAGACTCAGGAGAATAGGCAGATAATAACATTTAATGTAACGCATAATAAAAAGGTATGTTTTTTCTACCTATAAACGCAAGACTACCGATTTGTATAAGGCTGAAAGAAATTAAAATCCCATTTCCTTACGCGATGACTCTTGCACCTGTTCCATTACCCGCAAAAAATTACCTCCCCATATCAACCGGATATCTTTCTCGCTGTAACGCTCGTACAACAGCCGGCGGGTAAAGTTGATTAACTCCGATGAATCATTACACCCGATAACGCCCCCGTCACCATCAAAATCCGTACCGATGCCTACGTGGTCGACTCCGATAAGATTCACGATGTGATGTAAGTGTTCGACGGCATCGCAAATATCAGCAGGACGGTCTGTGCGCAGAAATCCACTATATAGACAAAGCTGCACAACTCCTCCTTTACGGGCGATGGCTTTCAGTTGTTCATCAGTCAGATTGCGGGGATGGTCGCACAAGGCACGACTGGATGAATGCGAGCAAACAACAGGCTGAAGACTGATATCCAACGCATCGTAGAAGCTACGTTCGCCCGCATGGGATAAGTCGACCAACATCCCCGTACGGTTCATCTCACGAATGACCCTTTCGCCAAAATCACTGACTCCCAATCCTTCTTCGTTATAACGTGCCGAGCCACAGATGTCATTGTTCCCATTATGGCAAAGAGTCATGTATACCACTCCCCGCCGGCGGAAATGTGCTACGTTGCACAAGTCTTTCCCAATAGCATATCCGTTTTCAATGCCCAACATGATGGCTTTCTTTCCCGCTTGCTTCAGGCGATACAAATCGGCAGGCTTATAAGCTATGTCTACGGCTGTGCAATTCATAGCTACCATCCGTTCTATCTCATTCAATAATTGATCCGCTTTAGCTGTAGCAGCAAGCAAAGCCTCATCGGTACGTTCTTTTTGCGGAAGATAAGCTACCATGATAGTAGCGTCTTGCCGCCCTTCGGTCATTTTGTGCAAGTCGACCTTTATTTTCGGGTCACGTGTCGCAAAATTGATGTTTCGCTCAAAAAACATCGGGGTATCGCAATGCGAATCCAAAGTCAATATTTTACAATGAAGTGCTTTTGCCGCCCGAAAAGAAGCCGCTTCTTTCAAAAACCAATCGAAAACAGGCATCATGCATTCATCGCCGTTCATAATGAAACATTCGGGATGCCATTGCACGCCAAGCATCGATTTATACTCAGTGCTTTCAATCGCTTCTACCACTCCATCGGCCGCACGCGCCGATATGCGGAATCCCGGTGCCGGGTCTTTCACAGCCTGATGATGAAACGAATTAACAGGCAAGACAACCTGTCCCATTATCTTTGCCAACATACTATCAGTTTCTATACAAACCGTATGCGAAGCAAACGCGCGGTCCATATCCTGACTATGTTTAAGGAGTTTACCTTCTACCTGCGAATAAATGTCCTGATACAAGGTACCCCCCAATGCTACATTCATTATCTGTATACCTCGACAAATACCGAGAATAGGAATTTGCCGGTTGGCTGCCAGCCGTGCCAGCAATAATTCCTGACGGTCGCGGTAAGGATTAATACTGTGTAATTCTTTTATCGGCTCCTCTTTTAAGTACAACGGATTAATATCACCTCCGCCCGACAATAGAAGTCCGTCTATATGGTCAAGAAGGTTTATCAGAATGTTATCATCTTCAAATGGAGGAATAATAAAAGGGACTCCACCTGCTTTCAGAATGGAAGTATAATATCCCGGAGCAAGGCATAAATTTCCGTCACTGAAATTTCCGGTAATACCGATTACCGGTGCGTCTTTATGATTCGGGAACCGGCTGTGAAGTACATCATACTCCGGCTCGATGTCAAATGTTTGAAACGTTTTCATAAGTTAAATGTTTAGAGGAAACAAAGCAAAGATAGCGATAAATTCAGATTTATTTCCCATCTTTGCTAAAAATCAGATGGTATGGAACAGCTTCGAACTCTTTCCCAATTGGTAAACCGCTTACGCTCGTTGAATATCCGGCGGCGGGTAGCGGTGGTTTGCCCCAACGACCCGCATACTGAATATGTCATTATCCGCAGCTTACGCGAAGAGATAGCCGAATATTTATTAGTGGTCGATTCGGGGCACAAAGAAATGGCATATCAATTAAGGAATGCATCGCCCGATTTTGTCCGAGTATACGAAGCCGCCACGCCCGATGACGCGGCGGCCTTAGCAGTAGAACTGGTACGTACCGGCGAAGCAGATATTTTAATGAAGGGACTGATCAATACCGACAACCTGCTACGAGCCATGCTGAAGAAAGACAGGGGACTGCTTCCCCCAGGAGGTGTATTGAGCCATGTAGCGGTGGCACAAGTGCCGCTTTACCATAAACTGCTACTGTTTTCTGACGCAGCGGTCATTCCCCGCCCTACCCTCGAACAGTTTCGCTCGATGATAACCCACGACATCGCTTTATGCCGGAAATTGGGCAACGAACAGCCTCGTGTCGCTTTGATACACTGCAGCGAAAAGATAAACGAGAAGTTTCCGCATACATTAAGCTACGTACAATTGAAAGAAGAAGCCACACAAGGACGGTTCGGCAAAGTCTTTATCGACGGACCGATGGACGCCAAGACGGCTTGCGACGCACATAGCGGTGAAATCAAAGGGTTATCTTCTCCCGTAATAGGCAATGCCGATGTCTTGATATTCCCTAACATCGAAGCAGGGAACACATTCTATAAAACCCTTTCCTTGTTCGGCGACGCCAACATGGCAGGGATGCTGACCGGCACCATCGCACCGGTAGTAGTGCCATCGCGCAGCGATTCGGGCAACTCCAAATTCTATAGCTTGGCATTGGCGTGTCTGACAGGAAACCTAAAACAAGAAACCGTATGAAAATATTAGTCATCAATCCCGGCTCTACATCAACCAAGCTGGCGGTTTACGAAGATTTAACTCCCGTATGGCGCGAAAGCATCTTCCATTCTTCCCGCGAATTGACAAAGTTCCATCATATCAACGAACAATATGACTACCGTCGCAACTGTATGCTCAACGCTTTGCTGCGTGCCAACATACCGATGGCTTTCGATGCCATCATCGCTCGGGGAGGATTATTGAGACCTACACCGGGAGGAGTATACCGCATCACCGAACTCATCAAACACGATTTGTGGCATTCACCCGTAGAACATGCTTCCAACCTTGCCGCATGGCTGGCAGACGAGTTTGCCCGGCAGATAGGATGTCCTTCGTTTATAGCAGACCCGGTAGTAACCGATGAGTTGCGCGGCATCGCCCGTCTTTCGGGCATCCCCGAACTGCCTCGCCAGTCTGTTTTCCATGCACTGAACAGCCGTGCCGTTTCACGCCGTTATGCCGCTTCCATCAAACGGAATTATGAAGAGCTCGATTTAGTGGTAGCTCATTTAGGCGGAGGCATCTCGGTCAGTGCGCATCACCACGGAAGAGTGGTCGATGTAAACAATGCTTTAGACGGAGAAGGCCCGTTCAGTCCCGAACGTGCCGGAACCGTTCCTGCCCGCCAGTTAGTCGACCTATGCTTCAGCGGGAAATATACACAAAAAGAAATTCAGAAACTATTGAATGGCAAAGGGGGACTGATGGCCCATTTAGGCACAACCGATGTGCAAACCATCGTACGCTGGGTACATGCAGGAAACAAAAAGCACAAGCTGATACTGGAAGCGATGGTTTATACCATCGCCAAGCAAATAGGTGCCATGCACGTAGCACTGCACGGACATACCGATGCCATTATCCTGACGGGAGGCATAGCCCACAATGCGTATGTCCTGTCATTGTTGCGCGAATGGATAGAAGGGCTGGCGCGGATTGTGGTGATTCCCGGCGAAGACGAAATGGGCGCTTTGGCCATGAACGCCTTAGGAGTCTTAAAAGGCGAATTGCCCCTGCAAGAATATCGCAGTCAATAATCAGAAATCAAGAATGAAGAATAAGGCATCCGTTACAAATACCTTATTCTTCATTCCTGACTATTAGAAACTGTTTTGAATTTATCGCGTGCTGATTTGGAATGTTTTTTGAAGCATTTCCGCTTCTGTGATGAAGAAGATAGCGGGCTATCTGACGAAGAGCAGAAACGGGAAGAACCCCAAAACCGCCCAAAGCACACACGAAAACGGATACATCAAGACAAGAAAAACTTTTTGTAGAAAATCAAAACCGTTTCTTATTCCTCATTCCCTAAGTATTCGTGTTTTCGCCTCGGATTCATCGGGAACCAACCTTTCAGTACGCGTTCGCGTTGTTCGAATATCTCTTTGATACTCCAAAAAGAAGAAAAGGCGAATACCCCCAACACGCTTGAAACGAGAATGTTGCCAACCAATACCGAGCCGATAATTCCTGCAATGCCCAATAGCAAGAACCACCACCAGCACCTCGTGCCGAAATAATATTCAGCTTTGATGACAATGGGATGAAACAATCCGATTATCAAAAATGTACAGATACCAATGACGATTCCTCCGATATGGCAAGTAGTAAGCCAATCCATCATCTACGGATAGGTATTTCTTTCTTAATGCTTTGTTCCAACGAAATCAAAGTTTCCGTAGCTGTCACGCCCGGTATTTCCTGAATCTTGGAATTCAGCAATTCCATCAAGTGCTCATTATCGGTACAATACAATTTGGTCAGCATCGTGTAAGGACCTGTCGTGAAATGACATTCCACGATTTCAGGAATTTTCTCCAATTCAGCAACCACACTTTTATACATCGAGCCTTTCTCCAACTTGATACCTACATAAGTGCAAGTGCTATAGCCCAAGCTCTTAGGGTTCACATGGTAACCCGATCCGATTATGACCCCTAAGTCAATCAGCCGTTGTACACGTTGATGGATAGCGGCGCGCGAAACGCCACATTCTGCTGCAACATCCTTAAACGGGATGCGTGCGTTCTGCGAAATGATTTCCAGAATCTGTTTGTCGAGATTATCAATCTTTTCCATAAGAATTTATCAATCTTGTATTATCATATTGTAAGCAAATATAGCAAAACTTTTTTAGGAAACAGCTATATTAGACAAAAAAACATATTTTTTCACAGAAAAAGAACAATTTATCACCGTCATTGGTTCAGCAAAGCAGACACGTCTTCCATCTTTCGTCTTCTTTCGAACGAAAAAGTATCACTATGTGTATCTAAAAAAGTAAGTAAATCGAGCACTTTTCCCCACAACATCCTTCGTTCCTCTTCTGACGTTTTGATAGTCGAATCAAAATAAAGCAATTCCGCCAGCAACTCCATGCGGTGCAAGTATTCTTTTTCGGGGAAACGCGCCTGTATATAGCCAATCAGGATATCAGAACTTGCCTCATAAAAGAAAGGCGCAGGCTGATGAAAAAAAGAGCGGTACATATCGTCTGTTTCCATTTGAAGGGTAGCCCCTTCTTGCTTCTCCCTCTTTTCCTTCAGTTTTTCAAGCGCTTCGAAAAACTGACGTATCAATCGCATAATATAGTCTCTTTCCAACATTTTGACAGGCTTTTTGAAAATACAGTTTTTTGGAGCGCAAAGATACAAGGTTTTCTTGAATAAATATCAGCTTTTACCGAAGAACTTTCAGAGATTATTTTCCAATAAGACAATGACAAAGTCATTGGGAAGAAAATATGAGAATCTTTCCAATCTTCTTGCCATTCTCGAAATAAAACCGTTACTTGTAAAAGTAATACTAAATAGCATAAAGATATGAAACGACCGCAAATCATATTGCGAATTAAAGAAGCGTTGCATCGGAATGAACCGGGATTGCAAATTGTTTTGTTCGGCAGCGAAGCACGTGGAGACGCACGGGCAGACAGCGACATAGACTTATTGCTTTTAGTGGATAAAGAACCGGTTACATTAGCGGATAAAATGGCTTTGACCGCTCCTCTGTATGACATTGAATTGGAAACCGGAATTCAAATTAATCCAATAGTGGAATCGTTACGTAAATGGGGAAAAAGATTTACTCCATTTTATGAAAATGTCATCAAAGAAGGGATATTGTTATGACTCCAGAACAGCGGTTTGACATAGTGGTATACAGAATGAAATCTGCTGAAGATTTGCTTGTTGAAATCAAAGACCATATAAGGCATGGATATTAACACAGCCATGAACCGGATGTATTACGCGTGTTTTTACGCCGTCAGCGCTTGCTTTTGCATTCGGAAATAGATGGCGTAAAAACTCATGAAGGGGTCAGGCAAATGTTTGGCAAGCATTTTATCTTGACTGGAATTATACCCAAAGAATGGGGGCATTTTTATACTATCATTTTCAGAAGCTGTTTTGAATTTATCGTGCGATGATTTGGGATGAGTTTTTGAGGC
>URCM01000007.1 GCA_900546355.1 uncultured Bacteroides sp.
GACGCGACTCGTGACGTTCTGTACCGATGATGGCCAAACCGCCGGCTGCTTTCACTTCCGGACTCAACTTGATATCGGTACCACGACCTGCCATGTTGGTAGCAATGGTCACCGTACTGCTCTGACCGGCTTTCGCAACGATTTCGGCTTCCTTCTGGTGCAATTTCGCATTCAATACATTATGCGGAATCTTACGCAAAGTAAGCATCTTGCTCAGCATTTCAGAGATTTCTACCGAAGTCGTACCTACCAAGACCGGACGGCCTGCATTCACCATCTTTTCGATTTCTTCGATAACTGCCTTGTATTTCTCACGCTTGGTCTTATAGACACGGTCGTTCATATCAATACGGGCAATCGGACGGTTGGTCGGGATAACCACTACATCCAGTTTATAGATGTCCCAAAACTCACCCGCTTCGGTCTCTGCCGTACCGGTCATACCGGAAAGCTTGTGATACATACGGAAATAGTTCTGCAGGGTAATGGTCGCGAAGGTCTGTGTCGCGGCTTCAATCTTCACGCCTTCCTTGGCTTCTACCGCCTGATGCAGACCATCGCTCCAGCGGCGTCCTTCCATGATACGTCCCGTTTGTTCGTCGACAATCTTCACCTGACCGTCCATTACCACGTAATCGGTATCTTTCTCGAACATCGTATAAGCCTTCAGCAACTGGTTGATGGTATGTACCCGTTCTGCCTTAATGGCATAGTTGGTCATGAACTCGTCTTTCTTGGCAAGTCTTTCTTCATCGCTCAGCCCTTCTTCGTTTTCCAAAGCGGAAAGCTGGGCAGCGATATCGGGCAATACGAACAATGTCGGGTCTTGCGATTTGCCGGTAATCAGGTCGATACCTTTATCGGTCAGGTCTACGCTCTTCAGTTTTTCATCAATCACGAAATACAGAGGTTCTACAGCTTCGGGCATACGCTTGTTGTTCTGCTCCATGTAGATTTCCTCGGTCTTCAACATACCTGCCTTGATGCCCGGCTCACTCAGGAACTTAATCAACGGCTTGTTCTTCGGCAATGCCTTATGGCTACGGAACAAGGCAAGGAAACCTGCTTCCTGGTCTTCTTTCTTGTCCGAAGCAATCAGACGCTTGGCGTCCGCCAAATATTGGGTAGCCAACTTACGTTGCGCTTCTACCAGTCTTTCTACCAACGGGCGGAGCACTTCGAATAATTGTTCGTCGCCCTTAGGTACCGGACCGGAAATAATCAACGGTGTACGCGCGTCGTCAATCAACACCGAGTCGACCTCATCGACAATGGCATAATTGTGCTGGCGCTGTACCAAGTCTTTCGGACTGACCGCCATGTTATCACGCAAATAATCGAAGCCGAACTCGTTATTGGTACCGAAGGTAATGTCTGCCATATACGCACGACGACGGGCTTCCGAGTTAGGCTGGTGCTTGTCAATGCAATCCACACTCAGGCCGTGGAACATATAAAGCGGCCCCATCCATTCCGAGTCACGCTTAGCCAAGTAATCATTTACGGTTACGACATGCACACCGTTTCCGGTCAACGCATTGAGGAATACCGGAAGCGTAGCCACCAAGGTTTTACCTTCACCGGTCGCCATTTCGGCAATCTTGCCCTGATGCAATACGACACCACCGAACAACTGCACATCGTAGTGCACCATATTCCATGTGATTTCATTACCGCCGGCTACCCAATGGTTCTTCCAAATCGCCTTATCACCCTCTACACGTACAAAATCCTTTCCTTGTGCAGCAAGGTTACGGTCCATTTCCGTAGCGGTCACCTCTATTTCTTCGCTCTCGGCAAAACGGCGCGCTGTATCTTTCACGATGGCGAAAGCCGTAGGCAGTACATCATTCAGTGCTTTCTCGTATTTCTCGAGCACTTCTTTCTCCAGCTTGTCTATCTGGTTGAAAATCGGCTCACGCTTTTCGATATCCGTTTCTTCGATGGTCGCTTTCAAGTCTGCGATTTTCTGGGTTTCCTCTACAGCAGAATCTTTAATGTATTTCTTCAGTTCTTCCGTTTTGGCACGCAACTCATCGTTCGTCAACTTCTGGATTTCCGGATAGACTTCTTTTACCTTATTCACCCACGGTTGAATCTCTTTCATGTCGCGGGTTGCCTTGTTTCCGAAAATCTTGCTTATAAATTCATTAAATCCCATTCTATTGTTGTTTTTATTATTCCTACTGATTTACTTTAATTTTGATTGCAAAGATACACATTTTCGCTAAGTATCTGAAACACTTTTCGATACTATTTTACTTGCGAATACCCGTAAGAGGGGCTGACATGGCGGCATTGGGTGCCCTAATACGCATGAAATGAGCTACCGTAGGAGCAATCGTAGCCATCTTGACCGGTGCATATAAAATCTCCGGCTTTATATTATTCCCGATAAAAACAAGCGGAACCGAAGTATAAGTGTCACGCACGATATGGGTAGAATGCGAAGCCTCGTCCACAACCGACCATCCCGGCATGACCTCTACATAAATATCGCCCGAACTATTCGAGTTGAACGTGTTACGGATTTTATCGATACGGGGAGTCCATGCGCCCAGCAACAAGCGTTGCGATGAATAAGCCGTACGTACCCCGCTCATCTGCACAATGAAATCGGAAGACACATTCAAGAGTTCCGTCAAGTTCATCTTGCGGTCTTCTATCAGCTTATGGTTCAAGTAAATCTGACGGTCGAAATACGTCTCCACATATTGTCCCGGTCCGTAAACAGCCATCAGATACATATTCAGCAATGCGGCGCAACGCTTAATATAAAACTCACCGCCCGGTATCCGATATTGTTCGGGGTCCTTAGGTTCAGAGTCTACATAGCCGGTAGAAGTGATGAAGAACAACGCATTGCCTAACCCTACTTTTTGATCTATCAAGTCGAGCAACTCGCCGATGGAACGATCCAGACGCACATACATATCCTGAATCTCCATCGCATATTCCGTATTTGGCTTGTGTCCGTAATTGCCCGCATAATAAGAAAGGGTAAGCAAATCGGGTATATTGTCTTTCCCTACCTTCGTATCACGCAAGCAAGCGGCAACCAGCCGATTGACTTCATCGTTTACATACGGGCTGGTTTTAAACTTCTTGTACTTCTCCGCACGTTCATCCGAAAAATCATGTTTGAAAGTCAATTGCTTGGCGGAAGAAGTCACATACCGGTACGAACTGACCGGCAGATAAGGCCCCCAAGTCAAACTCCCGATACGGAAATCAAGTCCTTCGTGGTCATTATACGTAGTCACCCACTCCGGAAAAGTGCCATAATATGTAGAGCCACACCACTTACCGGTTTCATCGTTCAGCCACAAAGCGCATTTCGCCGCATGACCCGCCGAAAGGACAGCCATCTCACGGGTAGGAGCGATGGAATAGACTTCCGCCTCACCGTTAGTGGCGACCATCAGTTCATCGGACAAGGTAGAAACCAACAGATGTTGGGGAGAGGTGTTTTCCGAAGTATAGATTCCCATAAAAGCAGGGTCGTCTACACACTTCACCATCCGCAGCGTGTTGCGGTCCATCCAGCGGTTTCCTACGATGCCATTATAATAAGGTGTAGTGCCCGTATAAATAGAAGCCACCGCCGACGAGCGGTCCATATTAATAAAGTCGTATTCCGCATTGCAATATACCCGTCCTTCTTTCAGCAGACGCTTGAAACCTTTCTCGCCATACAGGGCAGAGAAAGCTTCGATATAATCGGTACGGAGCTGGTCGATAGTCAAGCCCACCACCAAGCGGGGTACGGGCGATGTGGTCTGCGCCTGCAAACCGGTCAAGACTATCACCGTCATTAAAGATGTCAATATGCGTTCTTTCATGCCTTTTTGTTTCCTGTCAATACATGGCTTACCGAGTTCATCAGCAAACCGAGCGCCAAAGGTAATACTGTTAAATTAAATTCTTGTCCACAAATCGGGAATATCACTATAAAAAGTGTTAAATACACTATATTTATGACATGATAAGGGTCTTTCCGTCCTTTTTTCTCGTGCCAAACGAGGAAAGGAAGATAAAACAAGGGTATCGGATTGAAGAGCCAAAGCAACCAATTCGACCCTACCGTGGGATGCGTAGAGAAGAAAAAGAGGAAAGCCACCAGGCATCCGGCAAGCCCTTGCATGAGGAGCAGGAACAAGTCCCATCCCCACCAGACACGGCGTTTCTTCCATCGCACCCAACCCATCACGATGCATACCACCAGAAAGAGAATGCCGCACGCCATAGGCGATAGAGGGAAACCAGGCTCAAAAGGTTCGGGTTCCACATCTACGATTTTGGTCGTTTCCGATACGAGTGGGCGCTTTTCTCCATTCGCGCCCAAGATGTACGCTTGGCCTGCATAATGCAACATATAGAACGGAGCAAACATCTGCAAGCGTTTCCCTATCGGACGGTCCGCTTCCACACCCAGGCACATATCAATGCCCAACTCGTCCCACTTGGCTTCGGAAGTAAACTCATGCACGATGCTACGGAATGTCTTGTCCGGTATCGAATCCGGATAAACCACCTTGCCTTGGATAGCCTCTTCTATCTTGTCGCGCGCACGGGTCGTGCAGTTATCATAAAAGTAATTATACCGGTAAACCCTGTTCTCCGGACGGTAATTCTCTTCAAGCAAAGCCACAAGTCTTTCCTTTTCCGCCTGAGTCAGGTTCAGCACCTGCTGGTACACCGAAGAGCCACGCATGGCATATTCCGCCCTAAAATATATATAAGGTGTAATGCCCAACTGGTAATCGGTCTCCCCTTTCACGAAACGCCACACGAAATTCGGCTCGCGGAAGTTGAACATCCCGTAATTGAAAACCAGGTCAATCTTCCGGGTATAATTCTCATAGCGGATGGCCGTATGTCCGAAATGCGCATAGATTTCGCTTCCGGGAGCACAGGTCATCAAGCTCAGCCGTATGCTGTCGGGGTTGGAACTATATGCATTGACAAAGCCATATAAGAACAACGCCACAAGCAAGTATTTGAATCTTTTCATCATCGTATATTCAAGTAATATGCCTATTCGGGCGCAAAAATACATGGAATAATTGAAAAGTTCGAAAGAATTTCCCGGTTTTATTGTCCGACCTATCTTTTTTTTAGCTTACTTTGCACCCCAAAAAAGCAGGAAAAGTGAATTTAGTTATTGATATCGGCAATACAGTAGCCAAACTGGCTGTATTCGACAACGAAGACATGATAGAAGTCATCCGCGGGTCAAACCACTCGTTGGACTGCCTTCCTATGTTATGCCATAAGTATCCCATAAAAAAGGCTATCATCGCATCGGTCATTACGCTCAGCAATACCATAAAGAGACAACTGAAGAAGGTTAATATCCCGATTCTGGAACTGACCTACCAGACCCCCATCCCCATCCAGAACATGTATAAGACCCCTGAAACATTAGGAATGGACCGGCTGGCGGCTGTAGTAGGAGCCAATTACCTCTGTCCGGACAAGAACTTGCTGGTGATTGATGCCGGAACGGCGTTGACCTACGAATTCATCGACGCACAAGGACGCTACTGGGGAGGAAATATCTCGCCGGGCATTTACATCCGGTTCAAGACCCTGAACGCTTGTTGCGACAAGCTTCCTTTAATCGAAAAAGGAGGCGATTTGCCCGAATTCGGTTACAGCACCGAAACAGCCATCCGGGCAGGAGTCATCAAAGGCATTGAGTTCGAAATAATGGGTTATATCCGGCTGATGCAAAAAAAACATCCCGACCTTTTGGTTTTTTTAACCGGAGGAGATAAATTTTCTTTTGATACAAACTTAAAAAGTATCATCTTTGCAGACAGATTTTTAGTATTGAAAGGTTTAAATAGAATATTGGATTATAATGTTAAGAAAGAAAGCACTTTTGAGCGTCTTGATGATTATCAGCGGCTGCCTGACGGCTATTGCCCAGTCAAGCGTTAACTCTCCTTATACACGATATGGATTGGGCGATTTGTCCGATCGGGGGTTTGCCAACAATGCCGCCATGGGAGGTGTGGGTTATGGTATACGTAACAGCGGATACATCAACATGACCAACCCGGCCTCGTTCTCCTCTGTCGATTCGCTTTCATTCATGTTCGATATGGGCATGAGCCTGAAAAGTTCCAATTACCAAGAAAACGGCTTCAAATCGAACGCCAAGAACTCCAGCTTCGACTATATGGCCATGCAGTTCCGGTTACACAAACGCCTGGGACTTGCCGTCGGGTTCACCCCCTATTCTACTGTAGGATATAACTTCTCGACTACCTCTCCTGTAGAAGGAAACGATAGCTATACAGCTACCAATACATTTTATGGCGACGGTGGATTGCAGCAGATTACAGCCGGATTAGGTTTTAAAATATTAGACAACCTGTCGATAGGAGCCAGCGCAGGATATATATATGGTTCGCTCGATTATCAGTCAAGCATCTCATTCAATACGAACAGTGACCAGACGTATGTTTACAACAAGGTGAAAGTAAAAAGTTATGTTGCCGACTTCGGTTTGCAATATACCCAGCCGATAGGCAAGACCGACTTTTTGACACTGGGATTGGTATACGGTTTGGGACACACGTTGAACTCCACCGACACAGAAGGCATCCAAGTGACGGACAACCCCACCAAACCAAGCTATTCGGCTGTCAATGAGCAAGTGATAAACGACTCGTATGGCATTCCGCACACATTCGGTGCCGGATTGGCATATACACATAATAACAAATTGACCATAGGCGCAGACTACACGTTACAAAAATGGTCTTCGGTGAAATACCAGAACAAGACCAACATGTATGAAGACCTGAACAAGATTGCCATAGGTGCCGAGTTCATCCCGAATCCGATAGGAAGAAACTACCTGCAACGCATCCGTTACCGCATAGGATTCAATTATGCGACCCCCTACTTAAAACTGCCCCAATACGAAGGACCGTCCGAATACAGTGTCAATGCCGGATTCGGATTCCCGCTTTATCTGTACCAGCGGAAAACTATCCTGAACTTGACCGGACAATATGTCCGCGTACGTCCTTCTGTTTCCAATATGTTGTCGGAAAACCGCTTTGTCATTAAGCTGGGACTGACCTTCAACGAGCCTTGGTTTATGAAGTGGAAAGTTAATTAATGGAATACCGGAAGCAAAATACCATGAAAATAAATACATTCGGATTATTATTGGTTGCCTTGCTTCTTAATTCCGTTTCGGTAAATGCCCAAAAAGGAATAGAAGACGGGGCACGTTTCGGACACGGAGAAGACAGTATCCGGAGCGTAAGAAACATGGCCCGTTATCAAGCGCTTTTAAAGGAGAACGACTTCAAGAAAGCCTATGCACCCTGGAAAATGGCGTTTACCGAAACTCCGTGGGCACAAACTTGCCTATATACAGACGGGACCCGAATATTGCGTGCGCTGATAACCGGCTCGAAAAGCGAAACCGAAGAGAAAGGTTTTCTGAAAGAGCTGATGGCTGTACACGACCAACGGATACATTACTTGGATTCGCTCAACACGCTGACCGACGCACCGGTATCCCCCGGATTCATTTTAGGGATGAAGGCACATGACTACCTCATGTTTGCCCCCCTGCCATTAGACACCGGCAAAGCTTACCGGATGGTTCAAAAAGCTATCGGCATGGAGAAAGAAAAGTCTACTTATTATATGTTGCAAGACTTAATGGACTTGTCGCTTCAACAACTAAAAAACGACCCCGACCATATCGAACAGTTCATCCAGGATTACCTGACGGCGTCGCACCATGCAAATATGCGCATAAAGACCCTTGCGCCCGACACCAAAAAACGTCTGTTATGGGAAACAACAAAAAATTACATCGACGCACGGTTCATGGAAAGCGGTCAAACGACATGTAAAGCCCTGCAAGCCGTATATGGTCCGAAAATCGAACGACATCAAACCGACTTGGCCTACTTGAATCAAGTCCTTACGACCCTGGAGCAACTGAAATGTACAGGCGAAGAGGCTTATATCGCGGCATCGGAGGCCGTATGCAGGCTCACTCCTACCTACGGCAAAGCAGCCCGATGCGGATACCTTTATTATAAAAAAGGAGAAACAGAGAAAAGCATAGCTTATTTTGACAAAGCGATAGAACTGGCCGGCTCGACAACAGAGCAATCGACCAGCTGCTATTGGGCGGCAAGGGTATTGTTTAACCAAAAACAATGGATCCGTGCCAAACAATATGCGTTAAAAGCCATCGCGCTCAACCCCAACAACGGAAAGCCCTACATACTGATAGCGCAAATGTATGCTTCGAACCCTAACTGGTGCAAAGAAGCTACATTAAACCAATGCACCTACTTCGCCGTTATCGACAAGCTGCAAAAAGCCAAGTCGGTAGACGCCAGCCTAACCGATGAAGCGAACCGCCTCATCAATACTTATACAGCCCATATCCCCAGTGAGCACGACCTGGCCTACTTAGGGCTGAAAAAAGGTAATTCCGTCATTCTTGGCGGATGGATAGACGAAACAATCATTTTAAGATAACCCGATACATCATGCCACCTAAACCGACAAACAAAAGATTCATGATACCGCTGAGCCTGACGGTAGCGTTGTGGATAACCGCTTCGTTCTTTTTCTTCCCCTCATGCGGCAAGAAAGAGAATCTGGCGGAAGCCGTCAGCAAGGAAGACTCCATCCCCGATATGCGCACAACCGGTGTCACCACTTATATATCCGATTCGGGCATGATCCGCTATAAAATCATAACCGCCGAATGGCTCATTTATAGCCGGATAGACAGCCCCTATTGGGCATTCAAGAAAGGCGTCTACTTGGAAAAGTTCGATACATTGTTCCGCATCGATGCCAGCATCAAAGCGGATACGGCTTTCTACTACGAGCTTAAAAAATTATGGGACTTACGCGGGAACGTACACATCCGCAGCCAGCGAGGCGATAAATTCGATACCCAACAGATGTTCTGGGACCAAGGCAAGGAACGGATTTATTCCGACCGCTTTATCCGTATCGAACAACCCGACAAAGTGCTTACCGGATACGGATTCGAGTCGAACCAGCAAATGACAGAATACCAGATATACAATAATACAGGCATATTCACCGTAGAAGATACAGCCCCTGTAGACACGGCTGCACAACCCAAAACCAATCACACAAAATGACGGGACTTCTTATCAACCTACTTATATGCATGACGTTTTCCACCTTCTTCGCAGGGATGGAAACCGCCTTTCTCGCTTCCAGCAAATTGCGTTTCGAAATGAAGAAAGACAACAGTCTGTCTGCTCGGATATTGTCGGTATTTTACCGCAACGCCAATCATTTCGTATCCACAATGCTGGTGGGCAACAGCCTCTCGTTGGTGGCATGCTGTATTTGGACAACACAGTTTCTCGAACAATATGTGTTCCGGTCTCTCTACCTCCCGCCCGCCTTAGCCATTCTTATCGAAGTGTTGGTGTCTGCCATGATGATGCTCATTACCCTCGAACTGATTCCCAAAACCATTTTCAAAATGTTCCCGGGGCATACCTTATATATATTATCCATCCCCGCTTTTGTCTTTTATGTACTCTTCTACCCCATCAGCTGGCTGGTATCTTCACTCTCTACCGGCATCTTACGCATATCAGGGCATAAAGTAGACAAGAAAGCCACCGAAATGGCTTTCACCAAAGTTGATTTGGACAAATTTATCCAAAACAGCCTGAAAGACACCGGTACTCCCGAAAACCTCCATACTGAAATAGAACTGTTCCGCAACGCTCTCGATTTCTCGAACATCAAAGTACGCGACTGTATGATTCCACGTACAGAAATCATCGCTGTCGAATCGGACACTCCGCTCGAAACCCTGACAGAAGCATTTATCGAACACGGCATCAGCAAAATCATCATTTACCGGGAAACCATCGACAACATCGTGGGCTATATCCATTCATCTGAAATGTTCAAACCGCTCACTGACTGGCACAAGAACATACGACGCATCCCTATCGTACCCGAATCGATGAGCACCCACAAGCTGATGAAACTGCTGATGCAACAAAAACGGTCGCTTGCCGTCGTGGTCGATGAATTCGGAGGTACTTCGGGTATTGTCTCCATGGAAGACTTGGTAGAAGAAATACTGGGAGACATCGAAGACGAACACGACACCAATTCTACCATAGCCAAAACCATCGGCGAAAACGAATACATCTTCTCCGGAAGGCTGGAAATAGAGAAAGCCAACGAAATGTTCGGACTCGGTTTGCCCGAAAGCGATGAATACCAGACTATCGGCGGATTGATTCTCCACGAATACCAAAGCTTCCCGAAAGCATACGAAACGGTAACCGTTGACCACTTCCATTTCAAGATAATCAAGGTCACAGCCACCAAAATAGAGCTGGTAAAACTGAAAGTAACCCCGTAAATAAACGAAAATCATCATTTTTTTCCAGAAAAAGGGCATGGCTATGTACATTTTTTGTATCTTCGTGCGCTAAATGGAAAAACAATAATAAAAATCATAACGTTAAATGGCAACTTTACAATCAATTAGAAGCAAAGGACCACTTTTGGTGGTTGTAATCGGTCTTGCCCTGTTCGCTTTCATCGCGGGTGACGCATGGAGGATTCTCCAACCTCACCAAGGCAGACAAGACGTGGGAGAAGTAAACGGAGAAAAACTCTCCGCGCAAGAGTATCAGAAAATGGTAGACGAAGTCAGCGAAGTCATCAAGATGACCAACGGGCTGAATTCGCTGAACGAAGACCAGTTGAGCGGAATCAAAGACCAAGTATGGAACACATACGTCAACAATCAACTGATAGCAAGCGAAGCCGAAAAGTTAGGCTTGACGGTTACCGACAAGGAACTGCAAGCTATCATTGACGAAGGTGCTCATCCGCTGCTGATGCAGACCCCGTTCCGCAACCCGCAGACAGGAGCTTTCGACAAGGATATGCTGAAGAAATTCCTGGTAGAATACACCAACCTCGGATCTACTCAGATGCCAGCCCAATACGCCGAATATTACCAGAAGATGTACACGCTTTGGAAATTCATCGAAAAAACGTTGAAAGAATCTACCTTAGCGTCCAAATACCAGAACCTGATAGCAAAATCACTGATTTCGAATCCGGTATCTGCCGAAGATGCGTTCAAAGGACGTACAGAGCAAAGCGACTTGCTGTTAGCGGGCGTACCCTACGCAAGCATCAGCGACTCTACCATTACCGTGACGGACAGCGAAATCAAAGACCTGTACAACGAACGCAAAGAATCGTTTAAGCAACCGGTAGAAACCCGCGACATCCAATACATTGATGTACACGTTGTTCCTTCGGATGCCGACCGTGCCGATGTATTGAAAGAAGTAACAGAATACAGCAACCAGTTAGACAAAATGACAAGCGATTATGACGCATTTATCCGCTCTACGGGTTCAGCTGTAAACTATACCGGCGTAGCTATCAACAAGACTTCGCTTCCGCAAGACGTGGCTGCACGTTTGGACTCTGTTTCTGTAAACGAAGTATACGGTCCTTACTACAACCAGAGCGATGACTCTTACAATGCATTCAAGATTATCGCCAAGGCTACTGCCCCCGATTCTATCCAAATCCGTCAGATTCAGGTTATGGCAGATACCGAAGCCAGACGTACCGAATTGGCAGACAGTATCTTCAATGCTATCAAAGGCGGAGCCGATTTCGCGGAAGTGGCTAAAGCATACGGACAAACAGGAGAAGCCGCTTGGATTAATGCCAGAAGTTGGGAAGGAGCGTCACTCGATGCTGACAATCTAAAATATATTCAAACACTGATAAACCAACCGGTAAACGAACTGAAAAACCTGCAAGTAGGACAAGCCAACCTGATTCTGCAAGTCATGAACAAAAAGGCAATGAAACCTAAATACCAAGTGGCAGTCGTAAAACTTCCGGTCGAATTCAGTAAGGAAACTTATAGCGATGCATACAACAAATTCAGCCAATTTGTTGCGCAAAACACAACGCTGGAAGACATGAAAAAGAATGCGGAAGAAGCAGGCTATACGCTGATTCCGATGTCAGACTTCCGCAGTGACGCACACTATGTAGCCAACATCCATTCCACACAAGAAGCTTTGCGCTGGATTTTCGACGCTAAACCAGGCGAAGTATCCCAGCTTTACGAATGCGGTGACAACGACCACATGATGGTAGTAGGACTGGAAGCCATCAACAAGGCAGGTTATGTGAACATCAACAAAGTGGCAAATATGCTGAAAAACGAAATCATCCGCGACAAAAAAGCGGAACAACTGATGAGCCAGATGAAGGGATTCAACAGCCTCGACCAAGTGAAAGGTATCAAAAACGCCGTCAGCGATAGCGTAAAACACGTAACTTTCAATGCCGCAGCTTACATCTCTGTAGTCCCTGCCAGCGAACCGGCTGTCAGCGCATACGCCGCAAAGACCGATGTAAACAAGGTATCTGCTCCTATCAAAGGCAACGCTGGTGTTTATATGATTCAGGTATATGCCAAAAATAAAGGTGCTGAAGAATTCGACGCAAAGAAAGAAGAAACCGCTTTGTCTGCTACAACATCACGTATGATCAATCAAAGTATCTACTACGACCTGCGTGAAAAAGGCAAAGTTGTTGACCAACGCTACTTATATTTCTAAAGACTTTTCATAGCGACACAAACAAAGGCGTACCTGCATGCCAGGTACGCCTTTGTTTGTATACATATATCCAGCTCCCCCACACAGGGTTAACCCTTCTGCATAAATAGTAATAATACAAGTCAACCCATACTACAAATCAGACGTAAAGTAGTCAACCTTTTCTACAAAGTTACACTTCTCACCCAGTTCAGATATAATAAAACTACAGTTTCAGTGCAATAAAACTAAAGTTTCAGTATATAAGAAACAACCTGAAACTTAATTCCGCCCCGTAAATACATATAAATGATTTAGTAACACATCACATTCCGATGCACACATACGCCTGATAACGTGTGTTTCCGCATACGGGTGTCAACGAAAGATAACCGCCCGCCAACCGCCCGTCTTTCAGCCGGACCGGATACGCCTGAGAAATGGTTTCATGAAAACGCAAGGCTTCTTCGCTTCCGGCATAATGCTCAATGCGGAAACAGCCCTGTGCGGCAGGATGCACATAACGGTCGAAAAAAAGACGGGCAAGCACACCCATGTTCATCCGCAGGTTGATTTCCACACACGGATGCACCCGATAGCCTTCCTCCCGGCATATCATCATATCCACCCCCAAATAACCCGTATAATGCCCACCCAGCCATTCGGGTAACTTCCGAAGCAAATGCCGGCGCACATCGTGTAAGGTTTCAAGCGGAACGTATCCGACTAACCGGCGCTCTATTTCAGCATCGGAAGCCAGCAGGTTGCCCTTGTAATTGCCGAACGCATCAGTTTCGAACAACGAATAACCGGCAAACGACACTTTCCCCTCCCCGCCGGCACAGAATTCCATGGCGAAATCGCACACCTTATCATATATAGGCTCTGCCATCAGTGCCCCTTGTGTGCGGAGGATGCGTGCCGCCCAACCTTCCGCCGAAGCCGGCCATACACCACAAGGCAAGAAAACCAATCCTCTTCCGCTTCCCGACCAAGGTGCTTTCAGGACACATCTCCCCCATCCGTCCCATGCCTTCCGGACTTCTTCCAATGTGCGGCACACCCGTGACTCGCCACACACTCCCTTTTCATCGGCAAAGCTCCGCAAGACTTCGGAAGCGCACACCCTGCCCGACAAACGCCTCCATTCCCCCAAAGCTCCGCCGGAAGGAAGAAAGCCGGAACCGACTCCGGCTTGAAGCAACGTATGCACCAAAGCCGGACTCCATCCCCAAGGCACGTAAACGGAAGAAAGCCAACGTGTCGTCCAGCCTACCTGCGGAAAAGGCGTTTCTCCTTTGCACAACCTCTCCCAACAAGGAATATCCGCCTCCCGTTTCACCTTCACCACGCTTCCTTCGGGCGCATACCAAGCCGGCAATGCAGCCAGCTCGTCCGCCATACGTACAATCTCCGCCGGTGCCTTATAATAAGGAGTGAAATTGGCAAGTGCCATATCGTTCTCCGGATTGAAATAATAAATCGTTTTCTCCATATCTTTATTATTGAACACAGAGCCACAAAGACACAGAAATACATTTTTCATCATCCGAATCCTTAGAAGCTGTTTTGAATTTCTCCAAAAAGTTTTTCTTGGCTTGATGTATCCGTTTTCGTGTGTGCTTTGGGCGATAAATTCAAAACAGCTTCTTATCAAGCCAATAAAAAACCCCGTGTCTTTGTGTCTCCGTGTTTAATTATAAATCCTCCACACAAAGTTACATGAAAAAAACGAATATTTTGATAACTCCAGTTTGCAAATTAATGAACTATTAGTATATTTGCACCGAAGAAACTGAAATTCATGGAAGCATTCTACAGAACACATAATTACTTAGTCGAGCACACTAACGCCCCTGTCCGACGTGACTTGATGGACGAGATAGACTGGAACGCCCGCCTCATCGGCATCAAAGGAACACGCGGAGTAGGGAAAACCACATTCTTGTTGCAATATGCCAAGGAAAAATTCGGTTTCGACCGTTCGTGCCTATTTGTAAACATGAACAATTTCTATTTTTCGCAATATAGCTTGGTAAACTTTGCGGGTGAATTTGTAAAACGAGGCGGTAAAGTGCTTCTTATCGACCAAGTATTCAAACTTCCGCACTGGAGCCACGACCTGCGCACTTGTTATGACCGTTATCCTAACCTGAAAATCGTCTTCACCGGTTCATCTGTTATGCGGCTGAAAGATGAGAATCCGGAACTGAACGGCATCGTACAATCATACAACCTGCGGGGCTTCTCTTTCCGTGAATTCCTGAACCTGCAAACGGGCAATCATTTCTCGGCTTATACCCTCGATGAAATCCTGACAGGACACGAACATATCGCGAAAACCATCCTGCCCCACATCAACCCGCTCAATTACCTGCAAGACTACATTCACCACGGCTTCTATCCTTTCTTCTTAGAAAAACGTAATTTTTCGGAGAATCTGCTGAAGACCATGAATATGATGATAGAAGTAGACATCTTGCTCATCAAACAAATTGAGCTGAAATATCTCTCGAAAATAAAAAAATTATTATATTTGTTGGCGGTAGACGGACCAGTTGCCCCCAATATCAGCCAACTGGCTTCGGACATACAAACCTCGCGCGCCACGGTGATGAATTATATCAAGTATCTTGCCGACGCACGGCTGATAAATATGGTCTACCCGAAAGGAGAAGTGTTCCCTAAAAAGCCTGCCAAGATTATGATGCACAACACCAACCTGATGTACAGCATCTACCCGGTCAAAGTAGAGGAACAAGACGTATTGGAAACATTTTTCGTCAATTCGCTTTGGAAAGACCACAAAGTGAACAAAGGCGAAAAAGGGACTTCGTTCTTAGTGGATGAACGGTTGAATTTCCGCATCTGCGGCGAAGGATACAAAATAAAAAGCAACCCGGACATCTATTACGCCATGCACCGGGCCGAGCTGGGACACGGCAACCAGATACCTTTATGGTTGTTCGGCTTTTTATATTAATGCATAAAAAGAGGAAACAATATTTTATTACCTAATAATATAATTGAGTAATTGTATGACTAAACAAAAAAAATTCATCACGTGTGATGGTAACGAAGCTGCCGCTCACATCTCGTATATGTTTACGGAAGTAGCCGCTATCTACCCCATCACTCCGTCGTCTACCATGGCTGAGCACGTAGACGAATGGGCTGCCGCAGGTCGTAAAAACATCTTCGGCGAAACTGTTTTGGTACAGGAAATGCAATCTGAAGGCGGTGCTGCCGGTGCAGTACACGGCTCGCTTCAGGCTGGTGCATTGACTACTACTTATACTGCATCTCAAGGTCTGTTGCTGATGATTCCGAACATGTACAAAATCGCAGGTGAACTGCTTCCGTGCGTATTCCATGTATCGGCACGTACGCTGGCTTCTCACGCATTGTGTATCTTCGGCGACCACCAAGATGTAATGTCTACCCGCCAGACCGGTTTCGCTATGTTGTGCGAAGGTTCTGTACAGGAAGTTATGGACTTGGCAGGCGTCGCTCATCTGGCTACCATCAAGTCTCGTGTTCCGTTCGTAAACTTCTTCGACGGATTCCGTACTTCTCACGAAATCCAGAAAATCGAAAAGCTGGACAACGAAGACCTCGCTCCGCTTATCGACCGTGAAGCTTTGGCCGAATTCCGCAACCGTGCGCTGACTCCGAACAAACCGGTGGCACGCGGTATGGCTGAAAACCCCGACCACTTCTTCCAACACAGAGAATCATGCAATCCTTACTATGAAGCTGTTCCGGCTATCGTAGAAGAATACATGAACGAAATCAACAAGATTACGGGACGCAACTACGGTCTGTTCGATTACTATGGTGCTGAAGATGCAGAAAACATCATCATCGCTATGGGTTCGGTAACAGAAGCTACCCGTGAAGCAATCGACTACCTGACCGCTCAAGGCAAGAAGGTAGGTATGATTGCCGTTCACTTGTATCGTCCGTTCTCGGCTAAACACTTCCTGGCAAAGATGCCTAAGACGGTGAAACGTATCGCTGTGCTCGACCGTACCAAAGAACCGGGCTCAAACGGCGAACCGTTGTATCTGGACATCAAGGACGTATTCTACGGACAGGAAAATGCCCCGCTTATCGTAGGCGGACGCTACGGCCTGGGTTCAAAAGACACTACCCCGGCTCAAATCTTGTCAGTATACGAAAATCTGGAACTTCCGATGCCGAAAGACCACTTCACTATCGGTATTGTGGATGACGTTACCTTTACTTCTCTGCCTCAGAAAGAAGAAATCGCTCTCGGTGCAGAAGGCGTATTCGAAGCTAAATTCTACGGTTTGGGTGCAGACGGTACGGTAGGTGCCAACAAGAACTCTGTAAAGATTATCGGTGACAACACCGACAAGTATTGCCAGGCTTATTTCTCATACGACTCGAAGAAGTCGGGAGGTTTCACCTGCTCTCACTTGCGTTTCGGAGACCACCCGATTCACTCTACTTACCTGGTGACTACTCCGAACTTCGTAGCTTGCCACGTTCAGGCTTACCTGCACATGTACGACGTAACCCGTGGTCTGCGCAAAAACGGTACATTCTTGCTGAACACCATTTGGGAAGGCGATGAATTGGCTAAGAACCTGCCGAACAAAGTAAAGAAATACTTTGCAGAAAACAATATTACTGTCTATTATATCAACGCAACTCAGATTGCACAGGAAATCGGATTGGGCAACCGTACCAATACCATCCTGCAATCGGCATTCTTCCGTATCACAGGCGTTATCCCTGTAGACTTGGCGGTAGAACAGATGAAGAAGTTCATCGTGAAGTCTTACGGCAAGAAGGGTGAAGACGTTGTCAACAAGAACTATGCAGCCGTTGACCGTGGCGGTGAATACAAACAACTGACCGTTGACCCGGCTTGGGCTAACCTGGAAGTTGAACCTGCCGCAGCAAACAACGACCCGGCATTCATCAACGAAGTAGTTCGTCCGATCAACGCACAAGACGGCGACTTGCTGCCGGTATCTGCATTCAAGGGCATCGAAGACGGTACTTGGTATCAGGGAACAGCCAAATACGAAAAACGTGGTGTGGCTGCTTTCGTTCCGGAATGGAATGCTGAAAACTGTATCCAGTGTAACAAGTGTGCATACGTTTGTCCTCACGCTGCTATCCGTCCGTTCGTTCTCGATGCAGAAGAACAGAAGGGTGCAAACTTCACTACCCTGAAGGCTGTAGGCAAGCAATTCGACGGCATGACCTTCCGTATGCAGGTTGACGTACTCGACTGCTTGGGTTGCGGCAACTGTGCTGACGTATGTCCGGGCAATCCGAAGAAGGGTGGCAAGGCGCTGACCATGAAACACCTGGAAAGCCAATTGGCAGAAGCAGACAACTGGACTTACTGCACGGAACACGTATCAAGCAAACAGCACTTGGTAGACATCAAGTCGAACGTGAAGAACTCTCAGTTCGCTACTCCACTCTTTGAGTTCTCGGGTGCTTGTTCAGGCTGTGGTGAAACTCCGTATGTGAAACTGATTTCTCAGTTGTTCGGCGACCGTGAAATGGTTTCTAACGCTACCGGATGTTCTTCAATCTACTCAGGTTCTGTTCCTTCTACTCCGTACACTACGAACGAAAAAGGCCAGGGTCCGGCATGGGCAAACTCTTTGTTCGAAGACTTCTGCGAATTCGGTCTGGGTATGGAATTGGCTAACAAGAAGCTGCGCAACCGTATCGAAGATGCCATGAAGGCAGCTATCGCTTCGGATGAAACTCCGGCTGAATACAAGGAAGCATTCCAGGAATGGATTGACGGACGCAACGATGCAGACAAGAGCAAAGCTGCTGCCGAAAAGATTATCCCGTTGGTAGAAGCCGCTAAGGATAAATGCCCGAACTGCGCAACCATCTACGAATTCAAGGATTACCTCATCAAACGTTCTCAATGGATTATCGGCGGTGACGGTGCTTCTTACGATATCGGTTACGGAGGTCTCGACCATGTAATCGCTTCGGGCGAAGACGTAAACATCCTCGTATTGGATACCGAAGTTTACTCGAACACAGGTGGCCAGTCTTCTAAAGCTACTCCGCTGGGTGCTATCGCCAAGTTTGCCGCTTCAGGTAAGCGTGTACGCAAGAAAGACCTCGGTCTGATTGCCACTACTTACGGTTACGTATATGTAGCCCAGATTGCGATGGGTGCCGACCAGGCTCAGACGTTGAAGGCTATCCGCGAAGCTGAAGCATATCCTGGCCCGTCATTGGTTATCGCATACGCTCCGTGTATCAACCACGGCTTGAAGGCAGGTATGGGCAAGAGCCAGGCAGAAGAAGCTAAAGCCGTAGAATGCGGTTACTGGCACCTGTGGCGTTTCAACCCGGCTTTGGAAGACGAAGGCAAGAATCCGTTCTCGCTCGACTCGAAAGAACCGAACTGGGCTAACTTCCAGGATTACCTGAAAGGTGAAGTACGTTTCGCTTCTGTCATGAAACAATATCCGACAGAAGCAGCTGACTTGTTTGCAGCTTGCGAAAAGATGGCGAAGAAACGTTACGATTCATACAAACGTATGGCTGCCATGGATTGGAGCGAAGAAAAAGCTGAATAATCAGGTTTGACATTATAGTGTAAGAAACAGCCGGTTCCCGCAAAGGAATCGGCTGTTTTTTTATCGCACACTTGAAAAAACACCTACTTTTGTAAAGTATCACTATAAGTCATACGATATGAAACCATTCAAACAAAAAAATTACAAATAAAGAATAATGTATATCTTGCTCCAAACCCCGTTACGAAATTCTTGACCGATTGCGAGGAGTAGCTGCTTGCTTGTTATAGAATATCATTTGGTGGAAACTTATTTTCACGGCGGATCTAACCAAACCATCAACCGCAGTTATCTGGCCGCAGATTTCTTTTTCGCCTTGTCGGGCTTTGTTACCGGCTATCCTACGATGACCGCCGGGATTGTATGCCTTAATGGATATACACGGATGGGACAGGAACGGAAGGCGATGCACGTTGGACAACGGACTGTATGAACCACTTTACATTCTGTGTTCTCCCCGTTCATCGTAGCTTTATCGGTGCGGAAAGCCACAAAGACGCACCGCTCGGCACACATATCTTCGTTGCGGTCTGTATCCTTTTGTCAGCCGTTTTAGTAGCGTATGCTTCTTTCCGGCTTTACGACCTGCCCGTACGCGAATGGCTGAAAAAGAAACTGTTCAAACCTCTACCTAATAAATAGCCATAATCGGCAGCACACAGAGACCTGCATCACCTGTGTGCTGCCCATGCATCAATGTCACCTGAATAAAAGAGAAAGGTTCTTCTTCACATCCTTTCCATTGATATCCTTAACAGATACCTGTACGCTTGCCTTACCACGATTTCCATTGGAACGTACCACCAGCAACGCACGTCCTTTCCATAAGTGATGCGTGAAGTCGAAATATGGGTCTTCGTCTTTGATGTCCGCATTACCCAAAGCAAGCAATGTAGCCGCTCCTTTGACAGATACCTCCAACTGATTGTCAGCCACCGGTACAGACTGTCCTTCCGCATCGATTGCCTCTATCACTATAAACGAAAGGTCTTGTCCGTCGGCATCGAGTTCACTTCTATCCACAGTAAGGCGGAGAGCCGCAGGCTTTCCAGCCGTATGCAAGACCTGTGTTTCCATTACCTTCCCATTGCGGATACCTTCGGCTTTCAGCACACCCGGTGTATATGCCAAGGAAAATACAGCTTTCATTTCCGCTACCGGCTTTTCCTCTATCAGTTGGTCATTCAAGTAGAGCCGTACCATAGGATAATGTGAATATACTTCCACTTCTATCGGTTTACCTTCATGCCCTTCCCAATTCCATGAAGCAAAAGTAGGCCACGTCCCCCACTGCGTAGTCTGTATTTTTCCTTTGTAGCCATCAGGCTCTTTTACGGCGATGTACAAATGCTCGTCTCCCGCATCATTCCACAACATAGAGCGGTAATGGCTGATAGGTTTGCGCAGTCCCGTCAGGTCGATATCACCACAATAAGCAGCATGCCACGGATAAAGCGGACGGTGGTAATGCTCACCCGGCACATCGCCTTCGTAATACCAGCGTCCAATGCCCGACTCACCGATATAGTCTACCGCCGTCCATACAAAATCACCGATAATGTATGCATGGTCTTTTACTTTACGAAAATTCTTCCAAGCGTCGTTGGGATACGATTCGGTCTGCATCATGATACGGGATGGAACACGCCGGTGATCACTTTCTGATTTATGAATCATATAATTGTAACCGACAATGTCGTGTGCCTCAGCCAATGGGTCATATATCTCCCAGTCGTTGTCCCATGCGGCAAGCGCCGATGTCACCGGACGTGTCGGGTCAAGTTTGCGGCAAAGGCCTGCCAGTTTACGTGCCGTAGTCACCACCTCTAATTTCTTCCGTTCGATTACTTCATTACCGATACTCCAGCAAAAGATGCTGGGGTGATTGCGGTCACGGAGTATCATCGCCATAATGTCACGTGCCCACCATTCGTCAAACAAGGTATGATAATCATACGTATTCTTGGCATCACGCCAGCCGTCGAACGCTTCATCGATAACCAATAGCCCCAACTCATCGCAAGCATGAAGGAAAGTTTCCGAGGGTAGATTATGCGAAGTACGTACAGCATTGAAGCCTGCCTGTTTTATCAGCTCTGCCTTCCTCCATTCAGCACGGTCGTATGCAGCCGCTCCCAAAATGCCGTTATCGTGGTGCAGGCATCCCCCATTCAACAAGATAGCCTTTCCATTCAGCAGAAAACCTCTTACAGCTGAATAGGCCAAAGTACGGAAACCGAAGCGTTCTTCTTTACAATCCACTGTTTTCCCCTCTTCGGTCACGGTGATGCGGGCAGTATACAAGTTTGGGGTATCGGGCGACCAAGGCTTTGCATCGGATAATGCCAAGGTATGTGTTACGCCAATCCGTGCGCCCGGCTCCAGCACAATCGTATCAGCCTGCCGCTGTCCGGATACCTCTGTTTGTACTTCAAGTGTTTTCCTTTCATCCGTTTCGTTCTCAATGTCAGTCTTAACAACAGCTGTATGCAGGTCGGGAGTGGTTACCTGAATGCCCCAATTGGCAATGTGCACCAATCCACTTTCAATCAGCCATACATTACGGTAAATTCCCGAACCTGTATACCAACGGCAATTCTTCTGCTGCGAATTATCTACTCTGACCGCCACTGTATTCTTTCCCGTTTTCACATACGATGTGATATCTACAAAAAACGAAGAATAGCCATACGGATGCCCGCCAGCACGCTGCCCGTTGACATAAACCTCCGAGTTCATATAGATTCCCTCAAAATAAAGTTGGTATTTCCTGCCCTCAATAGCTTTGGGTAATTCAAACACCTTACGGTACCATCCGATGCCAGTAGGAAGATAACCTCCATCATTACCGGCTGGCGCATCCTTGTCAAAACATCCTTCGATACTCCAGTCGTGCGGAAGCGCCAATTCTCTCCAAGTGCCATCATCAAACACTTCGTTTTGCGCCCCTGTGATATCACCTAAATGAAACCGCCAGCTATCATTGAACAATTGTTTTCCAGAAGATGCCGAAGCCGAAAGGCACAGCACCAACAACACATACATAAGAATTTGTTTTTTCATGGATATAAATTTTAGTTTCTGAATCTATCGCAAAAATAAAGAAAATATTTCCTTTAACCGTCAGACTCCAAAAAAATTATTTACCTTTGTGTATACTCACATCAAAATGCATTTATGTATGAAAAAGCTATCTCATCTTACCTTTGCCATCGGATTTGCCGGTATATGCCTCACCGCATGTACCAGCTACAGTGCCCAAGACTACATGAACGACATGAAAACACTGACCGAAGAAACCTTACGTAACGCCTCTACCTATACCGACGAAGACTGGAAACGGGTAGGTGAAGAATATCGTGAAATCAATGAAAAAGGGAAAAAAGTTTTGCAAGACATGACCGAAGAGCAAAAAAAAAGAATTGGAAAAGTTTTCGGAAGAAATGTCGGATAAAGCCGCCGAATTCAACCATGAAGAATTGAAAGAGCAATTTAATGACTTTATGGATAAAGCCAACGATTTTGTAAACGACATCAAAGAAGGATTAAAAGACATCGAAAAAGAATAAGAAAGCATCCTCCGCACGCTGTCTATAAGCAATGTCTTATTTTAGGATACATAGAAAGCACCGTAAGCATGCCTACGCACGCCTTACGATGCTTCTCGCTTTATACACCTTTAAACAAAATGAACTTTCGTTCCGAATCTTTATTTACGGGCTTCTGCAATATAGCCCAATGCTTCCTTACATTTATCGGTAATGTAAGCCCAGTCCTCAGCCGCCACCTTGTCTTTCGGGAACAGCTTCGAGCCCATACCTACGCAGAATACGCCTGCCTTAATCCATGAAGTCAGATTTTCTTGAGTAGGCTCTACACCGCCAGTCACCATCAGTTTCGACCACGGCATCGGAGCCAACATACCTTTCACCAACTTCGGTCCCAGTACATCACCTGGGAATATCTTACACAAGTCACATCCTACTTCTTGCGCAAAACCTACTTCAGACACACTTCCGCATCCAGGAGTATAAGCAACCAAGCGGCGGTTACATACCTTGGCGATTTCGGGATTGAACAATGGACCTACCACAAAATTAGCTCCCAACTGGATGTAGAGGGCAGCCGTAGCGGGGTCTACTACAGAACCTACGCCCATCGCCATTTCAGGACATTCCTTAGCGGCGAACTTCACCACCTCGGCAAACACTTCATGGGCGAAGTCACCACGGTTTGTAAACTCGAAAGCACGCACGCCGCCATCATAGCAAGCCTTAACCACTTTCTTTGCCACTTCTGCGTCTTTATGGTAGAACACAGGCACCATACCGGTTGAACCGATTTTGTTCAACACAGCTATCTTATCAAATTTTGCCACTGTTTAAAGTTTTAAGATTATGAATTCCCCACCACAGATTACACAGATATTTCATCAAACTAATAAATCTGCGTAATCCGTGGTGAATAAAAAGATTTATCGTTGTACACGACCGCTCGCGTCACCGCCAGCCAATGCTTCTACCTCTTCTACAGAAACCAGGTTGAAGTCACCGTTGATGGTGTGTTTCAATGCAGATGCAGCTACGGCAAATTCCAATGCTTCACCTTGAGTCGGTTTGGTCAACAAACCGTGGATAATACCGCCAGAGAATGAGTCACCACCACCTACACGGTCGATAATCGGATTGATGTCGTAACGTTTTGAAGTATAGAATTCCTTACCGTTGTAAATCATTGCCTTCCAGCCATTATGAGTAGCCGAGAACGATTCGCGCAACGTAGAGATGACATACTTGAATCCGAATTCTTTCGCCATTGCAGTGAAAATGCCTTTATAGCCTTCGGCATCGGTCTTTCCACCTTCCACATCGGCATCGGGCTTGAATCCCAAACAAAGTTCGGCGTCTTCTTCATTACCGATACATACATCAACGTATTGCATCAACGGGCGCATGATAGACTGAGCTTTTTCCTTTGTCCACAGTTTTTTACGGAAGTTCAAGTCTACCGATACGGTTACTCCATGACGTTTGGCAGCTTCGCAAGCCAAACGGGTCAATTCGGCAGCTTTGTCGGAAATAGCCGGAGTGATACCTGACCAATGGAACCAGTCGGCACCTTCCATGATGGCATCGAAATCGAAATCAGAAGGCTCAGCTTCGGCAATAGCAGAGTGAGCGCGGTCGTAAATCACCTTGCTCGGACGCATCGAAACACCTGTCTCAAGGTAATAAATACCCAGACGGTCACCGCCACGGGCAATGTAATCGGTCTTCACACCATATTTACGCAAAGCGTTAAGGGCACATTGTCCAATTTCATGCTTAGGCAATTTAGTCACAAAATATGCGTCATGACCATAGTTGGCACAGCTGACGGCTACATTTGCTTCGCCACCGCCATAAACAACGTCAAAACTATCCGACTGTACAAAACGCGTATTGCCCGGCGTTGACAACCGCAACATGATTTCGCCTAAAGTAACAATTTTTCCCATTGCTAATAATTTTTATACTATTTATACTTCATGTTTGATAAAATACCATCATCGGCACATCCCATGCAACAAATATCCGCTTTGTGTGCGCACACAAAGGTACGGTTTATTTTTTAAATACCAAAAAAAGTAATATATTTGTATCCATATTTTTTCCAGACATATCACAAACCATCTTTTAAAACATATTTTTAAGATATAAAGACATGAATGAACAAGCAGAACGCATCCGTATTAAGGATATAGCCCATCTGGCAGGAGTATCGGTCGGCACGGTCGACCGTGTGCTTCACGGGCGTAGCGGAGTGTCGGAAGCAAGCCGGAAGAAAGTGGAAGAGATACTGAAACGGCTCGATTACCAGCCCAATATGTATGCCAGCGCACTAGCATCGAATAAAAAGTATATCTTTGCCTGCCTGCTGCCCCTGCACTCGGAAGGCGAATATTGGACATACGTAGAGAACGGTATGCGACAAGCTATCAAAGCCTTTTCCGACTTCAACATCTCCCTGATAGCCGCCTATTACGACCAATATACATTAGGGGACTTTCGCAAGAACGGAGAAAAATTGCTGGAACAGTCGCCCGACGGAGTGATTATCTCGCCCACTATCGCCTCGGAAACGGCTGACTTTATAGGCGAACTACAAGCCCGCGCTATACCTTATATATTTATAGACTCGAACATTCCCGAACTGAAGCCACTTTCTTTCTACGGACAACATGCACGGCAAAGCGGATGTTTCGCCGCACGAATGATGCACATGCTGATGCAAGGAGCGAAAGAACTGGTCGTATTCCGTCAAATCAGTGAAGGCAGGTTGGGGTCGAACCAGCAATTGCACCGTGAAGAAGGATTCCATGCTTATATGCAAGAGCATCACCCCGACACCATTCTATATGAACTGAACCTGTATGCCAAACAACCCCATGAAGACGAAACACTATTAGACAAGTTTTTCGAGCAATATCCAACCATCGAATATGGCATCACCTTCAACTCAAAAGCACATATCATCGGGGAATATATGGAAAGACATGGAAAGAAAAACTTCCACCTGATGGGATATGACCTGCTACAGCGTAACGTCGATTGCCTGCGAAGAGGAAGTATTGACTTCATCATCACCCAGCAACCCACCTTGCAAGGCTACAACAGCGTGGAAAGCCTTTGCAACCATCTGATTCTTAAGAAAGAAGTGAAAGAGTGCAACTATATGCCCATCAACCTGTTAGCAATAGAGAACATCGACTTCTATTTAGAGACGCACAGAAAAGACAACGATTAATCATAACCACTATTTATGGAAACAACCTATTTGAAAATCAATCCGGCAGATAACGTAGCTGTCGCCATCACTCCTCTGAAAGCAGGAGAAACCATCCAAGCAGACGGACAAAAGATTACGCTGAAAACAGACATCCCCGCTGGGCACAAAGTCACGCTGAAAGACTTCAACGAAGGAGAAAATATCATTAAATATGGCTATCCTATCGGACACGCCACAAAACCTGTACCGCAAGGAAGCTGGATCAGCGAAAAGGAAATCAAGACAAATCTTGCCGGATTACTGGAATACACTTACAATCCCACAACAGTATCGTTAGACATCGCGCACGAGAACCGTACCTTCAAAGGATACCGCCGCAAAAACGGTGATGTGGGTATCCGCAATGAAATATGGATTATACCGACCGTGGGCTGCGTAAACGGCATTGTAAACCAGCTTGCAGAAGCCTTACGCCGTGAGACAAACGAAGAAGGGATTGACGCCATCGTAGCTTTCCCGCACAACTACGGATGTTCACAGCTGGGCGAAGACCACGAAAACACGAAAAAGATTCTGCGCGACATGGTGCTCCACCCCAATGCCGGAGCTGTATTAGTCGTCGGATTAGGATGTGAAAACAACCAGCCGGACATTTTCCGTGAATTTGTCGGCTCATGCGACGAAGACCGCATCCGATTCATGGTGGCGCAAAAAGTAGACGATGAATTCGAAGAAGGCATGAAAATACTGCGCGACCTATACGCCAAATGCAAGCAAGATACACGCGAAGACATTCCTTTGTCTGAATTGCGGGTAGGATTGAAATGCGGAGGCTCGGACGGATTCTCTGGCATTACAGCCAATCCGTTATTAGGCATGTTCTCCGACTACCTCATCGCGCAAGGCGGTACTTCCGTATTGACTGAAGTGCCCGAGATGTTCGGTGCTGAAACCATCCTGATGAACCGCTGCAAAACCCCGGAACTGTTCGAACAAACCGTACACCTGATTAATGATTTCAAAGAATATTTCTTATCACACGGAGAGCCGGTAGGCGAAAATCCTTCGCCGGGAAACAAAGCCGGAGGTATCTCTACTTTGGAAGAAAAAGCACTGGGATGCACACAAAAGTGCGGAAAGAGTTATGTATCGGGGGTCATGGCATACGGCGAACGCTTGCAGACCAAAGGATTAAACCTGCTCTCGGCTCCTGGAAACGACTTGGTAGCCGCTACAGCACTGGCTTCATGCGGATGTCACCTGGTGCTGTTTACTACCGGACGCGGCACACCTTTCGGCACATTTGTTCCTACCATGAAAATCTCCACCAATTCTCGTCTGGCAGCCCACAAGCCCGGATGGATTGACTTCAACGCCGGAGTCATTGTAGAAAACGAACCCATGGAAGCCACCTGCCGCCGTTTTATCGACTATGTAATCCAAGTAGCCAGTGGCGAATGGGTAAACAACGAAAAAAAGAATTACCGCGAAATAGCCATCTTCAAGACTGGGGTGACGCTGTAACCCCTGTCAAGCTATACCAAGAAATGTCTTGAATTCCCACAAAAAGTTTTCCCGTCTTGACGCATCCGTTTCCGTGCGATGATTGGGGATGAATTCAAAACAGTTCCTAAAATGGATGTACCGTATCCCCATTCACGGTACATCCATTTCTGTTTCACAAAAAAGCATTATCTTTGCGGCATTCTTTTTAATTGATATACAACATGGATTACAACAAACTGACCCCCATCGTGAACAAGCCCAACGGCTGGGCATTGATGCCGCTTGTAGTATTTCTCTGCATGTATTTGGTGACTTCTATCATCGTCAACGATTTCTATAAAGTCCCTATTACCATTGCCTTTCTGACCGCTTCAATCTATGCAGTCGCTACAACCAAAGGGTTAAGCCTGAACGACCGCATCCTGCAATACTCGTCGGGGGCAGCCAATACCAATATCATGCTGATGATTTGGATATTCATCCTTGCCGGAGCGTTTGCCCAATCGGCAAAAGCAATGGGAGCCATTGACGCTACCGTCAACCTGACTCTTTGGCTGCTGCCCGAAAACCTGCTGCTGGCGGGTGTATTCCTCGCCTCCTGCTTTATTTCGCTTTCCATCGGCACATCAGTAGGCACCATTGTCGCCCTTGCCCCGGTAGCTGCGGGCATCGCGGCCAAAACCGATATCAGCCTGGCCTTTATGACAGCTATTGTTGTTGGCGGTTCTTTCTTCGGCGACAATCTTTCTTTCATCTCCGATACAACCATAGCCGCCACCCGCACCCAAGGATGCGTCATGCGCGACAAGTTCCGGGTGAATTTCTTAATTGCCCTTCCGGCAGCCTTGCTCGTTTTTGTCTACTACATCATATATGGCATGCAAACCGAAGCCCATCCGGAAGTACAAGCCATCGAATGGATAAAAATCGTCCCCTACCTGATTGTTTTAGGTACTTCCATTGCTGGCATCAATGTCACGTTGGTACTGGTGCTCGGATTGCTTTCTACTGGCATCATCGGACTGGCCTACGGTTCGTTCGACTTGTTCGGCTGGTTCGGCTCCATGGGAGAAGGCATATTGGGAATGGGTGAACTGATTATCATCACCCTCATGGCAGGAGGAATGTTAGAACTTATCCGGTTCAACGGAGGAATAGACTACATCCTGCACCGGCTGACCGAGCACATCCGCAGCAAACGGGGTGCCGAATTCAGTATCGCCGCCTTAGTAAGCCTTGCCAACCTATGTACGGCAAACAATACCATCGCCATCATTACCGTAGGCCCGTTAGCAAGTAAAATAGCCGAAGAATACCGGGTAGACAAACGGAAAAGTGCCAGTATACTGGATACTTTCTCCTGCGTAGTGCAAGGAGTCATTCCGTATGGAGCGCAAATACTTATCGCAGCGGGGTTGACAGGACTATCCCCGCTCCACATCATACCTTATTTATATTATCCCATGGCATTGGGGGCAATAGCCATACTCTGCATCCTCTACCGCCTTCCGAAACGATATTCATAATCGTTAAGACGGACACGGGGCGAAGCCCCCAGTCAACAAATCCGGCTCCAATAAGCCGCACCGCCCACCTGATTTATTCATGGACGGCAAGCAATATAACTGCTACACCTGCACGATTACTAATCGTGCAGTGTGACGATTACTAATCGTGTTTGAGGCGCAATTATATGTCCAATCAACACATACCCCCAAAAAACGCAGTAGTACTGACTTCGTTGATGAAGTATATATCCGCGGGCAGACGCAGTATATATTCAACCACTCATGCAGTATATATTCGTTTTCTGGGGGTATGTTAGTGGGCGAATGCAGACATTCATGTATCTAAACCTGCATACACCTTATGTCAGCCGTTTTTCTGAATCGTAAAAACTCAACGAGATGCCGTAGCGTTGCTGAAAGCAGAGGTTACCTGGTCGAAAAACACAGGGTCGGGATTGGCTTCAATCAACTGCATCATCAAGTCGTACACATCCGCGTGGCTATCCAGCTTCATCGCTGTCTGCAAGTCGGCCAACGACTCTTCGTACTTACCGATATTCATATAAACCTCCGCGCGCGCTTTGTAATTTTCCACATCCGACGGAGTCAGGCGGATAGCTTCATTCAAATCTTTTTCAGCCTCAACGTATGCTTTCGCATTCATAAGCAACATACCGCGAGTGTAATGAGCAAACGCACGATATTCACTATCTGCCTTCGGTATAAAACGCAAGCTTTCGTTTACCGCATGAAAGGCCAATTTCGCATCTCCGCAAAAGTTACATACCAATGCCATATAGCAATGCGCATAACCGTTCTCCGGATGGACATCCAGTTCATTCGTCAAACTAATATAGGCTTGCTGTATGTCACCTTCATTCAGGGCTTCTACCCCTTTTTGATAATCGGCGGACATCGGACGCTCGAATCCCTTGGCAAAAAGCGTATTGACTGTCATCAGTCCGCAAAACAGAGTTATTATCAGTGTCTTCATGATACCATTGTTTAGGTTGTTTCATTTCGGGTGCGAAATTACAAGGTTTTCCCCGAACTACAAATAGTAATTTTTATGTTATGCATCAGCTTTTTAACACTTTACGGCTCAACATCCACAAGCCAGCGAATGTCAGCAATCCGTTTACCATCAGCATTTCATAACCAAAAGCATATCCGGTATACTTAAAAACCAACCGGTCTGTCACATAACAAACGACAGGAGAAAGCAGGGCGACCCAAGGAACAAAACGGTCACGGGGCTGTCTCCGGGTAAACATACCAAAGGCAAACATTCCCAACAACGGCCCGTACGTATACGAAGCCAATACATAAATCATATCGATTACACTGGAGCTGCCTATCGCTTCAAAAGCCAAAATGCAACCTACAAAAGCGATGGAAACACCGATATGCGTCCAACGCCGGATGCGTTGCGCCTTACCTTCGGAAAACCTGCCCACTTCCCATATATCAATACAGAAGCTGGTAGTGAGCGCAGCCAATGCCGAATCGGCACTTGAGAAAGCGGCGGCAATGATACCAATGGTAAA
Organism: uncultured Bacteroides sp.; assembly: GCA_900546355.1. Lineage (GTDB taxonomy): Bacteria > Bacteroidota > Bacteroidia > Bacteroidales > Bacteroidaceae > Phocaeicola. The sequence continues at coordinate 30,576 of URCM01000007.1, forward strand.
CAAAACCAAAACGACTGGTCCTAAATAGCCTTCTGCCGCAAACATCGGAAGGATATCATCTCCCCGCACAGGCAATGACACGCCCAGCTGTGGAGCGGCAAGCAATAACAAAACGCCCAATACCAGAAACAAAAAATTGACCGGTACAAAAGAGAAACCATAACAGTACATGTTCTTTTGCGCTTCTTTCAGATTGCGGCACGTCAGGTTTTTCTGCATCATGTCCTGGTCAAGCCCCGTCATAACAATGGTAATGAAAATACCGCTGAAGAATTGCTTGAAAAAATTCTGTTTCGAATGCCAGTCGTCGAACACAAATATCCGGCTATGCTCATTGCTTGCCACCGCATGAACCGCAGTCTGCCAATCCATTCCCAACGTCACTACTACCTTATATATAATAAGGAGTAAGGCCGCCAACAAACAAAATGTCTGCAAGCTATCGGTCCAAACAATCGTACGTATCCCGCTTTTACGGGTGTACAGCCATATCAGTACCACCGTTCCTACCGCTGTCAACACAAAAGGGACACGATAAGCATCGAACACATAATGCTGCAAAATCAAACAAACCAAATAAAGCCTTGCCGCCGCCCCCAGCATCTTCGACACCAAGAAAAACGACGCACCCGTCTTATACGACCGTTCACCCAAACGGGTTTGCAGGTAAGTGTATATGGAAATAAGATTGAGCCGGTAATAAAGCGGAAGCAACACATGGGCGATAAGCAGATAGCCCACAAAAAAGCCTAAGCAAGTCTGCATATAAGTCAAATCAATGCCCCGCACCATACCTGGCACCGAAACGAAAGTCACTCCCGAGAGCGAAGCGCCAATCATCCCAAAAGAAACGACATACCAAGGCGACCGCCGGTTTCCCCGGAAGAAAGCATCGTTATCACTGTTGCGCACCGAAGTAAAATGTGCCACTAACAATAAAATGCCGAAATAAACAGCAATCGTAAGCAAGATAAATGTTCCGTTCATATCATTTCAATTTGTTATCGCGTAGCCAAAGGCTTTCCATCAACAAAAAGCAAAGTTAACGAAATCCATGCAATATCACGAAAAACAATTTGCAAAAGTTATGCCGCACGACATCGGTTACTGGATTTGCAGGAAATATGCTATCTTAGAAGCTGTTTTGAATTTATCGTGCGATGATTTGGGATGAGTTTTTGAGGCATTTTCGCTTCTGTGATGAGGAAGATAGCGGGCTATCTGACGAAGAACAGGAGCGAAAAGGACCAAAAAATCGCCCAAAGCACACACGAAAACGGATACATCAAGCCAAGAAAAACTTTTTGGAGAAATTCAAAACAGCTTCTTAAATGAATTCCCTCTTATTCTTTGTCCGATTCGCATTATTTACGGTCTAAACTTCACATCCGCAGAAAATACCAGAGCACAGGCTTACGGCGTATTGCTTTATTCCGTATTTTTGCAATTCTAAAACTAAATGAGATGAAAGAACTACACAAACGATATTTCAAACTTGCCATAGCCTGCTTATTTCCTTTTTTCTACGTAAACACGGCATGTACCCAAACAACAGATTGGCTGCCTTCCGATTCTGTGTTTGCACGCTACTTAAGAGGTGAAGGATATAAAATCATCAACAACAACCAGCTAACCCTCCTACCAAGCGGGCGGGAAAAATTCGACCACCTCTTCGCCGAAATACGCAAAGCACGCCATCACGTACATTTAGAATATTTCAATTTCAGAAACGACTCGATAGCCAATGCCTTGTTCGGCTTACTGGCTACGAAAACCCAAGAAGGAGTAGAAGTGCGTGCCATGTTTGATGCCTTCGGAAATATGTCCAATAACCGTCCTTTACGAAAGCGACACTTACGCAACCTGAAAAGCAAAGACATTGATATTGTAACGTTCGACCCCATAACCTTTCCTTACTTCAACCACATAGCAAGCCGAGACCACCAGAAAATTGTAGTTATCGACGGCCGGACAGGCTATACAGGCGGAATGAACATCGCCGATTATTATATCAACGGATTGCCCAAAATCGGTCCGTGGAGAGACATGCACCTCTGTATTCAAGGCCCTGCCGTAAACGAACTACAGCACGCTTTTGCCGATACATGGAAGAAAGAAGTGGGAGAAAACCTCGAAGGGAAGACCTATTTCCCGTATAGCCTTGATTCGTTAAACGCACCTCCTGCCCATGCGGGCGGACAAGTAGCTATCGTGCAACGCATCCCGAAAACCCATCCTAAAGCGATGCGCCACGCCTATATCGCCGCTATCGATGCCGCCGAACATAAAATACAAATCATCAACCCTTACTTTGTACCTACGGTAAGCATACGTCGTGCCATCGAACGGGCATTGGAACGGGGCGTAAAAGTAGAAATCATGATACCCGGCAAATCGGACATCAAATTTACACCGGATGCCGGATTCTACTTCGCCAACAAACTGCGCAAGAAAGGGGCGCGCATCTATATCTACAACGGAGGTTTCCACCACTCGAAAGTAATGATGATAGACGACCGTTTCTGCACCGTAGGCAGCACGAACTTAAACAGCCGCAGCTTGCGTTACGACTATGAAGTAAACGCCTTCCTTTTCGACTTGCCTATCACCGGCCAATTAACGCATATCTTTGACGAAGACAAGCAAAACAGTACGGTTATGACACGCGACGTATACCGCAACCGCAAACCGTGGAAACGTTTTGTCGGCTGGTTTGCACATCTGCTCACACCCGTATTGTAACCATAACAAGACATGCCATTGCTGAAAAATTAAACAGGCTCTTAGAAAACAAAACAGTTTCTTAATTTTTAATTACCGATTTCTGTGGCATGAATGCAAGATTTTTCTTATTTTTGCCGTTACCTAATCTAACAACAAAAATTAAGAATGAAAGTAATCGAATTAATAAAGTCTTCGGAAAAGACCGCGTTCTCGTTCGAAATCCTGCCACCTTTGAAAGGGACAGGCATCGAGAAGGTGTACGAAACCATCGACTTGCTCCGCGAGTTCGACCCGAAGTACATCAATATAACCACCCATCGAAGTGAATATGTCTATACCGAGCTGGGCAACGGATTATTCGAACGGAAACGCATCCGGCGCCGTCCGGGTACAGTAGCTGTTGCCGCGGCTATCCAGAACAAATACGGCATACCGGTAGTTCCACACGTATTATGCAGCGGATTTACCCGTGAGGATATCGAATACATGCTGCTCGACTTGCAATTTCTTGGCATTACAGACTTATTGGTGCTTCGGGGCGATAAAGCAAAACACCAATCCGTTTTCACCCCCGAAGAAGGAGGCTACAGCCATGCCCTTGAACTGGAGGAACAAATCAACGATTTCAACCGTGGCATTTTTGTCGACGGGTCACCCATCAAGCAACCCGTACACCCGTTCGGGTACGGAGTGGCATGCTATCCCGAAAAACACGAAGAAGCGCCCAACATAGAACAAGACATCTACTGGCTGAAAAAGAAAATAGATACCGGAGCACAATACGCCGTAACCCAACTGTTTTACGACAACCGGAAGTATTTCGCCTTTGTAGAGCGTTTGCGTGCGGAAGGTATCAATGTACCGGTTATTCCCGGTATCAAACCTTTCAGCAAATTGTCGCAATTGTCCGTCATTCCCAAGACATTCAAAGTCGACCTGCCGCAAGAATTAGTGGCAGAAGCCGTAAAATGCAAGACCGATGCCGAAGCCGCTGAAGTAGGTATAGAGTGGTGCATCCGGCAATGCCGCGAGTTAATGGCGCACGGAGTGCCAAGCATTCATTTTTATACGGTAGGCGCCGCACAAAGTGTAAGCCGCGTAGCTAAAGCCATCTATTGAATCATGTACATGAGAGACGTCATAGGGCAAAATGAGGCGAAACAGCATCTGTTGACGCTGGTCGGTGAAGGACGTGTCCCTCATGCGATGCTATTCTGCGGTCCTTCGGGAAGCGGAAAGCTACCGCTGGCACTGGCGTTCGCACATTATCTTACTTGCGAAAATCCAAACGGCGAAGATGCGTGCGGGAAATGTCCTTCCTGCCTGATGATGAATAAATACGCTCATCCTGACGTACATTTCGCTTTTCCTGTCGTAAAGAAAAAAAGCGGACACACCGTATCGGCTGATTACCTGAGCGAATGGAGACAACAGTTATTGGACACTCCTTACTTTGATCTGCCCATGTGGCTGGCACGGATAGGGACAGAAAACCAACAAGCACAAATATTTGTGAACGAAAGCGACGAAATACAACGCGCCCTTTCGCTCAAACCTTCGCATAGCCAATTTAAAATCATGCTAATCTGGCTACCCGAAAAAATGAACACCGAATGCGGCAACAAACTCCTCAAACTGTTAGAAGAGCCTCCCGCCCGCACTGTGTTCCTAATGGTAAGCGAATCGCCCGATATGCTGATGCCCACGCTGACAAGCCGTATGCAGCGTTTCCGGCTACCGCCTTTGCCTGAAACAGACATTGCCTCCATGCTTGCTTCCCGCTATATGCTTTCGGAAGAAGACAGTCATGAAATCGCCCATTTGGCAGAAGGCAGCATCATTACCGCTATAGCAAGCATACGATTAGGTGAAGAGCGACGTACGTTCTTCGACCTGTTTACCTCGCTGATGCGACTTGCTTACGCCCGTAAGCTGAAAGAGTTGAAGGCATGGAGCGAACAAGTAGCCTCTATGGGGCGAGAACGGCAAAAGAACTTTTTAGACTACTGCGAACGGATGTTGCGCGAAAACTTCATCTACAACTTCCACTGTCCCGAGATGAACTATTTAGCGCGCGAAGAAAAACAATTTGCAGTCCGCTTCGCTCCGTTCATCAACGAACGGAACGTAATGGGCATTTTCAATGAACTGCAAGAAGCAGCACAACATATCGAACAGAATGCGAACCCCAAATTCGTTTTCTTTGATTTTGTGCTGAAAATCATAGTATTATTAGTGAAACGATAATTCGATTTACCATTTAACTATTTACATAAATACAACATGGAAAAGTAAATAGCAAAAAATAAATCGTAATTGATAAAATAGCAAACAACAAGATGAATAAATTTATATTAAAAAACGGAAGCGGCTCGCTTTGCTGCAAAGGCTGCGGGAAACAAGACAACAAACTGAACACATACGACTGGCTGGCAGATATCCCCGGAAACGCCGAAACAGAAGACATGGTGGAAGTACAGTTTAAAAACACCCGAAAGGGATATTACAAGAACAGCAACCGGATTCGGCTGGAAAAGGGCGACATTGTAGCCGTAGAAGCAAGCCCAGGACATGACATCGGTACTGTGACCTTAACAGGACGACTTGTGCCCCTTCAAATGCGAAAAGCCAACATCAAACCCGATGCTGAAATACGCCGTATCTACCGCAAAGCGAAAGCTGTAGACATGGAAAAATACCATGAAGCGAAAAGCCGCGAACACGACACCATGATACGCTCGCGGCAAATAGCCTTACAACTGGGGCTGCAAATGAAAATAGGCGATGTGGAATACCAAGGAGACGGAAACAAAGCCATCTTTTATTACATTGCTGATGAACGTGTAGACTTCCGCCAACTCATCAAAGTCTTGGCCGAAGTGTTTCGCGTACGTATTGAAATGAAACAAATCGGCGCACGCCAGGAAGCAGGGCGCATTGGTGGCATCGGACCTTGCGGACGCGAACTATGCTGCGCTACATGGATTACCAACTTTGTTTCTGTTTCTACAAGCGCTGCCCGCTACCAAGATATCTCGCTCAACCCGCAAAAGCTGGCAGGCCAGTGCGCCAAATTAAAATGCTGCTTAAATTATGAAGTAGATGCCTACGTGGAATGCCTGAAACGCTTACCCAGCAAAGAAATCACACTGGAAACAGCTGATTCTACTTATTACTATTTTAAAGCTGATATTCTGGCTGGTACCGTCACTTATTCTACAGATAAAAACTTTCTTGCCAATGAGGTAACCCTCACCGCACGTCAAGCTTTTGAAATTATCAACATGAACAAACAAGGCGAAAAGCCTGAGAAACTAACTGCCGAAGATATAACAAAACATACGAAACCCCGCGACTTGCTGGAACAAGAAAGCGTAACGCGATTTGACAAAAACAAAAAAAAGAAAAAGAAAAAAGGTGGCAGCACCCCTGCTCAAAACGCAAAATCCAACGGAGGAAACAAACCGAACACAAGCACTACCGAAACCAAAAATACGGCTCCCACTGGAAAGAAACAAAAAGCAAAGAGCGAACGTACGGATAGCAAAAACGAAGAGCTACAGGCAACGGCCCAGCAAGGAGAAGGCAAGCAGCTTCCAGCAGGACCTATCAAACAACCGCAGAAGAAACTGCCAACCGTAACTGCCCAAAGCAATATGCCTGCAACAGCTGACAGTACGGTTCCCAACAGACCTGCCGCTAACGAAAACAAACCGAGAAACAACCGTAACCGCAACAATAACCGACGCCCGAAAAACAAACCAACGGACAACGGTGAAACGACTGCCATCAATGGCTAAACACATTTCCATAGCATACGGATGATGTATTCAGCACTTATTTGTTTCCACTACATCGTTCGTATGCTATGGAATCATCAAGCCATACGCATTAACCAAAACCTACTTAAACACTCCATGAAACCGCTTAAACTGACTTTCCTGTTACCGGCTGTCTTAATAAGCATATTGATGACCAGTTGTTTCAATGAAACGACCGTTTATCACCAGTATCATCACGTATCCACCAAAGGCTGGAAACAATCAGATACACTTTCGTTTGCGATAGCCGATTCGATAGCGGGACACCGATATGCATTGGAAATCGGAATCCGGCACACGGAAATGTACCCGTATCAGAATATCTGGATTGTTTTACTCCATCATACAGATTCCATTGCTGCAGACACCTTCCAATTAGAACTCGCCTCCCCACAAGGAGAATGGAAGGGAAAAGGCAATGCCAGCAAGTTATATCAATATATCCAAACCACAGGAGAGATAAACTTGACGCCAACCGACACATTGCTGCAGTTAATCCATATCATGAAAGACTCCTGCTTAAACGGAATTACCGATGCAGGCATCCGGCTATCGCTCACGGGCGGCATCAATACGCAAGAAAACAAATAATAAAATGGTAAATCCCCAAAGCGAAGATCCTCCATAACTGAAGAATGGAAGCGGAATGCCTATAACGGGAGTCAATCCCAAAACCATCCCCACATTCACAAAAAGATGGAAAAAAAAGATACTCAATGCGCTGTAACCATATACCCTACCAAAACGGGAACTCTGCCGCTCCGCCAAATGAATAAGCCTCCAAATAAACGTAGCAAACAACAGGATGACCCCTACTGAACCAACAAAGCCCTGTTCTTCTCCTACCGTACAGAATATGAAATCGGTATCCTGTTCTGGCACATACTTCAGCTTGGTCTGTGTACCGTTCAAGAAACCTTTTCCTAAAAATCCTCCTGAACCGATGGCTATCTTACTTTGATTTACATTATAACCAGCACCCGTAGGGTCGTCTTCCATTCCCAGCAAGACCTTGATGCGAACCTGCTGATGGGCCTCGAGTACATTATTGAACACATATTCGGTAGAAAAGAAAAAACCTATCGAACCTATGGCGAACAGAAAAATATAAATGTAATTGCGGATACGCTCATGCAAAGCCAAATAAATCAGATACAAACACAATATCCCGCACAAACCACGTTGTACATAAACCACATTGAACGGAATAACATAAAGCGAAAACAGCAGACTAAGCAATGTCACTCCTAACCCAAAGCCAAGAATATACATCATAACCGGCTTACGGCTCCCTTTGCAATAAGCACTGACCAACAATGCCGAGAAAACCACAATCAAAGTCATGACAGAAAATTCGCCCCACGATGTGAATCCATCCCCCATCAAATCCCCACTGAAACGAATGCCTACAATGAAATAAATCACCGCACATACACCGGCAAACAAGATAGAGCCGGTCATCCCTTCACGGTAAAGTACTAAAAAGAAAGCCAAATAAACCAAAGCCGACCCCGTTTCCTTCTGGCATATAATCAGCAACATCGGTACCAAGATGATGGCCAATGCCGCAGCCATATCCTTCCAGCGGTCAACAGAAAATGTATATCCACCCATAAATTTCGCCAAAGCAAGTGCCGTGGCAAATTTGGCAAACTCGGCAGGCTGCAGGCTGACAGGCCCTAACACTATCCACGAACGAGAACCTTTAATCTCATGCGGATTAAAAATCGTACCGAAAAGCAAAATCAACAAAACGCCATAAATCAGGTAAGCATAAGTGTCATACAAGCGGTCTTCGAGCATCAACAGTACAAACCCCAACACCAGCGAGCAACCTATCCACATCAGCTGTTTACCCGCACGTGTGCTTAAATCGAAGAAATTAGGGTCGCCATAATCGTAACTTGCCCCGCACACACTAAACCAGCCACACGTTACGAGAAGTATGTAAAGCGCAATGGTCCACCAGTCAACCGATTTCCATAAACTATCTTTCCTGTAAGCCATAATCAATTCTTCTGTGTTGGATATCGGAAGCCAACGCTTCATCGGCTTCCGTCAGTTTTCCTGTAAGATATTTCTCTATCATCAATCTTCCGATAGGCACACCGTAAGTCGCACCCCATCCGCCGTTCTCTACATAAACGGCAATCGCTATTTTCGGATGATTCATCGGCGCAAACCCCATAAACGCAGAATGGTCTTTCCCATGATTCTGCGCCGTACCTGTCTTACCGCACACTTCAATGTCGGGCAGGTTTGCCATGCGGCATGTACCTCCCAAAACCGCGGCGCGCATTCCCTGCACCACTTCTTCATAATGCGCTTCCGACACTCTGGTATAACGTCGGTTCCGATACAACGAGTCCAACTCTTCACCCTCAATTTCCTTCACCACGTGAGGCGTGACAAAGTAACCACGGTTGGCTATAGTCGCACCCAAGTTGGCTATCTGCAACGGCGTAGCAGTCACCTCACCCTGCCCAATAGCAATACTGATAATGGTCAACCCATTCCACGAACCACGATAAGCTTTGTCATAAAACTGGGCATTGGGAATCATTCCCCGCTTCTCGCCAGGCAAATCAATACCCAGCTTATATCCGAAGCCCATTGATACCATATAGTCCCGCCATGTATTCATCGCTTTCTGTACCGAGCCATACTTCTGACGTGCCCCAATCATGTGATACAGGCCCCAGCAGAAATAACCGTTACACGAAGTAGCAATGGCCGGTATCAACGGCAAAGGCGAAGGATGGGCATGACAACCTACGTGAAGTCCGCGAAAAGAGAATCCTTTCACACAGGAATACATCGTCTGCGGAGTAATAATCCCTTCTTGCAAATAAGTCAAAGCTTGTGTAGTCTTAAACGTGGACCCTGGCGGATACGTACCCATAATGGCACGGTTAAGCAAAGGTTTCCATGGGTCGCGCGACATCACCAAGTGGTTCTTCCCCCGGTTTCGCCCAATCATCAGGCTCGGGTCATAAGTAGGCGATGAAACCAGACACAGCACTTCGCCCGTAGAAGGCTCTATCGCCACGATACTCCCTATCTTGCCCTCCAGCAAACGTTCGCCTAACATCTGTAGTTCTATATCAAGGCTTAAAGTCAGATTTTTACCTGGCACGGGAGCCTTATCAAATGCACGATTCATATAATTCCCCTGAATACGCCCATGAGCATCGCGCAATAAGATTTCCACTCCTTTTTCTCCCCGCAACTGTTTTTCGTACGAACGTTCCACACCTAAACTTCCGATAAAATCTCCCGGAACGTAATACTCGTCTTTATCAATGTCACTTTGTGAAGCTTCGGATATATCCCCCAAGATATGCGCACCTGCCGAATAGCTGTACTGCCGGATGGTACGACGCTGGATATAAAAGCCCGGAAACATAAACAGCTTTTCCTGAAAAATACCGCAGTCTTCCGCCGAAAGCTGAGTAAGGAACACTTGATGAGTATAAGGAGAATAGCCCGGATTGAGCCGGCGGTTTTTCAAATCCTTAAAACGCTTGCGTACAAACTCGGGAGTAATCTTCAGTGTACGACACAGGTCGGCCGTATCAAGACGGGTGATTTCTTTCATGATGACGGTAATATCATAGGCCGGCTGGTTATAGACCAATAACTTACCTGTACGGTCGTACATCACTCCCCGACTGGGATATTGTATCCGCTTAAGCAACGCATTGCTCTCAGCATTCTTTTTATAGTCGTCATTGATAATCTGCAAGGCAAATAAACGCATGATGAAGAGAACGACTACCGCCAACACCACTCCACCGATTACATACCTGCGCCTTGACAATTGATAATTCCGATCCACTATCTCTTCCTCCTCATTGCGTCTATACAGAATATACAAACCACGCTCATTACCGTATCGGTAACGATGCGAAGCAACAACTCAAGAGGATGTGCAAAACTAAATGCATCCATCAACCGGGCCGCCACAACAAACACCAGTGTCGCCCCTGACAGATAACGCAGAAAAGCCCCCGTCCCCATCATACGTATCCCCGGTTCGTAATCATCAGTGGTCTCACGAAGCATCTGCATCTGCAACAAGGGACGGCGTACAAACGCCATCAATGTAGTGGCTCCCGCATTGACACCGGGCGTATTGCCAAAGATATCAACACACAGCCCCAACGCAAAAGCCTGCAACAAAAGCGACTTACGAGGGATTTCCGAATTGAGTGCCAAGATATAGTAGATAAACACCATCGGCGTAGCATAGCCCATAATATGCACATGATTCAGAATCTGCGTCTGAACCAGCACCAACACCACAAACCATACCACCCGATGCAACGTTTGAACCATAGACTTACACTCCTTATTATATATGTATAAAATTAAAATATCCGCAATTTATCCCTATAAATCCAGCCTGCCGGAAAGAACGATGCCCGGCAGCTACCGTCCTCCCATCTTATTTACTTACCTTGACACTGTCTTCCAACGCCGCCTGTTCCGCATGTCCTTCATACCGGATAACGCTCACATCCGACAAACGGGCAAAATCGGTAAACAAACGGATTTTCAAATGATAAGAAAGTCCATCGTGGCTATCCTCACGGTCATCCACCACTCCTACAGGCACTCCTTCCGGAAAAATAGCACTATGCCCGCTGGTCACTACCGTATCACCTAACGAGAACTCGGAATGACGAGGGATATCCTGCAACCACGCATAACGTGACGAGCCTCCCTCCCACTTCAGCACACCGAAGTAATCGGTACGGCGTATCTTGCAGCTAATGTTGCTTTTCGAGTTCAGCACAGGAAGCACCAAGGCATAATGGCGCGACACATGATAAACCACACCTACGACACTACTCCCGCTCAATACCCCCATCTCGGCACACACGCTGTCTGCACTGCCCTTGTCGATGGTAATGTAATTGTCACTCCGCGTCAGGCTATTGTTCACCACCCTTGCCGAAGTAACCCAATAAGCATCTGCCGCCTCTCGGCGTATCTGTTCGATTGCCGCACTATCGCGCACATAAGCCCTCAACGAACGGCTCAGCCGCTCTACTTCCAACTCCAACTGCACGTTACGGCGTGTCAGGTCGGTATTCACCTCCCGCAAACCGAAATAAGAAGTAACGCCACTCACCATTTGGTCGACCCATGCCACCATTCCGCTTGCGGATGTGAAGTATACACTGCCCTGGTAATTGTTGAAACGGAACAACAAAGTGAAACTGACCGCTTCCAATAGAATGAAAAGCAGCCAGTAATCATATTTCAACAGGAAATTCAGCAGATTCCGCATACCACACCGTTACCGCATCAAGAACGAAAAGCGGTCTACATTCTTCAACGCGATACCCGTACCTTTCGCTACGCTCAGCAACGGGTCTTCCGCTATATGGAACGGAATGTTGATTTTATCGGTAAGACGCTTGTCCAAGCCTCGCAACAAAGCCCCTCCGCCTGCCAGGTAGATACCATTGCTCACAATATCCGCATACAGTTCGGGAGGAGTATTCTCCAATGCGTTCAGCACAGCGGTTTCAATCTTGGCGATACTCTTTTCCAAGCAATGCGCTATCTCCTGATAGCATACAGGCACTTCCATCGGCAATGCCGTGATACGGTTCGGACCGCGCACGATGTAGTCTTCCGGAGCATCATCGCCCAAATCGGTCAATGCCGCGCCCACATGAATCTTGATACGTTCCGCCATACGTTCGCTCACCTTCACATTGTGCTGGCGGCTCATATACTCTTGAATATCGGCAGTCAAGTCGTCGCCTGCGATACGAATCGAGTTATTCGACACGATACCGCCCAATGAAATTACAGCAATCTCGGTCGAACCTCCACCTATATCGACAATCATATTGCCTTCCGGAGCTTCTACATCCAACCCGATGCCGATAGCAGCCGCCATCGGCTCAAATATCAGATACACATCCCGTCCTCCGGCATGTTCGGCGCTATCACGTACCGCACGCAATTCCACTTCGGTGGAACCCGAAGGCACGCCAATCACCATCCGAAGCGAAGGTGTAAACAAACGGCGTCCCGGATTTACCTTTTTAATCAAGCCGCGCATCATCTGCTCGCAAGCATTGAAGTCGGCAATCACTCCGTCACGCAACGGGCGAACCGTACGGATATTCGGATTCTCCTTCTCATACATCAGCTTCGCCCGCTCGCCTACCGCAATCATCTTATCCGTACGGCGATCTAAAGCTACCACCGAGGGCTCGTCTACGACAATTTTATCATTGCTCAGGATAATGGTATTTGCCGTACCAAGGTCCATCGCTATTTCTTGTGTAAAAGAGAATAATCCCATAATTGAAATTCAAAATTGAAAATTGACAATAAAAAAACGATGCCTTATTTGCCTGCAAACCAATTATGGATAGCCGTATCGTATGAAGAAGATACACCGAAAGCTTCACAAGCCAGCTGGCGGCGTTCTTCACGGGTCGTAGCCGCTCCCCTCTCCTTCAGGATATCCAGCAATGTAGCGTATTGGGCTTTGCTCGCCACGATAACCACATCGTTGAAGTTCTTTGCCGCTGCACGAATCAACGAAATACCACCTATATCAATTTTCTCAATGATGTCCTGCTCGCCTGCACCCGAAGCCACAGTGTCTTCAAACGGATACAAGTCGACAATCACCAAGTCTATTTCCGGAATTTCATATTGCTTCACCTGATTTTGGTCTTCTTCCAGCGCACGGCGGCACAGGATGCCTCCGAACACTTTCGGGTGAAGGGTCTTCACACGGCCGCCCAAAATAGAAGGATAACCCGTCAAGTCTTCTACCGCATGGCATTTATAGCCCAAATCTTCTATAAAATGACGTGTACCGCCGGTCGAAAGGAACTCTACTCCATCTTCCGCCAGCAAACGGATAATTTCATCCAAACCATCTTTGTGGTAAACAGATACCAACGCTGTCTTTATTTTCTTCGTTTCTGACATAGCTAAAGGACTTTAAAAGTTAATAATATCTTGGGCGCAAAGTTACAAAATATCTGTTTATAAACATAGAGACAACGCATGAAATTATCTTTCTTTTAATTTGTAACATGTTTGTAATATCTATTAAACTTATTTTCCCTACTTTTGCAACCGAAATCTTAAAACAACTTTATGGAAACTGTTTATTTAGGAATTGTGATATTCCTTTTCATGCTGGCAGTGTTCGACTTGCTGGTGGGTGTCAGCAACGACGCCGTGAACTTTATGAATTCGGCTGTAGGCGCGAAAGTCGCCAAGTTCCGCACAATCATTATTGTAGCAGCCGCAGGAGTCTTCTTAGGAGCCATTATGAGTAATGGCATGATGGACATCGCCAGACACGGCATCTTCCAACCGTCCAACTTCAGTTTTTACGAAATCATGTGCATCTTGCTGGCGGTGATGGTCACCGACGTGGTGCTGCTCGATGTGTTCAACACCCTCGGGCTTCCTACCTCTACCACGGTATCCATGGTCTTCGAACTTCTGGGAGGTACATTTATCCTGGCAATACTGAAAATCTTAGGCGATGAAACAGGTATGTATTCATTAGGAGACATGATGAACACCGAAAAAGCGTTCTCGGTCATCATGGCGATTTTCTTATCCGTAGCCATCGCCTTTATAGCCGGTACAGTGGTACAATACATCTCCCGCTTGATTTTCAGCTTCAACTATAAGAAAAACCTTTCGTGGACCATCGGTATCTTCGGAGGCCTCTCTACAACGGCACTCGCCTACTTCATCCTGCTGCAAGGTCTGAAAAGTTCACCTTATATCTCTCCCGAAACCCTGGAATGGATCAGCGCACACAACTCCATGCTGATTTTAGGATGTTTCATCTTCTTCACCCTGTTGATGCAAATCCTGCACTGGTGCAAAGTAAATGTCTTCCGCATCATTGTCTTATTAGGAACTTTCTCGCTGGCATTGGCTTTCGCCGGAAATGACCTGGTGAACTTCATTGGTGTGCCTCTCGCCGGCTATTCATCGTATATGGATTATGTGACAAACTCGAACGGCGTAGGCATCCACGATTTCACAATGGGCTCACTGATGTCATCCGCCAAGACCCCCATGATATTCCTCTTCCTTTCGGGCTTGATCATGGTATATGCCCTGGCTACTTCCAAGAAAGCGCAAAACGTAATCAAGACCTCGGTAGACCTCTCACGCCAAGAAGAAGGAGACGAAATGTTCGGCTCGTCCGCTTTGGCAAGAACCATTGTACGACGTGCTACCGCCACCAATGAATTCCTGATTAAGGTCATCCCTGCCAACGTACGAAATTGGATAAACAACCGTTTCAATAAAGACGATGTGATACTCGAAAACGGAGCCGCGTTCGACTTAGTACGCGCTTCGGTCAACCTCGTCCTTTCGGGCTTGCTCATCATCATCGGTACCACGATGAAATTGCCCCTCTCTACCACGTATGTGACCTTTATCGTAGCCATGGGCTCTTCACTTGCCGACCGTGCATGGGGACGCGAAAGTGCCGTTTACCGCATCACCGGCATGTTCTCCGTCATCGGCGGATGGTTCATCACCGCATTCGTGGCATTTACGGTCTGCGCCCTCGTCACCATTATCATGTATTATACCAGTTTCGTAGGCATGTTCATCTTTATCTGCCTTGCGGTATTCCTGCTGGTAAGAAGCAACATTAAATATAGCGAAAAGCAAAAGGCGGAAAAGCAAGACGATATCTTCAAGCGCATGATGGCATCCAAAGACAAGAACGAAATCCTCACCCTGCTCCGCCAGCACGTGCGTGAGACCTTGTCCGACTACATCGACTATACCGAAAAGACCTACGTACAGGTGACCGACGGCTTTATCAATGAAGACTTGAAGAGCTTGAAGAAGGGGCTGAACTCGGCGGAAGAAAAGCGCAAGATGCTGAAGAAACGACGCCGCAAGGAAATCCTCGGCCTGCGCCGCATCCCTATCGCGCTGGCTATCGAGAAGAACACATGGTTCCACCTTGGAAGCAACAGCTGCGAACAGATGCTCTACTGCTTGAAACGTATCTGCGAACCGTGCAAGGAACACGTGGACAATAACTTCAACCCCATCTCGAAAGAAAGCATAGCCGACTTCCTGCCCATCCGCGAGGAATTGTGCAAGCTGATGGAAAACACACGTGCCGACATCGAGAACAACAACTATGCCGATGCCGACGATATTCTGGTGAAAGGCGATACGTTGAAGAACAAGATTTCAGCCTTACGTAAGGCACAGATGAACCGCCTGCAGGAAACCGACAACACCAGCCTGAAAGCCGCCATGGTCTACCTCAACATCTTGCAGGAAACACAAGAGTTGGTAAGTATCTGGCGTCACCTGCTCCGCGCAAGCCGCTTCTTCCAGAACGACTATGTGCCCCAGCAGGAAGCACAGATATTGAGTCTGACTGAATAAAACCGTATCAGATATCATGTCAAGCCGGTATCGCCCATGAATTCCATTGGGCGATACCGGCTTGTTTTACAATGTCTTCCCCCGAGAAGATAAATAAAAGACGCTGCAAAATATAGTTTCAGGCAAGTTCAGTTATACTGAAACTTTAGTTTCAATGCACTGAAACTTTTGTTTCCATGCACTAAAACCGGGCATGCAACTAATTGCTTCCGCCAACCTTGTTGTCCTATCCCGGCATATCTCGCTCTTACCGATTACCTGGAAAGAGGATTGCCCTTGTCCAAACTTCCCCCCACAATACCATAGCCACGTTTCTTCACCTGCCGCCAACCAACTTAACGGCAAACCATCGTCCCATGAAAAAACGTTCAAATATGCACTTTCCGACGAAAATCTTCGCGAATTATTGCAAGAGAATAAAAAATGACCTATTTTTGTTCACATAAACTTATCGACAACATTTTAAAGCAATAAGAATATGGCAGATTCTAAAACAATCCTCAGCGCAGCTGAAGAAAAAATGGATATGGCAATCATGTATCTGGAAGACGCATTGGCACATATCCGCGCCGGAAAAGCCGATGTGCGGCTGCTTGACGGCATCCGTGTAGATTCATACGGAAGTATGGTTCCTATTAATAATGTAGCGGCGGTCACTACCCCCGACGCACGAAGCATCGCCATCAAACCGTGGGACAAGAGTATGTTCCGCATCATTGAGAAAGCAATCATTGACTCCGACCTGGGCATCATGCCTGAAAACAATGGCGAGATTATCCGCATCGGTATTCCTCCGTTGACCGAAGAACGTCGTAAGCAACTCGCCAAGCAATGCAAAGGCGAAGGAGAAACGGCTAAAGTAAGCGTACGCAACGCACGCCGTGACGCTATCGACGCTTTGAAAAAAGCCGTAAAAGACGGTATGCCTGAAGACGAGCAAAAGAATGCCGAGGCAAAGCTTCAGAAATCACACGACAAGTACATCAAACAGATTGAAGACTTGCTTGCCGCTAAAGATAAAGAAATCATGACTGTATAACCCTGCAGATTGTGTGTCGTGACAAAACACAGAGACACAAAGACAATTCACCTTACAAACCAACGGGCAAAAGCCCCGTTGCTCTGTGCCTCTGTGTTTTTTTATCCTTCACACACCACCTTCAACTTATAACTTTCAAAAAACATACTTCATTTGGAACAAGGATTAGTCATCAAAAATACAGGAAGCTGGTATATCGTGAAGACCAGAGACGGAAGGCAAATAGAATGCAAGATAAAGGGAAACTTCCGCTTGAAAGGAATTCGTAGCACCAACCCCATTGCGGTAGGCGACCGTGTGCAAATCGCCATAAACTCCGAAGGAACCGCTTTCATCACCGAAATAGAAGACCGTAAGAACTACATCATCCGGCGGGCTTCAAACCTCTCCAAGCAATCGCATATCATTGCCGCCAACCTCGACTTGTGTATGTTGGTAGTGACCGTCAATTATCCCGAAACCTCCACCATTTTTATCGACCGCTTTCTTGCCTCAGCCGAAGCCTATCGGGTGCCGGTAGCACTGGTGTTCAACAAAACCGACCTTTATTCGGAAGACGAATTACGGTATTTAGACGGGTTGATAAATCTTTATACACACATCGGATACCCCTGTTTCCGCATTTCCGCACGCAACGAAGAAGGCATTCAAGAAATAAAAGAAGAGTTGAAAGGGAAAATCACACTTTTTTCCGGACATTCGGGCGTAGGCAAATCTACGCTTATCAATGCCATCTTGCCCGAAGTAAACCTGAAAACCGGAGAGATATCAACGGCTCACAACAAAGGAATGCATACCACAACCTTTTCCGAGATGTTCCCCGTAGAAGACAACGGATATATCATCGACACACCGGGCATCAAAGGTTTCGGCACTTTCGACATGAAAGATGAAGAGATAGGACATTACTTCAAAGAAATTTTCGAATTCTCGGCACATTGCAAATACGGGAACTGCACCCATCGGCACGAGCCGGGATGCGCCGTACGCGAAGCCGTAGAGAACCATTACATCAGCGAGTCGCGCTATACTTCTTACCTCAACATCTTAGAAGACCGGGAGGAAGGGAAATACCGTGCGGCATATTAATACGAATGCCCGCAAAATATTGCGAATGCTACAATTATATGTTACCTTTGTAAACATTTTCACACTGAGAAAAACAAATATAGAAGCTATAAACATTACGACAATGAAAAAACTTATCGCTTTAAGCTGCCTGCTCGTGGCATTTGTATGTGCTTTTGCACAACACCACGTAACGCTTCAGGATGTAGCCGACGGAACATACCGCCCCCAGAACATTTATGGCATCAAACCGATGCTGGACGGAGAACATTATACACAAATCAGTGATGACCGGAAACGGATTGTGAAATATTCGTTCAAGACGGGTAAAGAAGTGGAAGCCATTTTCGACGTGGAAACTGCACGCGACTGCCCCATCAAGTCATTCGACGACTACATCATGTCGCCCGACGAGAAACTGATTCTTATCCAAACCGAAACAAAACCCATCTACCGCCGGTCGTTTACGGCAGAATATTATATATATAATGTAAAAAACAACACGATAGAACCGCTCTCGAAGAACGGACCGCAACAAGTGCCGCTCTTCTCGCCCGACGGATTCCAGATAGCTTTCGTGCGCAACAACAACATCTTCCTTGTAAAACTGCTCTTCGGCAATAGCGAATCGCAAGTAACCAAGGACGGAGAATACAACAAGGTATTAAATGGCATCCCCGACTGGGTGTATGAAGAAGAATTCGGCTTCAACCGCGCGTTCGACTTCAGTGCCGATAGCAAGATGATAGCTTACATCCGTTTCGATGAAAGCCAAGTGCCGATGTTCAGTTTCCCCTGGTACAAAGGAATGGCTCCCGAACGCACAGACTACGCCACTTATCCCGGTGCCTATACGTATAAATACCCGAAAGCCGGCGAAGCGAACTCGAAAGTGACCGTACATACTTTCGACATCAAGAGCCACGTAACCCGTAAGATGGACCTTCCGCTTGATGCCGACGGATATATCCCCCGCATCAAATTCACGTCCGACCCGGACAAACTTGCCATCATGACTCTGAACCGCCATCAGGACCGGTTCAACGTATACATGGCCAATCCGCGGAGCGCTATCTGCAAAAGCATCATCCGCGACGAATCGGAACAGTACGTCAAAGAACAGACATACAGCAACATCCGTTTCTACCCCGAAAACATCGTACTGATGAGCGAACGCGACGGATACAATCACCTTTATTTATATACCATCGGCGGAAACCTGGTACGCCAAGTGACCAAGGGTGAATTTGAGGTAAAAGACTTCTTGGGCTGGGACCAGAAAAATGATATATTCTATTATACCAGCAACGAGGAAAGCCCGCTCCGAAGTGCCGTTTATAAAATAGACCGCAAAGGAAAGAAAACCAAACTTTCCACACGGACGGGAACCAATGCCGCCATCTTCAATACAAACTTGACCTATTACATCAACAAATATTCCAGCAAAGACACTCCGACCCTCATCACGATTAACGACAACCGGGGAAAGGAACTGACCACCTTGCTCGACAACAGCAAGTTGAAAGAACAACTTACTGCCCTGAATATGCCTACGAAAGAATTTTTCACCTTCCGTACTACTGAAGGCGTAGAACTGAACGGCTGGATGATGAAACCCGCCAATTTCGACCCGAACAAGAAATATCCGGTCATCATGCACCAGTACAGCGGGCCCGGCTCGCAACAGGTATTAGACCAATGGGGTATCGGAAGTTTCAGCGATGGAGGTATGTTTGAAGCTTACATGGCAGAGAAAGGATATATCAGCGTATGTGTAGACGGACGCGGTACGGGCGGACGAGGGGCGGCATTCGAGAAATGCACCTACCTCTTCCTTGGCGTAAAGGAATCGCACGACCAAGTGGAAACGGCACGTTACCTGGGCACGCTGCCTTACGTAGACGCCAACCGTATCGGCATCTGGGGCTGGAGCTACGGAGGATATACCACTCTGATGTCTATGAGCGAAGGTACTCCGGTCTTCAAGGCCGGCGTAGCAATAGCTGCTCCCAGTGACTGGCATTTCTACGACACGGTATATACCGAACGGTTTATGCGCACACCGAAAGAAAACGGCGACGGATACCAGGCAGGTTCAGCCATTTTGCGTGCTCCCAAACTTCATGGCAATCTGCTTTTAGTACACGGAACGGCAGATGACAACGTACACTATCAGAACTGCGCCGAATATAGCGAAGCCTTGGTTCAAGCGGGCATCCAATTTGATATGCAAATCTATACCAACCGCAACCATGGCATATCGGGAGGAAATACCCGCACGCACCTGATGAACCGCGTAGCGAACTTCTTCATCGAAAACCTGTAATGTGATTTTCACCACAGATTACACAGATCCTAAAATCCGCAAGCAATCTCAATGGCAATCTCAATTGCAGTAAAGAGCTTGAA
>URCM01000008.1 GCA_900546355.1 uncultured Bacteroides sp.
TGTTCGATTTGCTATAGCGATTCTTTTTTATACGGGTACTTTATCGGGGGCTTACGAACTTTCTTATAGTACCATTTACTTGATGACCTCTTCAAAAGCCGTATCCATCGCTTCGTAATGGTCACCATCGTGCAGGCTTAAAGCGGCGACGAAACTGTTTAAGGTACGAATGGCATCCAAACGATGCTCCGTGCTTTGTTCTTCAAGATTACTCAATACATCTATTGCCGTAGTCAGATGTCCTTTCAATTCCTGTAATGCTGATAAATCCTGAATCGGCAATAAATAGAAAAGTTCATTACTGCCCAAAGATTTCACGATGCCTTGTAGGGCTGTTGCTTGTAGTTTCATATGGTTATTATATTAAAAATGACGTAACTCTGCCAATCCACAAACTCAAGGCATCGCCAAACGCCCAATGCAAGATGAACCGGCAGGTTACGTCAAGATATAACCTTTCCAGTCCATTTACTTCTTGCATTTTGAAATTGGCGATTTCTGAGTTTAAGTAAACGAACAAATTACCACGATGCTATTTGCATCGCTGAGTGCAAAGATAGAAAAAAGAAAAGAATATATCTTCTCCTACCATTTATTTCTCAGCGAATGATATATAAATCAATGATTTGAGGAAATACAAGTACCATAGTAGGCAACTACTATGGCATCAATATAATACAATTCCAAATCTGCCTTTTCATTCGTTTACCTCCATTGGCTAATTATACATTCTATCGCATCAGTCATTTTCGTTACATGGGCAAAGGTATTTACGGGTTCTTCACGGACAAACAAGGTCGAGCCGTAAGCGGTTCTGATAAAAATCTTCCTGCTGTACTGCGTCCAGAGAGTATTTTTCTCATAAACCTTGTTTGTCCTAAACCCTACACCATTATCGCCCCTGAAACGAAAACGACCGACCCGACAGAAAGACGCATAAAAAAAAGTCGGATAACCGAGAGGCAGATAAAATAATTGAAACTCAACTCCCTCACCTCTTGAATCCGCATAAACTTAAAAAACAACAGCGATGAAAACAAGGTATAAAATAGCAGTATTGGCACTCGTTGCCGTAGCAGGTTCAGCCATTTTTTGCGGTAGCTTTTGGTGGTGGTTAGTGGGAATAATGGCAGGCAAGTTCATAATCCGTTTGGTCTTTACCATAGCGTTGGCGATAGTCATTTACTGCCTTGTTTATGCCTTAATCATCGGTGGAATATTTTGGTTACTCATCTCTTAAAGCATACAGATATGGAAATATTGCCTATTGCAGTAAAATTCGTCAGTTGGGACGTAAGCCCTCTTGACACATTGAAGAACAGCCGAGCATATATGCTTCGTGAAAAACTTAATGGAAACGGAAAAATGGATAGAACCGAGAAAAATTGGCTTGCAGAAAATATAAAGAACAATTCCTATTTCCGTACCTCCATTCCTCTAATGGGGTATCGCTTTGATTTTGCAGATGTTCTCTGCAAATACCTTGTCAATCAGTACGGGCAATGGAGTGAGTACTATGCCCCCGATAAAACAAGCCTTCGCAATGCGCTTTACGGTACAATTAACAAAATAATAGAAATCAAATAATCACAGCACCATGAAAGAAGATTTAATGTTTTGCCATTTAGGTAACGGAGTAACAGTATGCGACAGACAGCGAAGAAAATACGGGGATTATATGAAAGTGGCGCATATCTCATACAATCGCAAAATACAGTACTATGAACCGTTAAGCGATGCGGCAATGGAACGGATAGAGAATTTTGCCAAGAATGATAACATGACAGTCAGTGTTACCCAGCCTTATCCCGTATTAGAACCAATTATCAACAAATAGTAACCATAGGGCAGGTTACCGCCTGCCCGAAATACATAGCAACATGAAAGTATCAACCCATTTCCAAACAGCAATACAAAGTTATTTAGAACAACGTGCCGAGTATGACGAATTATTCGCCCGTTCATACCGCAACCCACTAAAGAACATAGAAGATTGTATAACCTATATTTTGAACTATGTTCAGAAAAGCGGTTGCAACGGTTTTGATGACGATGAAATATTTGGGCAAGCCGTACACTACTACGATGAAGCCGATATTGAAGTTGGCAAGCCGATAGATTGTAAAGTGATAGTCAATCATCACGTTGAATTGACGGAGGAAGAAAAGACGGAAGCACGTAAGGAAGCCATCAAGCGAGCCGAAAACGAGGCTTACAGCAGAATGACGAAGCGCAAGACTGCCCCTAAGAAAGAGAGTATTAACAGCAATAACGGACAAATGACACTTTTATTCTAAGATTATGAAACCGAGAACGAAGATACAGAAAGAGTTTTTTGCATTGAGCAAGCGATTACCCGAAATCACCGAGATACAGACAAAGTATGCTTTCCGTCATTGCTTTGAACACGTCGGGCGCAGGTCTGCCAAAGGTATTGTTACCTGCACCGAGTGCGGACACCAATGGCAGGGAAACGGAGCATTGGCAGACACGCTTTGCGGTTGCACCTGCCCTCATTGCGGAATGGAACTGAAAGTCCACACCACCCGAAAACGGGTATTCAAAGAAATTGAATATTTTTCCATGATTACCACCTGCAAAGGCTATCAAGTGATACGTTTTTTCTTTGCAAAGGCTTATTACAAGGTCGGGCAACCTGCCGAATATACCATTGACGAAGTGGCACAACGCTGGATTGCCCCCAATGGTAAATTTGAAACGATTGCCCGATTGAGAGGTATAGCTTTCATCTACTATGACTTGTGGCAGGAAGGCAGTTCAATGGAAATCCGCAGAAACCACAGGGTATATGACATAACTCCTGCCTGCACTTATCCGAGAATAAGAGTAATCCCCGAACTCAAGCGTAACGGCTTTAAAGGGGAGTTTCATAATCTCCAACCGTTTGAGCTATTCTGTGAACTGTTGAAGAACAACCAAGCGGAAACGCTGATAAAAACGGGACAATACAGTCTGCTAAGTTATTTCATACACCATTCGTCTAAAAGTATCTCCACCTATTGGAATGCCATCCGCATCGCAACCCGCAACGGCTATATGGTAGGTGATGCAGGTATATGGTGCGACTACATCGACCTGCTCCGCTATTTCGGAAAGGACACGAACAGCCCGAAATACATTTGCCCTGCCGATTTGAAAGCTGAGCATGACCGCCTTGTACGAAAGAAAACAGAACGTATGGAGCGTGAACGGATTGAGAAGCAGAAACACAAAGCATTGGAAAATGAACAGCGTTTCCAAGAACTCAAAGGCAAATTCTTCGGTATCGCCTTTACGGACGGTACAATCCAAGTACGGGTATTGGAAAGCGTATTGGATTTTTTGGAAGAGGGAACAGCCATGCACCATTGCGTGTATTCCAACGAATACTACCTCAAGCCGAACTCCCTTATCTTATCGGCAACCATTAACGGCAAACGGGTAGAAACGATAGAAGTGTCGCTCAAAACGCTGAAAGTCCTGCAAAGTCGTGGCGTTTGCAACAAGAATACCGAATACCACGACCGTATTATTGAACTTGTAAACAAGAACAAACGCCTTATCCGTAAACGGATGGCAGCATAACACATTTATATTATAGAATATGGAAACAACATACGAAACAATAATAGTAACATTCGATGAAAGCATCGAAAAACTGAACGGCATATTCGATACTACACGCCAAAGATGGGAGGTATCCACCCTCAAAGAATGGATAGAGTCTTACGACAACACACGCTTCATACAGATTGGCGATAATTCGGCAGTAATCACTTCCAAATACAATATGCCATCCATTATAGTGTGGCTGCAACGATATACACCGATAACGATATGGAGGGAGAAATAAGCCATGTACACATTATTCATAGGTTTTCGGAAGATAGACGTATTCCCAAGTATTTGGGAAGCCAAGAAATTCGCATCAGAGAGTGAATTAATTGGCGTGTTCACTCTTATAGGAGATAATTATCACGATAGTTGGTACAAATTTTAATCAGTAAAAGACATGAAATCATTAAGCAACAACGGAGTATCCACCTGCATGGCAGGACAAGAGAACTATGTGTATTTCAACCTAATGCCCCGATTGCGCAGGAAAAGCAGGTATTGCCAATACGACTACCGCCATGAAGAAGACGGTGAGTTATTCTCAACAGTCGCCCCTACATTGGAAATATGCAGGCAGCGCAGGGATGAATGGCTAAAAAACAAGGAGAGCAAATAATGGTAGCAAAGACTATTTTAGAACAGCTTGGCAGCGGTAAGTTTATTGCCATGACGGGAAGCAAGGATTTTATAGATTTGGGAAACGGGTTAAGGATGAACCTTGCAAGGAACAAGACTTCCGCCAATCGGCTTGAAATCATTTTGGATAGAGAAACGGACACTTATACAATGAAGTTCTTCCGTCAGACATTCAGCAAAAAGACATTTGAAGTATCAAAAAAGGATATTGCGCTGCTGGAAGGTGTCTATTGCGATATGCTGGAAGAAATGTTCACTTCGGTTACAGGACTGTACACAAGGTTATGACAGGACGGGCGGTGAAACCCGCCCGGCACTACTTTTGACAGTGAGCAGGCGGCTCAAAAGTAGCAAAAAGCCCTCGTTAAACCCTCTGAATTTTCAGAGGGTTGTTTTTTTATGTTGTTATTTTAACGGCAAATCCCTATCTTAGCGCTGACAACGATCTGCAGGACAATAATATATAGAACTTCATGGAAGTAAAGAAAGCGATATTAGAGAAGTGGATGGTGGCGCAGAAGAAGCACTGTCTTTCAGACAAATATGTACAAATGGCAAGTGAACTCGGCTTAAATCCCAATAAGTTGGGAAAGATTGACAACCACACGCAGGAAACATGGAAAGTACCGTTACCGCAGTTCATCGAAGAGATTTACTACAAACGCTTCAAGCGGGAAGCACCCGAAACGGTCAAGTCCCTGAAGCAAATCATGGCGGAGCAGGAAAAGAAAAAGAAGGAGCAGAAGAAAGCCAAAGAGATACGCTGGAAAATTTGTTAGCAGGAAACAGATACTGCCAATGAATGAAAGCAGCTTAAAAGCAACAAAAGACCCTTTATATAACTTTCATTCTTTAATTTAATATCCCACAAATTAGCAAAGAATTAAAAAACACGTATCTTTGTTATGTAAGCTTTACATAACAAAGATACCAAAGTTCAACAAGGCTTTTTAGGTTTGTAAAAATTATTAGTTCTATAAATTGTTCTTTTACAGCATATCCTCACAATTTATTGATACGAATAAAATGTTTCATAAATGATGATGTGATTTCAAAAACAAATTCAATTTCCTCTTCAATTACATTATCGTTATGCTTTACATAAGAATTTTGGTATTTTGAAAAATACTCTATCAACTTTTGAAACATATTCCCCAATTCTTTAGACCCACCCCTGTCTTGTATAAATTTTCCTAAATCTGAAAGTTGATTCTCCAAAGACTTTTCATTTTCTAAAATACCTTTCATTAGTAATTCCAATGATAAGCGTAAATCATCAAGCAGGTTTCTTTCAAAAATATTCCCCTTAAATTTGTCAAGTGCAGACTGGTACTGTTTTAATGAGTCCGGGTAATCATTCAACCAATGTTTTGTTTCATCAATTAATATTTCATTTACAGAGTCTAATTCCGTATTTAAATGCCCATAGCGAGTAACTAATTTTAACTTTATGTCTTTTACCTTTAAATTTCCTTTGAATTGTTCTAACTCACACAGCTCTTTTATTATTTTGAATTGTTGTTCTGGAGTAAATTTATCCAAATTCTTTTTTAATGCGGTTCGCTTATTTGGAACTGTCCCATCAGCAGGAAAAGGCAAAGACGTATATGGAATATTGATATTAAAATCAATAGCGTATGCAGAACATAGTTTTACAATTTGAGAACTTGTCAAACCACTATCAGTATCTCCTAATATGTCAGCTGCATTTTGAATAAATATATTCTGTATCATATAAGTAATTTTTAGCAAAGTTAATCACAAAAAAGCACCCAACAATATTTTATTAGATGCTTTTTAACATTTTCATTCAGAAATAATTATTCCCCCTCTTTATCCGAATCATTCTGAAACGAGAAACTCAAATCGAACCTCTGCCCGAAACTATCCCATACCGTCACGTCGATAGCTTGTTGGTCGGTACTTTCGGAGGTATAATACAACCGGAACGTTTCTTTTTTCAACGGGTAGAAATCATTGGGAGCAAACACAGTCCCGTCGTCCATCCGCAGGCTCCCACGTCCGTCGGGTTGGAAGTAGGAAATGAAGAACTCCGTTTTCTTGTAGTTTCCCGACTTATGCAGTTGCAGGCGTATTTCACCCGTTTCACCCGGCTTGATGCGTTTCTGCACGGGCATGGTCGTCAGCGAAAAGTCGTATGCTTGCTGCACCTCTATCTTATCATCGCAGGAGGTAAATAACAATCCGGTCAATACCACCGCCAATATAGCTATAATCTTTACTTTCATGGTTGTAATCAGTTTATAATGAATTTTATTCCTGCCCCGAAGGTCAGGTGAAAGTGTCCGATGGAACTGCCCCAAACCGCCCGTTCCCTTGCGTTGAGCAGCAACACCACCTTATCCGAGAGGTATGTTTCCAATTCCAATGTTACCGCCCCGCCATAGATGAACGAATCCTTATTTCGGAGTGTCGCCCCGTCCGGCAACAACTTGTCTCCCCACCGGCTCGTTTCATATCCGGCAAGAGCCGAGCCGCCAAGTGAGAGAAAAAACGTCTTGGAAGCATCCGAGAGGACTTTCAGATAGTAGCCGCCCTCCGCCGTAAATTGCGCTTTGGGTATCTGCAAGTCCTTATACTCGTATTGTTTGTTGAGATATTCCGCCCCGAACATCCAGCGGTTGCCGTTCTTCGTATAGGCGGATAACCCCACACCGAGATAATAGTTTACAGGTTTCTGCACCCCGTCCACGAAACCGCCTCTGAGTTCCACACCACGCATACCCGGCAGGTAGCGTTGGGCGTTTGCCTGCCCCACAAGGGCAAGCAACGCTACAACTACAAATAGATACTTCTTCATCTTACTTCACTTTCAGTTCGTTAATCACCCTTGCACGCACGATGTCCTCGTTCTCAATCACAAAGGACTGATGGCGACCACCGGATTTCTCGTGTAATTCAACTACCACCTGCTTGTCTTCGGGAATGGTGAACTTCTCCATTGTGAAGACGGTGCGCTCATCTTTATGCCCCGCTACACGGGTGGCATAGTTATAAGCACGGAGCGGAAAAATTACCTGCTCCTGAATAGCGGTACGTTTCGCCACTTTCTTATCCACGATTTTAAAGGTGATAAAATCCACATCAAATGGCACGTTGGACGAGTTCTTAATCTGCGTATGGAAATACAGCAACCCGTTGTGCGTGTACATCCCACGCAACAGGTATTGGATGCCGAAAGACTTCGCCCCGATATGTTTGATTTCACGCTTGTTGTTCTTGTGGATGGACTTCATAATCAGATGCACCAACTTCGGGGATTCACTGCCCAGCTCCTGCAAATAGATGTCGAGGGCATTGTTCGGACGGTTCACCGTACTGCCATCGTGGATAAAATCCTTCATCTCGATGTTCAGAAGCAACGGCTCATCGGCGTACTTCACGTTAAACGTGTAGAACGAACCGCTTTCGGTAATCACTGAGAAATTGGTTTCCGTGCGGAAATTCTTTACCGTCGCTTTCACACGGATGACGTTTTCCGCACCGTCGGCTTTGCCCGCAATCAGATTGGGAGAACCCAAATCCACATAGCGGACTGCGGACGGGAAAATGACGTGTACCGTCTTGTCATACGTCACTTCCATGCCGTAAGGCGGTATCATGCGGTCAAAAGTCAGCTTCTTGGTCAGCCCGTTATAATCGTCCCCCGACATTTCCTGCGGATAAGTGTCCGCTTGGAAAGTTACGACTTCCGTTTCCGGCTGTTCTACATTCTGTGCGTTCGCACCCATTACGCCCAGCGTCAGGGCGATAGCTAAAAAAACTCTTTTCATTTTACTTTGGATTTTAGTGGTGGGCAATATTGCCCGGTTAATAATAAATTGGTTTTACTGTTTCTTTTGATAAAGCATAAGGTTATACCCCGCCTTGAGATGTACTTTAATTGTCCGCATTTTCTTGGCGATATATTGCGAGGTTCCCTGTATCGCCCCCTTTCCTAAATCGGTCAGCAGTTGGTCACCTGCGCTCTGTTGGTTCAGGTTGATGGTCGTCCCCAGATTACCGCCCAGATTGGCGGCTATCTCACGGATTGCGTCTATCTCCATCGAACCCGGAATGAAAATCCCTTCCTGCCCGTCGCCATCGACAACCGTCAGTTCCACCGGAATAATCATCCCCCTGTATTCCAGCGAAGTGATGGAGATGCCGAGCCTTTCGCCCTGTATCTTTCCCATTCCCGTAACGAGCGCATTTTGCGGGATGACCGTTTCTCCGGCACGCATCGGCTCCAATAACCGCAACCTTACCGCCTGCCCGTCCGTGACGGTCTGATTATCATGGATGCACGCACGTATGGTATTCTTTTCTGTTTGTGCAGCCGTGCCGACTGCCGTATGAAACCCCATGTTCCTCTCTTTGGAATATTCGGCGACAAATGCCGAATCGCCCATCGGTTGCGATAATCCCGATACCACCCGTTCATACACCTGCCCGACGGTATTCACCTGCGCCTTGCCGTTCTTATATGCTTCGGTCGGCTTGCTTTCGGTAGCGGTGGTAACTGCCGTCTGTCCGGTAAACGGCTGCCCCTGATTCTGAGGCATGTACTTTGCCGCCAACTGGTAGGACTTTTCCAGCAATGCCAACTGTTCGTCTGCCGTTTCCTTCTCCGTTTGCCGGTTGTACGCCATTTCCCGAAGCTCTTCCAATTCCTTGCGCATCTCTTCCTTTTCGGGATCTTCCTTCGGAGTTTCGTAGAAATTGCCGAGCGTCCGGTTCATGTCCCGGTAGGCATTGGCAGAAGCATAAATAGTTTCTTTCGGTCGGGAACTTCCACCGCCAGCGTAGCCACTTTTCGGCTTGACCTCCGGTTTGTCGAATGTCGGCATTTCTTCCGCCTGCTCTTCCCCCGAACCGAACATCGACGCCAAATCCTGCATCTGTTCCCGACGCTCATCCTGCTTGCGGTTGAACAAATCCTGCTCGTAAGCCGCCTGTTTGTCACCCACCAGCGCATTGTCAGCCGGTGCGGGAACATCGGTATTGAAACCGGACTGTCCCTGCTCTTCCTCCTTTTCGGAAGGTGCGAATATCAGCCACATCACTATGGCGAAGATGATGAACATAAGCGGATAGACAATCAGCTTCTTCTGTTTCTGCCGCTGTTCTTCGGTCAGTTCCTTTTTGGGCTTGTCCGGCTCTTTGGGCGGCTTCACCTCGTTTTTACTCTCTTGAATCTGTTGCCTTGCGGCTTCATCCTCTTTGCGAGGCATAGAATAAGCGGGCTTATCCTCTGCTCTCGCTTCATTCGTCTGTTCCATTGTCGTAATCATTTATTAGGTTAATACTGTCTTTCCTTTGCAGTTCGAGCAGTTTGATATGCTCTATTTCGATGCGCTGCCCCTCGTTCTTTCCCATGTTGTAAATCCCCGAAACGAAGATGTACACTGAAGCGATACTGAAAAAGAGGAACATTGTCAGCAGCACTGCCAGCCGCTTTCCGGGTGTGATGCGCCCGCACAGGCGGCGGAGCTTTTCGTCCGCCCAATCCTGTATTTTTGTCATGCACCCGCCTATCATCGTTTCTGTACCTTGATGTCCCTGTTCTCGATAATCTCGAAGGCTTCGATGGTAAAGCCGTGCGGGTTGTTGTCCGAGCGGACGGAGTTCAGCAGGTTGCACCTTGTGACAAGGCTGCGCTCGGTAACATTGCTTTCACGGATAATCATTTGCCGGGCGTAAGTGTTTACCTTGTAAGGATAGGTGTCGAAATTGCACGACACGCTGTCCACCTGCAACACCTGATTCACGTTTCCCGAAATGATGCGGTTGTAATACCCCTTTTCGGCAAAGTCGGTGTAATAATTGAACGCGCTCCTGTCTGCCAATTGCAAGGCTCGTTTGATATTCCCCTCAATCGCGCTCTTGTCGGGCGAGAGGGTGAAGAACAGCTCATGAAAACGCTTCACGTGTTCCCTTGCCTCCACAGGACGGTTCTGCGACAAATCCTGCGAGAGGGCGAGCATCAACGATTTACCGCCGTCCAGCACGTAAATCTTCTGCCGCTGCGCTTCGGCAAACGAGTAGGCACTCCATACGGAGTAACCCGTGATTGCCAGGCAGACCACCAGAAAGACGATGCCGAACAGCCGTATCTGCCTGAAACTGCTCTCGATGTTTTTTAATGACTTAAATTCCATTGTTTTACTTTTTTATTGATTGTTTATTTTCTCCTGAACAGTCGTCCGGCGGCTCCCGCCACTTTCCTTGCCCCGTTCACAGCACCCCGTCCCATGCTTCCGGCAGCATTACTGGCAGCGTGTCCGGCACGTCCGGCGAGATTACCCGCCACCGCTCCGGCAGCGGCTCCCGTCATAGCACCCGCACGTCCGGCAATCTGGTTGATCGGACGGGCTGCACTGCCCATTCCTCCTGCCTGTATAATCCAGCCCGCCACCGTAGGAATCGTGAAGTAACCGAGTATCCCAATCACCATAAATACGATGTAAACGCCATTGGACGAGTCGATTGAAAAATCGGGATTGTTCTGCAACTCCTTGATGTCGTTTTCAAGCATCAACACCTGTATCTTCGCCAGTACGCTACTGAACAAGTCCGATACGGGCAGCCACAGGTATATCTGTATGTAGCGGCACATCCATTGTGAAAGCGTACTTTGAAACCCGTCCCAGACCGATATGGCAAAAGCTATCGGGCCGAGTATGGATAGCACTATCAGGAAGAACGTCCTGAGCGTGTCGATAAGCAGGGCAGCGGCAGCAAACAACAGCTCCAATACCTCCCGCATAAAATCCCGCACATCCTTTCTGAAATTGTACATGCTTCTTTCGACGTACATGCCGCCCATCGTGGCGATGTCCTTTGCACTCCATCCGAGTTCGTCAATCTGCTTGTCGAACTCCTCGTTACTGACCAGATAGGCGGTTTCGGGATTGCGCATCATGGATTCATATTCCAGCTTGTCCTTCATCTCCCGGTACTTGTTCATATCCATTGTCTGGGTTTCCAGCATCCCGTGCGTTCCCTGTACAATGGGGCTCAATATGCTGTTAATCGTACCGAGCACAATCGTGGGGAAGAACATTATACAGATACCGATGGCGAACGGTCGGAGCATCGGGTACACGTCGATGGGTTCGGCTCTTGCGAGGGACTGCCATACACGGGAGGCGACGTAAATCAACGCTCCCAATCCGGCTATCCCTTTTGCCACCCCTGCCATGTTGGAGCAGAGGGGCATCATTTCCACATAGAGATTCTTCAATATCTCATGCAGGTTACTGAAATCGGCGGCTAACAACAGCATGGCTTACCAATATCTGTCGTTAGTGTCCCCGTACAGAGCCAGCACCCGGTTGGTGTCCCCCTTTTTCTTGGAGCGCAGGTAGCTCACCGCAATGTTCTTGTTGGTATAATACCCGACCAGATTGCGGTATTGCCTTACCGAGTTGTAGCACCTGTCCACCACGTCCATGCGCTCCTTGTCGCTGAGTGAAAGCGTGGTGATGTTCACCACCCCTTTCATTTCCTGAAGCACGTCGTTGCTCTCTTCCAGCAGTTTGGTGTACCCGAAAGCTATCGCTCCGAGTTCCTCCATCGTATAATTCTCATCGCGCATCATCTTCTGAAAACTTACGACGTATGTGTCGGAAATCTCACCGATCATCAGGATGGTTTTCTGTACCTTGCGTGCATCCTTAACAAGATTATTTACAGATTTCAAAGCGTCGTAGTACTTTTTACCCTGCTCGTAAATCTTGACTGTTTCCTGAAAATTCTTTATCATGTTGGAAGCCGTCGAAGAGGTCTGTATAATCTGTTTGGTCGTGTTCACGATACCCTGCGCCAGATTGGTAGGGTCTGTCACTACCCATTGTGCGCTTGCCCTGCCTGCAAGGAGCAGGCACAGGCTGAAAAGCATGATTATTTTCGTTCTCATTACGTTACTTTGTTAAATGGTTGTTACTATGGTCTTTCGCCTGCCCTCGTGTAGTCACCGTTCGGTGAAAAGGTCAGCACGTCGGTTTCCTCGTTGTAGGCGATGTCAATCCGGTAGCCCGTATTGATAAAGAGATTTCCACTTTCCTCCACAATCAGAAAGGTTTCCGGTTTCAACTTGCGGCTGACACCCGACTTCTTGAAAACGGTTATCTTGTACTGTTCGCCTTCTTTGAACACCAGCACGTCGGGCTTTCTGCCCACGCTTACCCAATTACCGCACAGCTTGTCCAAATTAGTTTCTTTTGCTTCCCCGCAGGCGGTCAGCAGCAGGGAAGACAAGGCAAGGGCATAGCCCGCCAGCTCAATAAGCCGGCTTTTTGAAATAAATGTCATGTCAATTGATTTTTAGGTTTTACTTCTTTTTTTATCGGCAAGTTGCTTGATTGCAGACTCGATACTGCCCAATTTGTCTGCAAGGGCGAGCACCTCCATCTTTTCGGTTTCCTCTGTCGTGAATGTCAGATACTCTTCCGCCGAAACTTCCGTCGCATAGACGGCGGATTGCGTCCCGCCCAATCCGATCCACACCTCTTTATAGAGCCTCGACGGATTGTTTGCCATGTTGATGGAGAGTATCTGCCCCCGTTCCTTGTCCGTCAGCCCCAACAAGTCCTGAATGGCATCGAACTTGTTCATGTACTTTCTCTGGTCTAACAGGATTTTACAGTCGGAATTGTTGATAATCGCCTCTTTCACGACGGGAGAGCTGATTATGTCGTCCACCTCTTGCGTCACGACGATGGCTTCGCCAAAGTATTTACGGACGGTTTTATAGAGATATTTCAGATACTCACTCATGCTTGCCGAAGAGAGGGCTTTCCACGCTTCCTCCACGATAAGTTGTTTGCGGATACCCTTTAACCGCCTCATCTTGTTGATAAAAGCCTCCATGATAATGATGGTGACAACCGGAAAAAGTTCACGATTCTCCTTAATCGCATCAATCTCGAATACGATAAACCGTTTGCCGAGCAGGTCGATGTTCTCACGGGAGTTCAGCAGGAAGTCGTACCGTCCGCCACTGTAATATTGCCGGAGAGTAGTCAGAAAATTGTCGATGTTAAAGTCATCCTTGCCGACCTTGATTGCCCGGCTTTCCAATTCGTGGCGGTAGTCGTCCCGCATAAACTCGTAGAACGTGTTGAAGTTGGGCGTGATGCTGCGGTCAGCCTTGATACGGTCGATGTACGCCGTTACCGCACTTCCCAACTCACCCGATTCCGTTTTGGTGATTTTGTCATCCTCGCTTTTCCAGAGAGTCAGGAGCAGTGTCTTGATGCTGTCCTTTTTCTCCACGTCATAGACAAAATCATCCGTGTAGAACGGGTTGAAGCTGATGGGCTTCTCTTCGGTGTACGTGAAATAAATCCCGTCGTCCCCTTTGGTCTTCTTGTTTATCATCTCGCAAAGCCCCTGATAGGAGTTACCCGTATCTACCAAAACCACGTGCGTGCCCTGCTCGTAGTATTGGCGGACAAGGTGGTTCATGAAAAAGGATTTTCCCGAACCGCTCGGCCCCAATACGAATTTGTTTCTGTTCGTGATGATTCCCTTTTTCATCGGCAGGTCGGAAATATCCAGATGCAGCGGCTTTCCCGTCAGCCTGTCCACCATCTTGATGCCGAAAGGTGACGGCGAGTTCCGGTAGTTCGTTTCTTGGGAGAAGAAACAGACCGCCTGCTCGATGAACGTGTAGAAACTTTCCTCTGCCGGAAAATCGGCGGCATTGCCGGGAATGGCAGCCCAGAAAAGCGTCGGCGTATCGACGGTGTTGTGGCGGGGCTTGCACTCCATTTGTGCCAACTGACTTCCTACCTCGTTCCTAATCCGTTTCAGTTCTTCACGGTCATCACTCCACGCCATCACGTTGCAATGGCAGCGTACCGAAGTCAGCCCGAAACTATGCGCCTCGTTCAGATACTCGTCGATCCACTCCTTGTTGATTTGGTTGGAACGGCTGTACCTCGAAAGCGAGTGCATATTCTTCGCCATCTTCTCGAATTTCTGCAAATTGGCGGCACTGTCGTCGATAAACACATATTGGTTATAAATATGGTTGCACGGCAGCAGCAGCCCGATGGGAGCCGCAAAGGACAAACGGCAGTCGCTCCGGTCGGTCGATAACTTCTCGTACCGGCTGTCGGTTGCCACTTCACCCGGCAGGTCTTCCACGTCCGAGAGGGTGTGCAGGCACAGGTAGTTGTCCCCGATTTTCATTTCGTCCGCTTTCAGGGTAATATCTTCCAGCGTGGTCGTGTCGGTCTGAGACAATGAAAAGTATTTCTCAATAATACCCGCTTCGGTATCCGTTCCGGTTATTTCCTCATCGGTGAGCTGCCGTAAACCGAGATAGCCGCTTTCGTTCAGGATGCTGGCGAACTGCCCGACGGATTCCAGAAACTTCGTTACCGCCTCCTTGTCCTTTATCTCCTTCGGGACGATGAAGCCCCGGCAAAGGGTGCTGAAATTGCTTTGGGTGCGGCTGCGCTCCTTTGTCGTTTTCGTCAGGGACAGGTAACAGTAATGGTTCAGATACGGACGTTCATTGAAATGACGCTCGAATGAACGGCTGAGAAAACTCATGTCTTCCCTGTCCGTGTCCGGCTTGTAGGTTTCACGGATGAAGATGTCCTGCTTGTGGACGATGCAGTAATCCGGTAGCACCTTCATCGCCTTTACCCATGTGGCGTGTATCGCCTCGTATTCCGCCGAAGTGACGGTATAGAGTTCGGGTAGTTCCACCCGGAAACCCACCGTGATGTCGGCATCCTTGCTGACGATGCAGCCATGTTCCACTGAAAGCAATGGAAATTTGCTCTCCAATGTACTCGCTTTTAATGTATTTCTCATTTCTTCCTCCTTTTCTTGAATAGCTTGGGGATTTTACGGCGGTTGATGATGTATTTGGGATGGCTGCTGCGGGCTTGCACTTTCATGAAGCCGTGTTCGCCGTATTTGGCGTTCAGGG
Source organism: uncultured Bacteroides sp. (assembly GCA_900546355.1). Lineage (GTDB taxonomy): Bacteria > Bacteroidota > Bacteroidia > Bacteroidales > Bacteroidaceae > Phocaeicola. The sequence continues at coordinate 15,203 of URCM01000008.1, forward strand.
CGAAGGTCTGCCACACCAGAACCGATGCGGCGACCAGCCCGAACCCAATGCAGAACCATTGGTTAATGCCAACCAGATACATGATTATAAAGAGGATAAAGACGGCAAGCAGACCTCCTATAAATATAAATAGGTACTGCGCCTTTAACCCTTTGAACTCAACCGACTTTCCAATCCCCCTGTTGATTGGAAACTCTGACATAACGCTGATTATAAGAAGAATGAACGCAATATAGTGGCGGCTACAATCAGGAAGATACACGCACCGAACCACGAAGCGGCGGTTTTGGAGGTATCGGGATCGCCCGAAGAGAACTTGCCGTACACCTTGACTCCGCCAATCAAGCCCACAACGGCTCCAATCGCATAAATCAGCTTTGTCGCCGGGTCAAAATATGACGTTACCATATTGGTGGCTTCTGTGATACCCGCCATGCCGTTGCCTTGTGCCATTGCGGAGGATGCAGCCATCAAACAGGCTGCCGAGAAAAGAATCTGTTTCTTTGTCATAAATACTTTTTGAATTTGTGCTGCCGGGCAGAGTTGGATAGGCCCTGCTTCCGGGCAGCGGTTGATACTGTTTTTACTTTTTGGATTTTAGTGGCGGCACTCCGCTTATCCGTACTCTTTCTGTTTCATTGTCCGTTACTTTTTTAATCGTTACACAAAATCCCGGATGTCGAACCCGCTGATGTCCGCAGGCACTTCGGAAATATTTTGGGGACGGACTACATTCCCGACCGCCTTTCCCTCCCCAGAGATAGTCTTACCGGAAATTTCATCCATTAACCCCGTTATCTTTTTCGCCCGTTCAGGGTTACTCCCAATCATCTTGTTGAAAAGTTCGTTGCCTTCCATATCCGAAAATATCTGTCCGGCACGCCTGCGCTCTTCCGTAGTGGCTTCCGGGTTGTCGGCTATGTTCACCGCTTCGCCGATTTCCTCGAAGCTGGCTCCGGTGGCTAACCTTTTGGCGGGTATCCGCCCTTCCTCGTCACCCTCCGCGTATTCCACCGGAATATCATCCATGCGGATGTCGGAAAACGCTTCGTCCAACTCATCGTCGGGTATCCGTGCCGCAGGTTCTTCGTCCTTTCCGTCGGCAAATGTAACGGCAATATCCGTAACATCCTCATCTTCAATCTCTGTGGCGGCTTGTGGCTCCGGGATGGTAGCTTGTGGCACTTTCGGCTGTATTTTGAACCGGCTCTTGCCGACAATATCATCCGCTGTTTCCGGCGGTTTTATGGGCGGTTTTTCCTCTGCCGGAGCATTGTTTCCTTGCCGCCTTCCAAACAGGATATAGTGTACCAGCCACGCGTTATAAAGCAGCAATAGGCATATCAAGATAGTTTCCATACTTAAAAAATTGAATCGTTACGTTCGTTATACAATGCGGTTATATCGTCTTGAAAAGTAGCGAAGTGATGTGCCAGCACATTGTCTATATAGCTGAACAAAGACACTTCATCCTTTGCGATAATCCTTACTATCCGTTGTATCCGCTCATGATAGACTTTTCGCACATAAACCGTTTTTCCGAAACGGGCGGATATTTCAGCTTCTTTGAAAAACAACTCCTGATAGTCCCCATCCTTCGTTTTCTGTTTCCGGCGGCGGGTTTCTTCAACGGATGGTTTGGGCGGCATCGGAATTTCCTCCTCTCCCGGCTTATCCTCTTCCCGTACCTCCGCCTGCTTTTCTACTGTTGGAGATACGGGTTCATCCTGCCTGAAAGAGTTGATGATGAAATTCTCATCAATGGTATCTATCTTTAACTTTTTCGCCATAGTTTACTTCTTTATAATAGTCAGTATCTCATCCACAAGGGTGTCCAGATTACTGCCACGTACCAGTATCTTATCAGCAGGAAAAATGGTCGAGCGGAATACCTGCTTTCGTTCCGTTGCTGCTTCTTTGCGGAAACGCTTGCTGTCCGGCAGGAATGTCTTCATGACGGGAAGTGCCATTTCCGCGCATACCTTTTCATACATACCATACAATTCTGTCTTTTCTCGCCCGTCCACCATATTCCACAGCATATACAGCCCTTTGACATTAGTCTTACCCGTGCTTATCATGTGTTCATGGATGATGGAGGCAAAGCGGATGGAACTTTCCATGACGACACGGTCGGCGGCTATGGGGCAGAATATGTAGTCCATTGTGGCAATCGTATTGACAATGCTTGCGTTGTTGATGGTTCCCGGCAAGTCAAAGAATATAAAATCCAGAGGCTGTCCCGACTTGACAAGTTTCGCAGCATTGTCCGGCGCGTCTTCCGGTCTGCTGCTTATCACGGGATATGCCTTTTTTTGCAGGCGTTTGAACTGCTCGTAAGCCATAGCCTTGTAATGGTCATCCCCGGTTGCCGATGTCATGTCACGCTCCCGCATATCCTTGATGCTGTACTGTGGAAAATCACAATCCACCACTGCCACATTATATCCCTTGACATAATGGAGATAGCTTGCGGTAAGTACCGTCAGAGTCGTTTTGCCTGCTCCGCCTTTCTGCGTGGAGAAAGCTACATAAATTGGTTCATTCATTCTTTCATTCGTTTTAATGGTGATACAATCGTTTCTTTATTTCTTCAAACATTCATTATTCCGATGGTTCGTAAATCGTAATTTTCATCCGGCTGCCTGTTCCTACCTATCAACTGCCCAACGTTGTTACCAACCAAAGTTGGGTAATCGCATTTTTGGTTGAAATCAACCGCCGGATAATTAAACATACGGTAAAATTTACATTGCGAAATCGGATGCTTCTTTGCGTTGTCGGTTCGTATATTCATACATGAAACCGAACCTTCCGATATCGGTTCATTCCGATATTTATCCCGCTGTACGTTCAATTCTCCGGCAAATAAACGACGAATATTCTTCACTTGTATCGTTTTGCAAGGCGGTGGCAGCTTGTGGCTTCCGTATGGAACCTTGTGGCACTTTCAGTATTGAAAATCAGGTGGATAAAGGCTGTACTTTTGCGCCCAAGCGACAAGGCTTACTGCTCACGACCGAATGGCAACCGTGATAGGCTGACTGCAATCCGTCCCCAGACGGATTTTTCTATTCACAAGAATAGAGCAAGGTGTCTTTTGAGTAACTCAAAAGGCAGCGGGTAACCCGCCACACCTTGCCCTTGCAGGGAGCCGGGCAATCCTCCGAAGTCGGACTGCCCCAAACTGCCGTAGGCGTTGAAGAGTGGCTTTTGTCGTGATACCACTAAAATCCACGTTAGATGAAAGAAAAGACAAAGAGAACGGGACGCATCCCGAAGTTGAACCCCAAGACGCACTGCGTGATGGTGCGTTTTGATGACGAGGAACATGCCCGTTTCCTCACCATGTACGAGCAGTCGGGCGAGTACGCGAAAGCGGTTTTTATCAAAGCCCGTGTGTTCGGGGAGGAATTTAAGGTCATTAAAGTAGATAATTCCTTTCCCGAATACTACGCCAGACTCTCCGACCTGAACGCCCAATTCCGCAGGATCGGAGTGAATTACAACCAAGTTGTAAGGGAACTTAAGAGCCGTTTTTCCGAGAAAAAAGCGATGGCGTTACTCTACAAGCTGGAAGAAACCAGCCGCCAGCTTGTAGCGGTGAGCCGTGAAATTGTAGCATTGACACAGAAATTCGAGCGGGAATGGTTGCGAACATCAATGTAGGAAACTCCCTGTACGGTGCGTTGGCATACAACGGGCAGAAGGTGAACGAGGGCGAAGGAAAGCTGCTTGCCTCCAACAAAATCCTTGATAACGGTACGGGAACGGTGGACATTGCCCGTGCCACAGCAGATTTTGAAAGGTATCTTCCTGCCCGTATGCGTACCGAGAAGCCGGTTATCCACATCTCACTGAATCCGCATCCGGAGGATAAATTGACCGATACGGAGCTGGCGGACATCGCACGGGAATACATGGATAAAATCGGTTACGGCAACCAGCCCTATATCGTATTTAAGCACGAGGACATCGACCGCCACCACCTGCATATCGTTTCCATACGTGTGGGTAAGGACGGTAAGCGGCTCAACAATGACTACATCCACCGCCGGAGCAAACGGGCTACCAATGCACTGGAAAAGAAGTATGGATTGCATCCGTCTGGAAACAGCAAACAGCGGTTGGAACAAGGGGCACTCCGCAAAGTGAACGTATCCGAGGGGAATGTGAAACGCCAAGTCGGAAATGTGCTGAAAGCCCTCTCGGAAACCTACCGTTTCCAATCGCTCGGTGAATACCGTGCCTTGCTGTCCCTCTACAATATCACCGTAGAAGAAGCACGGGGCGAGGTACACGGCAGGGAATACAGGGGATTTGTCTATTCGGTGACGGACGCTACAGGAAACAAGACCGGCAATCCGCTGAAAGCCTCCCGCTTCGGAAAGTATGCCGGATATGAAGCCTTTGATAACCGGTGTGCCACCTCCCGAACCGAAATAAAGGAAAAGGAGCTTGCAGGGCAGACAAAGACTACCATTCTCGCTACGCTCCGACAAGCATCCGGCAAGAATGAACTTATCGGGATATTGAAGTCCAAAGGGATAGATACCGTATTTCGGGAAACCGATACAGGCAGGATTTACGGTGCGACCTTTATCGACCACAACACGAACTGCGTGCTGAACGGCTCACGAATGGGCAAGGAACTCTCCGCAAATGCTTTACAGGAATGGGTGGTTGCAGCAAGCAGCCCTATACCGACGGGAATAGGTACTACCGACCCGTCACAACATACCGGAGAGCGTGAACCGTTTGTGCCGTTCACGAAACAAGTCCATGAACCCGGTGAGGACTCTGTAACCGGAGGTATGTTCAACCTGTCCATCGTACCCGGTACTGATCCGGAGGAAGAAGCGTTCCGCCGGAAGATGCAGCGGAAGAAGAAAAAGAGAAAAGGCAGGGGTATTTAATTGTAGAATTTTAAACTAAAATCAGTATGTCACAACAAGAAGACGATTTGAGGGCATTGGCGAAAATCATGGATTTTCTGCGTGCCGTGAGTATATTATTTGTGGTAATCAATATCTATTGGTATTGTTACGAGGCTATCCGCTTATGGGGAGTAAATATTGGGGTAGTTGATAAAATCCTGATGAACTTCCACCGCACGGCAGGGCTGTTCGGCTGTATCATTTATACCAAACTGTTCACCGTCCTGTTGCTCGGACTGTCCTGTCTGGGTACGTCGGGCGTGAAAGAGGAAAAAATCACATGGACGAAAATCCGGACGTTCATGGGCGTGGGTTTCGTGTTCTTTTTCCTGAACTGGTGGATATTGTCGCTGCCATTGGGCATAGAGGCGAATACCTCCATCTATATTTTCACGATGGCGGTCGGCTATATCTGTCTCTTAATGTCGGGGCTGTACATAAGCCGCCTTTTGAAGAACAACCTCATGGATGACGTGTTCAACACGGAAAACGAATCCTTCCAGCAGGAAACAAGGCTCATTGAAAACGAGTATTCCGTGAATTTGCCGACACGTTTCTATTACAAAAAGAAATGGAACGATGGCTGGATTAATGTTGTAAACGTTTTTCGTGCGTCCATCGTGTTGGGAACTCCGGGCAGCGGGAAGTCATACGCCGTGGTAAACAACTATATCAAGCAACAGATTGAAAAGGGATTCAGTCAATATATTTACGACTTCAAGTTTCCCGACCTATCCACAATTGCCTACAACCATCTGATTAACAATCAGGACGGCTATACGGTAAAGCCGAAATTCTATGTCATCAACTTTGACGATCCCCGTCGTTCGCACCGCTGCAATCCCATTCATCCGGATTTCATGGAGGATATTACAGACGCTTACGAATCGGCGTACACCATCATGCTCAACCTCAATAAATCATGGGTGCAGAAGCAGGGCGACTTCTTTGTGGAATCACCGATTATTCTGTTCGCCGCCATCATCTGGTACTTGCGGATTTATCAGGGCGGTAAATACTGCACGTTTCCCCATGCCATCGAACTGTTGAACCGCCGGTATGAAGATATTTTCCCTATTCTGACCTCATACCCGGAACTCGAAAATTACCTTTCACCCTTTATGGATGCATGGCTCGGTGGAGCGGCTGAGCAGTTGCAGGGGCAGATTGCATCCGCCAAAATCCCGCTTTCCAGAATGATTTCTCCGCAACTCTATTGGGTGATGTCGGATAGTGAGTTTACATTGGACATCAATAATCCGCAGGAGCCTAAAATCCTCTGTGTGGGAAACAACCCCGACCGCCAGAACATATACGGTGCGGCTTTGGGCTTGTATAATTCCCGCATCGTAAAGCTCATCAATAAGAAAGGAATGCTGAAAAGTTCGGTCATCATCGACGAACTGCCCACCATCTATTTCAAAGGATTGGATAACCTCATCGCAACGGCACGCTCCAACAAGGTTGCCGTTTGTCTGGGCTTTCAGGATTTCAGCCAGTTAGTGCGCGACTATGGGGATAAGGAGGCGAAGGTCGTGATGAATACTGTAGGTAACATATTCAGCGGGCAGGTAGTGGGTGAAACTGCCAAGACGTTAAGTGAACGCTTTGGCAAGGTATTGCAGAAACGGCAGAGTATCACCATCAACCGCAACGACAAGTCCACTTCCATCAATACGCAGATGGATTCACTTATCCCGCCAAGCAAGATTTCCGGTTTGACGCAGGGTATGTTTGTCGGCTCCGTATCGGATAACTTCACCGAACGTATCGAGCAAAAAATCTTCCATGCCGAAATTGTGGTGGATGCTGACAAGGTGAAGAGGGAGGAAGCCGCTTACAAGAAAATTCCCATCATTACCGACTTCACCGATGAAAACGGAAACGACCGGATGAAGGAGCAGATACAGGAGAACTACAACCGCATCAAAGCGGAGGTGAAGCAAATCGTTTCGGATGAATTACAGCGCATAGCCGACGACCCGGAACTCTCGCATCTGTTACAGCAAAAAGGATAATTCCATTCCCTATATATAATAATGTATAGAAACAACAACGGCAGTAACTTCAAAAATTACTGCCGTTGTTGCTGTATGGATATTATTTCCGCTTCCGTTCTTTCTCATCATCCTGCTCCATCCGTTTGTTCAGCCGTTCCCGCATCTTGTCTAAAAAATACGTGCGGCTTTCGTTTTTGCGCCGTTTCATATCCGTATAGGTACTGTAACAATCACGGATGTCGATGTTCAGGAAAGTACCCACAAAGGCGGCTAACTCATGTATCGGGGTTTCCCCGTTGTTGATACTGCCCATTTCACTAAGTCCGTACACCATTTCCACCAATTCAATGGCACTCCCCGTCCATTGATAGGAGCCTTTAACCTTCAATAGTTCGGCACACATATCTTCATTACCATTTTGCAGGTAAGTACGTTTCACTGATAAGAAGGCGTACAACATCTCCATTGCCATGATACGGGCGACAAGATGGTCATATCCCGTTGAGAACTCCAAGTCATCGTTGAATTGGCAAACATCCACATCAATCGCGTTCCCTTGCCTTCCACGCAGGAAATAGTAGTTGTCCATATAGGTAGCCCCACTGCGGTAGTATTGGAAAAACGCCACATGGCGGTCGAAGAACATCTTTTGTTCCTCCTGTTGTTTTTCGTAGTAATCATCCAGTTCCTTTTCATCCAAAGGGCGTTGGCTCTCAATACGCAGGATATGGTGAAAATAAAACAAGGGTCCCAAAATCCTCGGTTTATACTGCTTGAAAAAGGCGATTTCGTCAGTGTCATTCCCAAAAGGTTGGGTTTGAACAAATCCTTTCAATTCGGTCAGCTTTTCTTTCAGGAAAATAAGCATTGTTTTACAATCCCTGATAATATGATTCCCGTTCAGGTCGATGGTAGCTATCCGGTTATCCATTTCCCGTATCATTTCTTCACATTTTATTTGCATTAAACATTCTCTTTGATTTCAGTCGCAAAGTTACGAATATCAATGCGATAGCTTATCATGTAAATTTGTCATATACTAACAGAAAATAACCATGGATGTCTCATTTCGTAGAAGTGTTGTTTTCTTTTCGCAAATTACCTGGGGTATCACCCAGATATTGCTTACAGAAACTGTTGAAATGTTGCGCAGAAGAGAAATTGAACTCGTCGATAATGTCCGAAAGAGGGATATAAGACATTGACAAGCGATATTTGATATGTTCTGCCCGCTTTTGAATCAACCATTGATAAACGGAAGTTCCAAACTCGTTCTTAAATATCCGGCGAAAAGTATGCACCCCGTAGCCACACAGTTCCGCTAGCTCTACCGTATTGTTGGCTTTGCGGTAGTGTGTTATCACAAGACTTCGGAACGGCACTTGCTCATCGGTCATCGGGTGAAAGAACGAACGCAACTCTTCCGCACCGTAATAGCGTGTGAATCCCCATATCAGTTCTTTGTGTTTTATATACCACAATTCGGAATCATACGTTTCATCCGTAATATAGGAAATAATTCCGTTCATCAAGATTTGTAAGGACTCTGGAACAATCAGCTTGCAACAATAGATTTTGGATTGAATGTACCGGTGAGAATAGAGGTAGTTAAGAATACATTTTTCACTCTGACAGATTGTATTGTTGAACTTATGCACCAAGACCGTAATATCACTCAGGGCTATGCCACTACATTCACTTTGGCGGGAAATAAACATAATTTCTCCCGCACAAAGTATTTCATTATAGAAAAAGCTACTCAATATTCTGGCATGCCCACTTTGACAATAAATAAGATAATTAATGTTCGAATCGTCATTATGGGCTGTAGTTCCTTGTACAAAAGTTTTCAGTTCAAAATGGCAATCTGTAGGATTTTCATCACACAAATTATATTTCTGGTTACACTTCATATTCATATATGAATTTATTCATTGCCAATATTTAATCCTCATTGAATATAACATCATCGCGTTTCCGGGAAAAATGAGACCAACCGAAAAATAAAAAGTCGGTCAGTCTCTTGTCCATTTCTCAGTTGAGTGATATTCCTTTTTCCAAATAAACCATATATAGTCTTTCACTATATAATTGGGAACTGTTTATATCATTTTACTGTGGTACTGTTTAACTTCTATGAAATAAATTTGTGTATTAATATCTCGTTTTAGCTATTTAGTATATTCATCTTTAGTCATTATTATTACCTGCTTTGTTGGAACCGCATCTTTTTTTATGCCAGATGAGTCACGAGTAGTTATAATATAACTACCTGATTTGCATTCGGTTGTAGTCGCTTCCAAATTCTTCGGTTCTGTATGCGTAACCGATGCCGTAGAAACAATTACAGTACCACTTGTTTCATTCCTTTTTTCCCCTTTCATGACAGTCATCTTCAAATTCTCCGTTTCTACTTCTGTAATCGACATCGTAGGTTTCGTCAGTAATATGCCATCCGGTAAAGCAAAATTCATCGTAATTTTGTAATCCGTATCAAATTTCTGCCTGTCTTTTTCTGAAAGCTCCAATACAGACATCTTTTTCAGAGTCCCAAGTACTTCTTTATCTATATCGGGATGAAGTCCTTTCGTTATCCGGCTATTGGCTACCACACCTTTTGGGGTCACAGTAAAATCGATTATCACATCCCCTTGTATCTTTTCTTCGATTGCTGTTGAAGAATAGTTAATATTCTTCTTAAGAAAAGCAAACATAGCCTGCATACCGGTTGGAGAACCAAGATTACTACAAGATTGTGAATCGGAAGTTGCTTGAGAAATAATAACCATATCATCCTCTTTTCCTAAAGTTTTCAATACTCCAATCTCTTTTTTATTATCAGAGCTTTGTGCCTTGACAGATGTAGTAGTTCCACAAATTAATGTAAGAGTTGAGAATAGTAATAATACTAATCCGCTCATTTCTGATTTCTTCTTTTTCATTTTGTCATTTTTTTAATGTAATTATTCAAATATATAAACTCAATACTGCACAGCCAATGGAGATAAGTTATGTTTGCAAACACAGTTTGCCCATTAAAACAGGTAGATAAGAATCACTTACCGGAATAAGTGTATTTGTACTCCCAATCCGGATTCTTTTCCGTTCAATATATTCAATATGAGATAGTGAAACAATATAGGAACGATGCACACGACAAAAATCGTTTTCTCCAAGACACTCTTCAAAACTTTTCAGACTATTCTGCGAGAGTAGAGGCTTATTATTTGTACGATGTACTCTTACATAATCACCATACCCTTCCACATATAGAATTTCATCCGGGTGTAAACGAATAATCCGGTTTCCTTCACGAAGGAAAATGGGCTTACCAACTCGTTTTGCATACAATTGCTCATTGACTTTGGTTAAAGCTCTCTCTATTTTCTCCAGATGATCCATTAGCATATCAAGCGTAGCAACATCCCCGTCGAAAGTGATACATTTAAGCATACTATTCCTTTTATTGTTGTTTATATCTACTACAAATTAAAGGGAAATACCTGCTAACTAAAGTTAAACACCGATGAATAGGAATTATTCGCAAGTGAGGAAGGTAATAAGAGGAGGTGAACGAACTTACTTAACCCTCCTCCTCTTGCATAAGCCATTTTTTAAATACAGGCGTTTTTACTTTACTTATAATGATACGTTCCGGGATGGGCAAAAGCAAATTCACGGAAAGCCTGTTACCCAGCCAGATATCTACGTCCTTAATCGCTTTGCGGGAGATGATAAATTGACGATTGGCACGGAAGAAAAGCCAATTATCCAACTGTTCACCAAGCATATCCAGTGTACGGTCTACCGGATGTTTTTTACCGTCAAGAGTATAGGCTATTACCTTCTCTTTAGCAGTATAAAAGTAAAAAATGTCTTTTACCGGAAGCGGATAAAACTTATCGGCAAGCATTATCAGCAACTTCTTCACATCGTTTCGGTTTCGAATAGTGGCATTCGTTCGCCGGATATGTTCTTCCCGCTCTATCGGGTTAAAGAGCATGAACTTATTCAAAGCATGTTCCAAAGAAGCAAGTGTTATCGGTTTAAGCAAATAATCGATGCTGCATACTTGAAAGGCCTGTAAAGCATATTCATCATAAGCAGTAGTAAACACGACAGGAGCTTCAATATTTACCTGCTCAAAAATATTAAATGCCAATCCGTCTGCCAGATGAATATCCATGAAAATAATATCCGGTTGTCCGGAAGACCGGAACCATGTCACACTATCCTCAATACTTTCCAGTTCGGCAATCACTTCGATATCGACCATTGAATTCTGTTGCAGAATAGCTTTCAAACTACTTACCGCTGCTGTCTCGTCTTCTATAATAATTGCTTTCATGTTATTGCTATTATTTCTCATTCCACTTCATTCAATAAAGGAAGAAATACCTCAAAACAACCGTTGGCATTTGCTATTTGTATATTTCTGCCTGTCAACATCCGGTAACGTTCCCGGAGATTTTTTAGCCCTATCCCGTGTCCAACAGTCTCTTCCATCTTCGGTCGGATAGAATTTAATATCACCAGCCAATTGTCGGATTTAGTATAAATCTGAATCTGCAAAGGATGCCGTTTACTGATGACATTGTGTTTAACTGCATTCTCAATCAGAGGAAGCAGGCTAAGAATAGGCAGCTTTTTTCTCAAATAAGTTTCCTCCACTTGAATAGAGAAGAATAATTTATGTTCGTATCTTACCCCCAACAAGTAAGTATAAGCCTTAACAAATTGCAGTTCCTCATCAAGAGAAACCAATGTCTTATGATTACTCTGTAAAATATATCGGAATACATTCGATAATCCCTCCAGATATTCAAGTGTCTTCTCCTGTTCTCCCGCCCGAATCAAAGAATTAAGCCCATTCAGGGAATTGAAAAAGAAATGAGGGTTAATCTGTCCCATTAGTGCATTGTAAGAGCTTTGCAGTTGTTTGACTTTTATTTTTTCATATTCCAGCTTCATTTCCTGTTTTTTATCAAAAAGATGAAGAAGAAGCATCGTTAGCAAAACTGTCAGCAAGATGAAAATATGTTCTATTATTAACGGGTATGAATTGGATGTTACCGTCATTGCTCCTATTACACCTCTATGAACTCTGTCAGGGGAAGTATTTGCAAGCGTATCCTTTTTTTCGATTGCAGGAGTTGTGCTGGTCCAAACCCTTGACAGACTGACTGCTTGCTCTGTTACACAAAAAGAATCTGAATGGATTTGTGTCATAACACTTTTACGTATAAAAGGAAATGCCTTGTACAATCCGCAAGCAACAAGCAGACAAATTCCGGTTGCCAAACCTAATGTCTTCACTTCTTTATGGAATCTCCTGATTCCTAATCGATATATCCATCTGCAAAGAATGAATAGCACAAAAGAAAAGAAGAAAAGCCATAATAGAGGAAACCACAATTCGATTTTTCCCTGTTTAAGGGCAACATCACCGGCCGGTGAGTTTGTTACCAGCTCATAATGTTGCATTATCAATGCAAAATTAGCAAAGAGGGAAAGAATCACCGAGATTGTGAATCCGATCAATAATTCATTTTTTGTTGTTCGTAACATTGTTACCTATTGTTTTAATGATTCCACAAAGATAATTCATCTCTCTCCTCAACTTTAAATCAACCGATGAAACGGATAAAATAGGTGGTGAATCGCCCTTGCACTTTATAGAGAAAATGGAAAGATACTCATAATACTGCATTCTTTATGCAAATAAGTACATCAGCATAATAAACTTATACTATCTGTCATTCTGAATGTAGTGAAGTAATTAAAAAATACCATCAATAAATAATTTTACAAGTATCTGTATATCAACTTGTTGCCATAATCGGCACTTTGATCGTGTTAAAGTTGAACTTTGACCATCTCGAAGTTCAACTTCGACCTCCTCGAAGTAGCACCTTGACGCGGTCAAAGTATAGCCCCGACTTTCAAAGGGTTTAATTGTCCGTTTTTTAATACATATACGACGGATTGTTTTTAGTCTCTATTCGACTTTCCTTCGGAAAAATATTTCATAAAGAGTCAAAGTGATAGTAGCACCCATAATATCTCTATCCAAAACTCCTTTTTTTAGACGCATCCGGTCATAAAATACACCGACATTGATTTTCCCTTTAAAAACCGGTAGTCCCAAACCGGCATTGATTCGCATGGAAAGTCCTGAATTACCGTTAATCTCCATATAAGAAGTTGCCAGATTTACTCCTGCCTTATAGGATACCCGTTTCCAGAAATTATCACTTGGGAAACCATTAGGAAAATAACAAATGCCAATGTTACATTTGCTTACATCTTGAAATCTAATACGGCTGTCTACTGATGACAAGGAACTGTATTGTTGAAAAGTATAGTCCAGTGCGCACTCCCATTTCTTATACTTCAAAGATGTTCCTATACCGAAATATTGAGGTAAACTCTGTTTTTGCGGCTTTTGTTTCTTGTCGGTAGTTGCATTGCCATTTGATAAGGATTGCTCATTATAGATATCCAATTTCTGGCGATACCCATAAACAGCCCCTATAGCATAGGATAAATCATGATTTATCAAGCGATGATACTGAATACCCAAATTAGCGTAAAATGACCGTGCGTGCATTTTTTTATCAACGGTCAAGCTGCCCTGTCGTTCTGTCTGAACAATATCACCGAACAAATAACAAAGATTCAGTCCCAATGACCAATGTTGGGACAGAAGGTAGGCATTGGATAAACTAACCTTCGAAACCCCTCCGCTTCCTGTGAATGTACTGGTGTAATTTTCATGCGGATTTCCCTCTATCGGTTGGATAGACTGAAAATAATACCCCACAGAACTATAAGGAGTCAGACTTGCAGCCATATACCATCGGGGGATGATACGTCCCCCAAATACTAATCCGGAAAAACTACCCGTAAAAGCCTTATTGGACTTATTTCCGGAAGTATAGAATTCATTCTTGACAAATATAGAAAGATCGGTCAACAGGCGTTTATTGTCCAATGCGGTTAATCCTGCGGGATTCTCTATGTTTATCAGCATATTATTTCTCATTCCGTAAGCAACACCTCCCATCCCGGCATTTTGACCATACAACCCCGATTCCAGTTCTCCAATACCAAACATGGAATAAGGTGAAGAGGTCATAACATTTTGCGCTTGTGTTTTAAGTGTTATCAATAAAAGGAAGGATATATAATTAATAGCTTTCATATATTTTATAATTTAGTTGGAGAGTAATTGGAAATTGTCCGTTTGAATCACTAAAAGTCATATTTTTCAATGTTTTGGTATAATCATCACTATTGAAGACCAACTGGAGATTATGTTTGTTTTTTCCCGAGGCACCTAACTCTTTTTGCATGAATTGACTGACATCAAAATAGTAGTATGTGTTTCCGAAGAAAAGGTCGTCTTTTATCAACTTACCCGATTGTTCCTCATCTCCCAAATAATCTTTCACTGCATCGGTAACAACATTGTTCTCGTCTGCTATATACAAAAAGATGCTGTCCGGTAATACATTATAATCCGAATATGTTCCGACTTCAGGATATATTTTTAAGATCGCCTGCTCAATATGTACATATTCACCTTGTTCCATAATATTATTAAGATAAGGAAATTCAAGACGAGTATACCATCCGATGCCGGAGAATAGAATTCCTTTGTTTCCTAATTTGGTAGAAGGTATCTCTAAATCTGTCCAAGGGTAAGGCTCCATAGGAGTGTTTTTCCTGTCATGTTTCAATTTATTAAACTGCGTCTCTTTATTGGGTGAGAATACTATTTTCTGATGATTTTCATACGCACTTTCTATATGATAATATAATATCATAGCAGATAGTGAATCTTTTACCTGAAAACCTAATAGAGAATGACATTGCTGTTCATCGGGCACTATGACTAAGCCTTTAAAGTAATCCTCAAAATGATTCTCTGCAACTACTTCATCATGGTTATGGAAACGATTAAGTAAATCTTTCCCCAAATTGTCCGGCAGTCGTATCTCTATCTTTTCAGATGTGTTAGGCCTTGGCAAAAAGGAGTAAACCGCCAACGGATCAGGATCATAAGCAAATGATGAATTATTATATAAATATCCATTCTCATTCAACACAACCTTTTCAGTGAGTAAGTGAATTGCGTATTTTTGTTGTAAAGTGGTATCACCGACAAAGGTCTTGTTACAGGAAAGTACCAACATCAAAGAGTCAAACTGTACTGTTTCATTCGATTCTGTAGAATAGGATGGACGTAAATAAGGAATGTAGCCGGTAGCAGAAACACTTCCCCATACTGGATGAGTATATTTCCCGGCTAAGACAACATGTTTACCTGAGGTTTCCAAAGAATCAATCAAAACAGCAGTTGTGATAATGGTACTCGTATCCATACTAATATTACGAAGTTCAGAATTAACCCATTTATCCCCAAAAGTATTCTTATCATTATAACATGATAATAAGACTGATGATAGTAGGGCAAGACAAACGAAAAATAACGGTTTATACATATTATGTTTTTTGACGGCGAAAGACGGCATAAGCTCCGAAATACACAATTTTAATCCGCTAATCAACCTATATATTCCTGTAACATGGCTTTTGAGAGGGTAAGACATAGATTGAACAAAGCAAACTCGTTTTATGGATTGATATTCAACATCTACGGAGCAATTTCGACCACTTGCCGATTAAATTTGCCGGACACGTCAAAGCCATGTTCTTTTGCATCTCGTAAACAATAAATATAAAATAATGAAACATCAAAAAATCTTAGTATTTCTGCTAACAATGCTTCCTGTTATCATAACCTCTTGCAGTAATGACGACGAGGATGAGGATTTAATGGGAAAATGGCATCGTGTATCTGATTTTGACGGACTGGCACGTAGCGAAGCAACTTCATTTACTATTGGCAATAAAGGATACTTGACTGGTGGCTATGATGCAAGAAAGCATCTGAATGATCTTTGGGAATATGATATGGAACAAGACTCTTGGACACAAAAAGCTACTTTCCCCGGTCCTCCGCGCAGTGCTGCCGTTGCATTTTCTGTTAATGAGAGAGGATACTTTGGAACAGGATTTGATGGTAAAGAGTATTATAAAGATTTCTGGGAATATGATCCGGAAACGAATAAATGGACACAGAAAACTGATTTTCCGGGAAGTGCACGCAATGATGCTACAGCATTTGGATTATCAGACAAGGGATATATAGGTAGCGGCTATGATGGCAACTATCTGAAAGATTTCTATGTTTACGATCCACAAAATAGTAAATGGGAACAGATTGTCAGTTTGGGAGGTAGCAAACGCCGGGGAGCCACTAGCTTTGTAATTGATAATATTGCTTATGTATGTACAGGATATAATAATGGAGAATACGTTAAAGATTTCTGGAAATACGATCCTACTCAACAACGTTGGATTCAACTCCGTGATATTGCCGATACGTCGGACGACTCTTATGACAATAAGTATAATAGTATCGTACGTATCTATGGAGTTTCTTTTGTCATTGACGGACAAGCTTATCTGACATGCGGTGGAACCCCTGATTTACGTACTAATTCATGGAGATATACCCCAGCCATTGATATGTGGGAAGAAGTTGCAAAATTTAAAGGTGCTCCACGCACAGCAACAGCTTCTTTTTCGAGTGGAAGCAAAGGTTTTGTTGTAACAGGTAAAAGCAGCACGTTCCGTTTCGATGATATTTGGGAACTTCGACCATACGAATATGATGATGACGAATATTAAAATCGAAAAAGGCATACTCTGGGTTAGTTTACTGTTGTTACTAATCATTATTCTTCTTCTTCATCACTCGATTATCACAATTGAGGATGAAGAAGAGCCAAAAGCTGAATTGGAAATATTTCAATCAAAAAATGGCTGGGGGTATCAAATTGTTATGAGACAAAAAGTATTGATATACCAGCCCACTATTCCTGCTATTGATACAATAATGCCATTTCCTGATGAAGTGAGCACACGAAAAGTGGGTCTCTTAGTCCTAAAACGGTTCAATGCTCACCGCAATTTCTCCGTATCAAAAAAAGAAGTTATCCAACGACTACCTTGTCACTACAATTTTATAGACAAATAATGCTTATAGATATTCATACTTTAGAAAACAACATATTTTCAAAGAACAGGAAACATTTAGTTACCTTTCTTTCCGATAGAATAATTGATCAATCTTTTGAATATCACAATATCAAACGCATAGCAGTGTCTTCAATCTGAGCTTTATTAAAAGCTCAATATTAAAGTCGTTTCTCTTATTCTCATATTTCAATTTATTAGAAAGCATGCAATATATTAAGATAATACACTAGTCCAATTACATAATTCACTGGAAAAGTTAATGATTCAAATTAAATACCGAAAACAATATTTTCAAGACTGGCAATAGGACAACTGTTCTCCGCTTGATTATACCTCAAACAACTTTCTCATACAATTTGAACCAATTCAACCCATAGTTGCCCAGTCCCAAGTCTACAGTATCAATATATTCAAAACCGCATTTCTCATATAAGGAGATTGCTGGAAGATTATTTTCATATACATCCAAACGGATAGATTTTATACCTGATTGTTGAGCCTGTTCAAACGAATAGTCCATTAAAGCACGACCAACGCCCATTTTTAAGAACGAGGGATGAACCACAAATGTACGTATCACAAAAATAGAACTGTAGTCTACATCAACTTTCCAGCTTACACTATTATAGGCTTCATCGGGATGATGGTCTAAGATAATAGAGCCAGCTATTTTTCCGTTGCACCTGAGAACGAAAAGAGTATTATCTTCTATACCAGCAACAGCATTTTCACGAACAGGATAAATGCCTTTTATCCATCCGGGATAATTGGTAGTAGCCGATAGATAATCATTTAGATTGTCATACAGTTCTTCTAATTCGTCAATGTCGGCAGGAGTGCCGGATTCTATTACAAACTTCATAATCACAACTATTTAGGATACAAAGATATTGGAAATCATACTCATTTATTGAGGAATTATTTATATTTCTCACTTTTTACATATTCACATTATTAATAAAGTCCATTAACCAATACAAAAAATACTACAATCTAAAACTTTTTGTTTGTGACACGGATCGTTCAACTAAAGTATGTTGGGAAGATGGTTGTTCGGGGTTTTCAATCGAAGATAAAAGAATCTGTGGCGATTGCTTTTGTTTCATATCAGTTTCACCCTTTTCCATATTTTTTTCCAATGGGACTAGTTCTAACCGTATCTTCCTTTCCAATACTGCCATCTCTGATTTCAGTAGTTTCAATTCATCTTCCTTTTTCCACGTACCGCCGACTACTTCCCGAAGCGTAGGCAAATCCTTCTCCAACTTCTCGTTCTCCGTCCTGTACTGCTCCGTCAGTTTCGGAATGCGGTCAAGCGCATTGAGAAAGTTCGTTGCTGCCGCCTTGTGGTCGGACATTGCCAACTGCCCGTTGTTGTAGGTGTACTTGTACGCCCCCTCGATAAAGAAGCGGTTCTGTTTCACCTCCACACCCTCACGGATGGAGCTTTCCGTTTTCACAAGGATAGGGAAACCATACAACTCACCGATAGGCAGATATTCACCGCCCGTTGTGGCGTTCTTGGCAATCTCCTGTAGCCGTGTCCCGACGCTCTTGGCACCGGTAGCCGCCAGACCGTCCAACTTTACCGGATTACGGTAATACCCGTCCTCATCGGTCTGTGCCCGTGAGGTAAAGGCTTCGTAGTCTGCGGTCAGCTTGGCAATGTGTTCGTTGTTCTCATCCAATTTCTTGGTATGCGACTCCAATTTCCACGTCGAGCCGCTTTTATCCTTGTAGAAACTCTTGCGCTCACTCTCCAATGCGGCAACCTTCTTTTCCAGACGCGCCTTGTCCAGCAAGTCGGTGTTGCCGGAAAGGATAGCCATGTACTCCGAGAAGTTCATGCCCGATTTCTCGTCCATGCTACCCTCGTCGATGGTACGTGCGCCCATAGCACCGCTTTTCAACTGCGAGATAAAAGTCTGCTTGCAGTGCAGCAGGTTGAACTTATAGCTGTCCAGCGATTTTTCAACCGCATAGATAATCACGTCCACCTTGTTGTCTGCAAAGGACCTGGCAATTTCGTTGCCCTTTCTCACCGCCCGCCCGTCCCGTTGGGAGAGGTCGGACGGTCGCCACGGTGTATCAAGGTGATGAAGCGCAACCGCCCGTTTCTGTGCGTTCACACCCGTTCCGAGCATACTCGTCGAGCCGAACAACACCCGCACCTTCCCCTCGTTCATGGCATCTATCACCGCTTTGCGTGATTTCTCATTCTTGCACTCCTGAATGAAACGGATCTCGTTTGCCGGAATACCGTAATCCTCAATCAACTTACGTTTAATCTCGCTGTACACGCTCCACTTTCCCGGCTGGTACGTCCCCAGATCCGAGAAGACGAACTGTGTGCCTTTCTGTGCGTCATACTTTTTATAGTATTCCGCAATCTTGGCGGCGCAGTGGCTCGCCTTGTTGTCCGGGTGGTCGTCGTACTTGTCGGGATCAATCATGCGCATATCGAGTGCCATTTTACGGGCGTAATCGGTGGCAATCAGCATCTTCGCTTTTTCCTCCGTTTCCGACAAGGGCAACCGTCCCAATACCGTCGCATCACCCGTTTGTGCGAACTCCATCAGTTTCTTGATGAACTCTTCCTGCACGGGTGTAGGCGGTATATTGTGCAGTATCTCGTTTTTCTCCGGCCTGTCCACGCCTACATCCGCTGCCGTGCGGTAATCGGTAATCTCATTATAGAAAGCCGCCAGCTCCGGCACTTTGATAAAATAGCGGAACCGTTCTTTCTGTATCACCTGATTCGTAACCGAAAACTCAAAGTCGGTGGTCTTCTTGGCAAAAATAGCCGCCCACGCGTCGAAGCAGTTGATGTTCTGCCTTTCCAGTTCCTTTGGGCGGAGATATTTGAACAGCAGGTATAGTTCTGTCAGCGAATTGCTGATAGTCGTACCCGAAAGGAACGTAGCCCCCAAATCCTTACCCGTGCGTTCCTGAATGGTACGCAGGGCAAACAGCATATTGAGAGCCTTTTGGCTTCCTTCGTTGTTTCCCAGCCCCGCCACCCGGTCATGCCGAGTGTTGAATGTCAAGTTTTTAAACTGGTGACTCTCGTCTATGAACAGGTGGTCGATGCCCATCTGCTTGAAATCCACCACGTCATCCGTGCGGGATTTGATGGCGTGTTCCACCTTTTCCAATTTGGCGAGCAGGTTGATTTTACGCTTCTCCAATCCTTTGAGCATCCCTCTCGATACCTCCTTGCCCTGTGCTCGCAAGACGTCCAGATTCTCTTCCACCGAATCCAGCTCCTTTTGCAGAATCTCCTGCTGCACGTCGGTCGGTTGCGGTATCTTTCCGAACTGGTCGTGCGACATGATGACACAATCCCAATCATTATTTTTGATATTGTTAAAGAACTTCACCCGGTTCTGGGGTGAAAAGTCCTTTTCCGTGGCATAGAGGATTTTGGCATTCGGGTATGCTGTGCGGTAACACTCGGCTATCTCCGCGACATTGGCTTTCAGCCCGATTATCATCGGCTTGTGCGCTAATCCCAATCGCTTCATTTCTTGCGCCGCAAGGCTCATAATCAGCGTTTTACCCGTACCAACTTCGTGGTCGCAAATTCCGCCGCCGTTCTGTTTCAGCATCCAGACGCAGTCTTTTTGGCTCTGGTACACCTCCTTGATTCCATACTTCTTTTCCAACGCTTTCAAGTCCAAACCCGGAAAACTCTGGTGCGAACCGTCATAGGTCGGACGCACGAAACAGTTGAACTTGTGGTTATACATATCCGCCAGCCGCTTCTGAAATTCGGGCGACTGTTCGTTCAGCCAATCCGTAAAACCGTTACGGATTTCATCAATCTTGGCGTTGGCAAGCTGTATCGCCTCGCTGTCCCTTACCTTGATGTCATTGCCGTGTTCATCCTTGCCGATACTCTTGCTGATGTCCGGCACGGTATTCAGAAGGGCGTTTTTCAGCAGGCTGATACCGTCGTATTTCCGGTACTGCCCCTGTACGGCATACTGGTCGGTGATTTTGGCGTTCTTTTCCTTACATTTGACCGAATACTCGTCGATGCTCTCCGAATAGGCAATCGAAACATCCGTCCCGAACAGGTGCTTGAGGTAGGCGGTGTAGATACCCGTAGGAATCCAGCGTTCACCGAAATTGAAATCCAATTCGTCGAACGTAATCGGTCGGGGCATGGCATCCCTGAGTGCCGCCAGCGATTCTTCCACCTCCGGTTTACGCTCGTTTCCTTCATTGTCCGCCGCCCAACGGAAGATTTTCTCCATCTTGTCACCCACGTTTCCGGCGACGAATCGGTCTTTAATCTCGTAGTTGTCCATGAACGGATTGAAAAAGATGCGTCCTTTCAGTAATTTCACCAATTCATCCCGGCTGTTGTCGCACAGCGATTCCATGTAATCAAGATTCACCGCCCCGTAACGGTTCAGTGAAGCAGACAAAGCCTCATGCGGTGTTTCCACGTGCGTAATGTCGTTCAGGGCGAAAGCGACGGGATGGTCGAATATGTCCGCCTTGATGAACTGCCCGTTTTCCACCCGTTCCAGTGAGAGCATATCACGCCCGGAAGCGTCCATAAGCAGGAACTTCACGTTCGCTTTGGCGTTCAGCCTGCCATAACGCTCCACGAATGTGTCGTAGGCGGTATTCAGTGCGGCACGTTCCGGTTTGTTCTCCTCGTGCATCTCCGCCTCGTAAGTATAAAGCCGCTGGTAGCTGTCGCGCACGGAAATGTAAAGCTCCGCCTTGTCCTGTTGTGCCTTGTCCAGCTCCAACGGGTGAAACGTAGCCCCGTAGCGGGTAATACCTTTCAGATACCCCACCTGATTGCCGTCCGCCACCAACATTCCTTCTTTATGGTGCGGTTCCAATTTCGCCATCAGCGGACGGGGCTTCATTAACTCCGCCTCCAATTTCTCCGCTTCTTCCCGTTGTTTTATTTTCTCCTGACGGCGTTGTTCTTCCTCCAATCCGCCACGAACCAGGTACACCGGCTTTTCCGCATCGGGACGGTCGGATAGAGTTTTTCCTTCCCTCAGTTCCGCCCGTTGCTTTGGGGTAAGCCCCATCATCACCTCATAAAAGCCGTTGATAGGCGGGTTGGTGTTCCAATCCATAGCGGCATATACCTGTTCCATATCCACGTTTGGTGGTGTCGGTCGTGCGGCTTCTTCCTCCACCTTATTTATACGGGTGGTTTGATTGGTATTTGTCGCCTGCGGTTGGTCGAACAAACTGCGCTGTTTGGAGGGAGCGGTACGTTTGGGTTTCTTTCCGGTCGGTTTCTTCTTCAATCCCGATTGGGCGAGCCGCCGTTCCTCCCGGCTGAAATTGAACAAGTCGTACAAGTCCATCACGGGAGGGGTGATTTCCGGCTTCTCTTCTCTTTTCGCGGACGGTTGCTTTTCGGAGATAACCTCTTGCTGTTTGGTCGGTTTCGAGGAATACACTTCCCGAACCTGTTGTTTCTCTTCCTGCTTTACTTCCTGTTCGGGTTGAATTGTCTTTTTAACTGCCGGTTTCTCTGTTTCCTGCTTCACTTCCGGCGCACCTTGCCTATACCTATTATATAGGTCGATATTCAGATTGGCGGAAACTGCTATGTCCAGATGCTCTTTCAGGTCTTCGCCCATTGCCTGAATACCACCTTGATGGATGGTGAGCAGGGCAGACTTGCCGTATGGGTCTGTCCCATGCTGCATCTTCGTGTTCCGGAGCGGGGCGACGCTCATCGTATATTCATTCTCGATGATACCATCCCCGATGTCCGTTGCACGGATAAACCATTTTTCCTGCTCGGACAACTCCCGGTTCTTTGTCGTGTCTTTTTGCAGGATAACGAGGTCGCTGCCCACTTCCGTCCCGGCATGGTCGGTAAACAGGTTGTTGGGCAACCGTACCACCGACACGATATTAGCGTTCTTCACGATATGCCGACGGACAAGCTCGTTTTTCGGGGAGTTCAATACGCCTTCCGAAGTGATGAACGCCACGATACCGCCTTCACGTGCCGCATCCAGACCTTTGAGGAAAAAGTAGTTGTGGATGCTCTTGGCGGCGGTACGCCGGGCGTTGTCCGGAACGCCCGTATATTCGGGATCGAATACCGCCATGTCGCCAAACGGAATATTGGATGCCACCACATCGAAAGTACCCATGAAGGGTTTCCCAATCCGCTCGAACCCCTCCGCACGCACTTTATGTTCAGGGTAAAGGTGCGAGAGTATTTTTCCCGTAAGCAGGTCTTTGTCAAAAGCCATGACCTCCGCTCCCGGAGCGTCAGCACCGAAAGCGGAGATGAACACCCCTTGTCCTGCCGACGGATCGAGCAGGCGGTCGGGGATAATACCCTGTTCATGGAGCGTACCGGCAATTGCCGATACGATTTCGGGGGGAGTGTAAAACGCTGTAAGGACGGAGCTTTTCAGGCTGTCCATATAGCGCTTGTACTCTCTCTCATCTGTCGAGCTATCACGGACAAGCCTGTGTAACTCCGCTGTCATGGGAAACAACTCGCGGTCTGATTTCGTCCAATGTACGGCATCCATCAGGTTGTCGGCAGGGTTGAGGATGAACTTCAACCCGCCGAACCCGCAGTAACGACCGAGTATCTCCCGTTCTTCGGGAGTAGCCGCCCTGCCTTCCTTTTCCAATGTGAATACCGTCCGTATCGCCTCAATGTTGTCCCGCAGCTTCGCTTTACGGTTAAATGCCATGCTCTTCGAGGTAGATTGCGACGGTTCCCGTCAGTTCCGTATAAAGTCCGTCATATCCGGCAGTATAGGTGAAGCCGTCCGCAAGCGGGTATCGGGCGAACACCTCTTCCATTGAGGGAAGCAGTGTCAGGGCGAATGCAGGGGCATCGCCCGGCGGCACTTCATCGGCAAACTCGTTCCACAACACTTCGATAACGGTGTTGTACTTGGAAAAATGCAAGTCTTGAAGCAATGCCGCCATTGCCAGCTCCTGCGCACCTTCCGGTGTAGCCCCTTCCAGACGGGACTGTTCGTACACATCGGCTGCATGGTCGGCACGTTCTTCTATGAAATCCGTGTCGGAAGCACGGTCGGGATGGTTCTCTCTCAGGTATTTCAGCAGGTACAGTCCGTAATAGGAAAACTCTGCGGATTTGTTTTTATCATTCATATTTCTGTTGATTTTAGTGGATAATTATTAAATTTGTATTCTAATTTAAAAAAAATAAATTCATGAATCTATTTATCGTTTCAGGTGCTCCTAATACAGGAAAGTCAACTACTGTGTACCATCTTTGCACATACTTATTAAACCTTGGATATGTAAAGACAGATATTCCATATAATGGCAAAAGGTATTCTACATCTACATCTTTTCCTCCTATTCTTGCAAATGATTTTTCCTGCTTGCTTGAAAAAGAGGGCAAAAAAGTATTGATACATACAGCTACGGATGATGTTTTTAATATAGATGCACTTGTAAATAGCATTAACAATCACAAACCTTCAATCGTCATTACAACTTGTAGAGATTTCGGCGATTGGCCAAGGGACTATTTTTGCTCCCAATTAAAACTCGTTAATAGTTTTATATTAGCAAGTACATCTGATATTGATATAGAAGAATTTCCTTTATCAAGAATAACAAGGCGGACTACACGGTTTGCTACCGCATACGAGTGGTACTTTATAAATTCAACTCATCAAATAGAAAAAATACTCTCATTGCCTCCTTATAGCATTTAAAAGAATATAAAAGGCCCCCGACGTCCCCGCCGAGTGCCACCACTAAAATCCACAGTAAAATCAGTATCAACTATCAGATAGTATGAACGACTTCCTGTAAATTCAGTGGTAAATATACGCATTATTTCTTTTTTCGCTTGGAGTTGCGGTTGTTTTTCACATCGGGGAACACGAACACCGTGTTGAAATCTCCGTCAAAGGCGACGGCGGCACTGAACGGCTTGCCCTCCTTGCTGTTGAAGCCCTTTATAACGCCCGTTTGCCCTTTGGTAAGCAGTTCGGTAATATCCGCATCTGTCAGCGTTTTCCCCGCTTTCTGCCGGAAGACGGGCAGCCCGCAATCGGGATTGCCGCAACGTACCACCTTGCCATAGAACTGCATCATCCCTTTCCCGCATTTGGGACAAGTGCATCCGCTTTCGTTGTGCGGGAACAGCTTGTCCGAACTCAGCAACTCCGATGTAATCTGCGAGGTGTACGCCTCAATGCCCTTGCGGAACGCTTCGGCACTTATCCCGCCGTCTTCGATCTGCGAGAGAGCCGTTTCCCATTCGCCCGTCATGGTTACGTCGGCAATGCGCATCGCCTTGACTACCGAATGGAGCGCAAGCCCCTTTTCGGTCGGAACAAGGGATTTCTTCTGCCGCACCATGTATTCACGTCTGAACAGCGTTTCGATAATGGCAGCCCTTGTTACCGGTGTGCCGATGCCGCACTCTTTGAGCGACTGGCGCATCTGCTCGTCTTCCAGTTCCTTGCCGCAGGTCTGCATGGCGGAAAGTAAAGTTGCCTCCGTATGCAGCGGTTTCGGCTTGGTCTTCCCTTCGGTCAGCGAACATCCTTTGACGGGTAGCGTATAGCCTTCTTTCCATTCGGGCAGCGTCACTTCTTCCGTTTCCTCGCTCTGCTGGTACACGCCACGCCAACCGGCTTGCCTAATAACGGAGCCTTTGATGCTGAACGCCACGCCGCCACATTCCGCCGCAACGGTCGTCACGTCTTTTATGCATCTTTCCCCGAAGGCTTCCAGCATACGTCCGGCAATCATATCGTAGATAATCCGTTCCTCCGCACCAAGATGCTGCGTCTTTACCTCCGTGACGAGCAAGGCGTGGTGGTCGGTAATCTTCGTATCGTCCACGCTCCGGCGTGAGAGGTCGCCCATGCCGGAGATATAGCCGCCCCATGCCGGGTTGTTCTTCAACGTCAGCAACAATGCGGGTATTTCAGCAAATACATCTTCGGAGATATAGCGGCTGCCCGTGCGGGGATAGGTAATCAGCTTCGCCTCATAGAGCTTTTGGGCGATGGAGAGTGTCTGTTCCGCCGAGAACCCGTGCTTGGTGTTCGCCTCTTTCTGCAAGGTCGTCAAATCATACAGGAGCGGGGCTTCCTGCACGGTTTCCTTGTGTTCCACATGGGTGACGATAATCTTCCCGCACTCTTTGGCGATGCCGTAGGCGGTTTCGGCAGGCTCTTTCTCTTTCCACTTCTCTATGGAAGAGAATTTCACAACCTCACCGTCCGCCGTTCCGTCGGTCGATAAATGGAGCTGGAATACAGGTTCGGGAACGAAACGCTTGTTCTCCCAATAGCGGTCGCATATCATCGCCAATGTAGGTGTCTGCACCCGTCCGAGCGAATATGTACCACGTCCGGCGGCAACGGTGATGGCTTGCGTGGCGTTGATGCCCACGAGCCAGTCCGCTTCACTGCGTGCCTTGGCTGCATAATACAGTTTGTCGTACTCCGCACCGGATTTCAGGTTTTCCAATCCCTCACGGATGGCTTTGTCGGTAAGCGAACTGATCCAGAGGCGGTCAAACGGTGTGGCACATCCGATGTACTCGTACAAATAGCGGAAGATAAGCTCTCCCTCGCGTCCTGCATCGGTGGCGACAATAATCTTATCGCTTTCACGGAACAGCCTGGCGATGATTTCGATTTGCGCCACCACGCCGTTGTCGGGCTTGTAGCCTTTCTCCCCCTTGACCTGCCGGGGGACAAGGGTAAACACGGGCGGAATAATCGGCAGGTTATCCCGGTGGAAACCCTTGATACCGTACCCTTCGGGCAGGGCGGGCATGACCAGATGACCGAAAGCCCATGTTACATAATACCCGTTACCTTTCAGGTAACTTTCCGCTCTCTCCGTTGCGCCCACGATACGGGCGATTTCCCTCGCCACGCTGGGTTTCTCCGCGATAATGCAAATTTGATTGTTCATACTGATTTAATTTATTTATTGTGGATTTTAGTGGTTGGGGCGATACCCCGGTTGATAATTATATTTCTTCTGCTGCTACTGATTTTGCTTTTAACTTCTCTTTTTGAAGTACCGCAATCAGTTTGCGGTCATAATAGATATGGTGTCCTTCCGCCGTGTAGTACCTCTTGTTTTCCTCTTCGATGGCTTGCCAATCGGTAAGCCACCACCAGCAGGCGACTGCACAGGGCAGAATCACGACTGCCAGAATGATAAATGCTGCCATACGCCTACATTCTTACGCTTGCCGCACGGTTCTGTGTCCTTTGTTGCTGTGTATTGGCAGGAGCTGTTTGCCCCTGCCGCAAAGGTTGGTTCAGATGCTTGGTAGCCTCATTGGTATTCCCGTGCGTATTGACCGCCACCTGCGTGCGGCTTTCCGAAGCGGGGGCGACTTCTTTTGCCCGTGATAGTTCAGGGTCGGCACGGAAATATTTCGGTTTCCCTGCTTCAAAATCGTATCTGACATAGGCGGTGTAAGGTTCTCCTTTGCCGTCGCGCTTCATATCCTTGACAAGAATGGTTCCCCCTGCGGCGAAATCCTTCTGCTGTTGTGGGGTGAGCAGCACGCCGCCCATTGTTTTCGGGGCGCGGATGTTCCCGTTCTCGTCCAGCCATTGGAATTTATAGACTTTCGGTTTATGTTCGCCTTCCGGCCCGGTGGCGGTTTGTCCGCTTGTTGCTTGTACAGCCGGAATCGGTCTGGCAGGTTGTTGTGCCGTTTGTCCGCTCGCCTGCCCATTGCGCTGCCTTCTGTTCTGCCCGTTCTGTTTGGGTTTGGGCACGAACTCCACGCCCCGGCGTTCCACGTTCACCTGCAACGTGGCGGTGAATTTTCGTTTCTCAGACAAGACGATTTCTTTATTGGGCAGCGCACGCCCGGCAACGAGTTCGGCTATTTCATGTTCGGTAAATTCGGTCTGCCCGATTCTCGTGGTGACGGGCACGTCTTTCACGGGAATAGCCTCTATCTCGTTGGTCTGACGGTCGATACTGACATAAGAAGGGATGATTTCGCCCGTTTCCTTGTCCACCAATTCAATGACACGTCCCATGTTTCCTGTTTTTTGCAGGTTCGCTTTGTCTTCGGGCGTAAATTCATGCTCCATGAACTTCTCGTCGAGTCTGGGCTCCTTGCGGATAGTGTGGGGTACGATACCGATACTCCCGTCCGGCATTTCCTTGAATGAAAGCCGTGCTTCTATCTCGAAGCGTTCCCCGGCAATAAGTGGAGTGACCGTCACGAGTGCCGATTTGCCGTGACCGAGCATCTTTTCCAAATCGCCCGATGCTTCCAACGCTTCGCGTTTGATGCCGTATTGTTCTTCGAGATTTGCCCAATCAATACGGCTTTCATCTATCAGATGCTTTTTTTCATCGGGCTTCTCTTGGGCGGATTGCCCGTCTTGTGTCTGTTCCTGCTCATGTTCCTGTTTGGGTTCTTCGGACTCTTTTTCGTCAGGAAACCAATGCTCTTCAACTGATTGCCAGAAAGGGTTGAGATCATTGGGCGCATCGGGAGTAGCTTTGACTTCTTCGGGTACAGTTTGCGCCTGCTGTTCGTACTTGGATGTATCCACGTGGTGCGGTTCCAGCAGATCACGGTTCTTTTCGGGATTTTTAAGCAGGTCTTTGAGCACGTCTATCACATGCTCGATGTTCTCCGCCGCCACACGGTAGAAGCCGAAGCGTTTCGGCTCCTTGCATTACCGGAAAAAGTTGTCCAGAAAGCTGTCCAGCGGGTTGCTGTTCTTGTCGAACAACAGAAAATCCTTCTGGTTGGCTCCCGAAGCGGCAGTCGTTTTCGGCGTGCCGTCCTTTTTAAGCCCGGCGACGACGCTGATTTCGCCCGTCTTCTCGTCCCGGACAATCAGCACGTCCTTTTGATTCTTTTTTTGTTCCATACTTTATTGCTTTAAATTAAAAATGAAATTGTTTCGCCCACGAAAGTAGCGGCTATCAACCGTCCCGCAATGGGGGAAGAACCGTGTGGCAGCTTGTGGCTTCCGTCTGGAAGTTTGTGGCGTCATGCCTTTTCCCTTTTCGCCGTGTTTTTCCCTTCAAACTCTTTGAAATGGGTTTTCAGGAACTCCTGCACGTCCGATTCCTTGTAATACACCTTGTGCCAAAGCATCTGGTATTTCAGTGTCCCCGAACTGCGGTAACGCTGGATGGAGCGTTTGCTCGTGTTGAGCAACTCGCACAAGTCCTGATTGTCGAGCAGCCGTTCCCCGTCGAGGTATTTCACCTCCCTGAGTTCCTTGCCCGTAAGGGAGGCGATAAGCTGTTCGTTCCGGTCGAAGCGTTCCATAATTTGGCGCATCCAATTTTCAAAAGTGGTTGTATCTAGTGGAGTATTCATCGGGAAGTAGATTCGTGAGTAGTTCTATAACTTTCTCTAAACTCATCCAGCGTCTGCGGATTACAGCTGACAATACGTTGTGCAATACATTTTTCCACATCGGAAAAACGATACAGGCATTTACTCCGTATCATACAATAAGGGATGGTTCGTTCTTTCCTCATACGCTGAAGAGTTCTCGTACTAATTTTAAGAAGTTCAGCCAGTTCCTCACTTGTCAGCCATATTTCAGGCTCTTCTGTAGGCACTGCTGCTTTTTTGAATACATAATCGGAAATCCGATTAATTCGAGTCACCAAATCTTGATATACCTGATGATCCAGAGTAATTATTTCCATTCTTTTACGCTTTTTGATTATGGCGCAAAATTGAAAAGATAAAAGAGGGAGAATCCACAGGTAGGTAACTACCTATGTAAGATTTCTCTGGAATTTAAGCTATATCAGAGTTATAATAAAAATCTGTAATGCCAAATCATTAGGTCACATTAATTCTTTGCTTATATTTGCGCTGGATGTGCAAATATACACCCCCGTTCACGAAAGAGGCAATGTACATAAAACCAATAAACGCATTGAAAAGCAATGACTTATCAGATATATATCTATACGTTAGCACTGAAAGATGGTTATTATTATGTAGGAAAGACCATTGATCCTGACAGAAGATTTAATGAACACTTTAGCGATAAAGGAGCTGTATGGACTAAATTACACCCCCCTGTTAGTGTAATTGAAAAAGAATCTTTTCTCGTTTCTTCTCTCGAAGAAGAGGACCGTTGGGAAAACCACCAAACTATAAAAATGATGAAAGCCAAAGGCTGGCAAATGGTCAGAGGTGGCTATTGGTGTAATGTGGGCGAAATCGAAACTATAAAGCACCTACAACATTGCGGATATTTTTTAGATATAGATATTAAGGATATTTCATTTAGTAAAAGAGAGTATTACATATATCTTCTTGAATTGGAAAATAACAAATATTATGTCGGCTACTCCCGTTCCTTGAAATCCGCCCTTAAAAGACAGGAAAAAGGTACTGCTTCAAATTGGACTTACATCAATAAACCCATACGGTTATTGAAATATCAGGAAGCAGTATTTGAAAATGGTATTCCTGATATGAATATGGTTAATGAGTGGGTGCTTCAATGCGGTGCTGAATACGGGTATGAGAATGTCCGTGGAGGGAGTTTTAATTTATTGGAGCCGGAACAGCATTTAGGAGCTATACAATCATTCTTACAGAAAAAAGGGAAAGGTGTGAACGTCACTAACTTTAGTAATTACAGCAAACTCTTAGAAGATTATGAGAAAAATAATCCTGAGATAGATTATGATTTGCCACTTAATGATAACGAGCGCATTATGGTTGTTTATGTGCTGGCATTAGAGGATGGTTATTACCATGTAAGCTACAGTAGTAATTTGACAGCACTTATGCAGAAATATGAGAAAGGTAAATATTGCGAATGGTGCAAACTCCACACTCCTGTTAAGCTATTGGAAATTATTCCCGTAATTTGTCCTAAAGATCATTTGGAGATTATTGAGGAACTTGACCCTATTGTTGAGAAATACTTCAACGAGTACGGAGCAGAGAAGGTTAGAGGTGGTAGATTCTCTATCGTAGATGAGAAACTTCACTTGAAGAAAGTTTTTGAAAGATATAAAATTGACGAATGTAAATACATCAGATATACGCAAAAAGAAATGAATCATCTAAAATATGAACGTAAGAAATCACGAAAGACAAACAACTCAAAAGAATAGTTTTTACAGATAAATATTTCGTAATTTTCCAACTGCCATTTCTTATGAATTTACTAAAATACAGGCATACTGATTAACTCCAAACGCCCCATTGGTTAGTGAAAGAAAAAATGTCTTATTGATTGTTTTTGTTTTTTTGATGCTTAGATAGTCTGACAAGAGTTTTAGCTATTCTTTCTACCCTTGTTTCATCTGTCTTGGCGGAATAAATCCACTTGACATAATTGTGTTGTTCGTTTTCGTTCAATGAATGAAAGAATTGTTGTGTATCCTGATCTTCTTGTAGGCATAAAAGCAGTTCCTCAGGAATTTCCAGTGGTTCATTGTCCGGATATAAAATGACATGAACATAATCTCCCGCTTGTTTCTTTATCTTTTTCCGTATTTCCGCTTTCACGGAAAGAAGCAGTTGCCCGTTACCCGACGGCATTAAATGGAACTTCTTGATTTCATAACCGTCAATACTGCCGTTTACGATTACCCAACCAAAATGTGAGTGTTTATCCTGTAAAATTTCAGGGATCAGAGCGTAAGTCCACCCACCCTTTCCCGGGAATTTTTCAAGTAGATATTCCTTATCTACCAACGGTTCTTCCTTTATTTTCATAATATCACTCTTTACTTCCATAACTAAAAATTACAAATAATATTTCATCTATATTCAGCAACTACATTATTTAAAACTCATTTCTCTGCATCGGAAAACATAAAAGCCAAAACAGTTTCTCAATCATTTAGCCAAACTGTTTTTCCAAGAAATATCCCGGTCACAGACTTAGCGCCCAAGTCTATCATTCTTCGCTTCAACTGTTTAAAACTCTGTCCGGTGGTTAATATATCATCGAATAATATTACGTGCATCCCATTTATATCTCTCCTTTTGATACTCAGATTAGACACCACATCCTTATGCGAAGTACCTTTCATCTGCTCCCGTTCCTCTTCAATCCAGATGGTCTGGAAGCCATCACGCACATTCAACCACTTCGATAAATGATAGCAGAGAACAGGAAATCTTTTCCGTTGCCGTTCCCTTGTAGAAGCAGGAATAGGAATTAGTATCGTCTTTTCAGGAGAATTATAATAAGAAATATTCTTCATGCAGAGAGATACAATCTTAGCCACCAGCATCCCGCAATGTCCTCCCTCTTTGAATCGGAAAATCAAATTACTGATACGCTTTTGATGTACATCTATTTTTTGGATACGTGTAGGATAATAATCATGCACATAGTGGCAAGTACTCCCGTCAATCTCACAACTTCCGGTGAAAGCTGTATCATAAGGATAAAACTCTGTTTCCACTCCACAATCATAAGAGAAAACCAATATATCCTTATACATACTCAATCTTTCCGAAGATTCCGCCCGCCCGATCCAACCAACCGCCCCTCCGGTATTCATCAGCCCAATGCCTATTTCAAGTTGTGTATTGAACGACTGATGCGAAATGACATACCAGTCATAATCCTTACAAAGTCCCGTAAAGTCGCTAAAGCTATCAGATAAGAAATAGAAAAGACCTCCTTCTTTCAGTACAATTACAAATTCACCCTGTGGTTGTCGGTGCAGATAGAAAAATTCCTCACAACTTCCCAACTCATAGCCCATTGGAACTTTATACCCATCTACTACATAGCCAGAATCATATTCAAAAAGCATATTAAAGTCTTCAACCATAAGCACTATATTCTATTTCAATATTTTATGCAAATATACCATCTTGACATCCGAAGGGAAACATCATTCATTATTCTTTTAGCTTCTTTTATCACAAAGGAGTAAACGCACCGATTATAAACAAAGAAACGGCTTTCTCCCACCTATAAAAGCAGGAAAAGCCGTTCAATTTTATGAAAGTCTATTAGTTTACACTTTGCTTTTTACTTATTTGCAGTACAATAGGGATTTGTTGTTCACTGACCCTTCGTACAAGTTGTTCCGTAATCCATTCCCTGAACATGGCGCAAAACGCACTCTTCATACGGAAAGCAAGCATAATAATCATATTAAGATTATAATAATCCAACCATCCATGCTTACCGGGAGCATATTCTATCGGCATATCTTTTCTCACCGCATACTCATGTAATTCACCTTCAGCAAAAATCTTTTTGATTTGTCGTTCAACAGATGCTCCGCCAACATTGAATATATCGGCGATCTCCCGTATATTCATCCAGATGCTCCCATCCTCCGCAGGTCTGAGAGCAATACGAACACCGCCGGAATCCTTTGCTTCTATAATTACTTTTCCTTCGTCCATACTCTATATTCTATTATCATTATGAGTTTAACGCTATTGATTCGAATTCATCTAATTTTCCAGATAATTGCTGCATATCATTACGTATCTTATCATTCGTGATGCGGGCATAAATCTGTGTCGTTTCTATATTCGTATGTCCTAACATTTTGCTGACTGTTTCAATGGGAACACCTTTAGCAAGCGTGACAGTCGTTGAAAATGTATGTCTTGCGAGGTGAAAAGTAATATTTTTATTAATTCCGCACAAATCAGCAATCTCTTTCAGATAAGAATTTAACTTTTGATTACTTAATACGGGCAATAATTCACCTTTAGGTAATTGTCCATCATACTTCTTCAGTATAGCCAATGGAATTTTCAGAAGTGGAACATTCACCGGGGTATCTGTTTTTTGGCGATGCCTCATAATCCATAGCTTACCATCAAACGAGGTACAGATTTCACTTGCTTTCAGCGTCTTTATATCAATGTAACTGAGCCCAGTAAAACAAGAAAAAATAAATACATCCCGCACCTGTTCCAAACGTTTCGTTGGGAACTTTTTCTTCAATATTTTCTGTATCTCCTGTTCGGTCAGATAGCCTCTATCCACCCGTTTCAATCGAATCTTATAATTCATGAACGGATCAGTATAAATCCAGCCGTTATTCTTTGCCATAATAACAATCATTCGGAAAGTCTGCATAAATTTCGCGGTTGTATTCTCATTACATAAACTGACGGTACGCAGATACGTTTCAAAATCTGTAATGAACATATGATTGATTTCCTTCAAAGCAATATCCGTGATATTATACTTTGCTTTCATAAATTCTTCTATCCTTCTATAGCATCGGTCATACTTCGCCATAGTTGCAGGCGTTTTACTGATACCTACCAGCTTTTGTGCATCCTCATTATGCTTCTTAAATAGTTCCAAAAGAGTCCGTTGCTTGGCAGTAAAACCCAAGAACGCATTTCTCACTTTCTCCGCTGTAACAAACGACTCATGTACTTCAATATCACGATAGTGATTTTTTAGAGAGGTACGTATATCTTCCAACAAATCATTTAATTGACGTGCTTTTACAGAATTGCCAGCCACTTTTCCCAGTCTCACGTCCCATGCCTTTGGATCCACATTCAATTTTGAACTGAATTGTGTGACATCACCACTTACCGTCAGTCTGACCATAATACAGACTGTTCCATCCTTGTTTACTTGATTCTTTCTAATGTAGAAGAGAATCTTAAATGTACTTTTGCTCATATACTTTGTTTTTTATGTCCGTAACAATGGGGTTATAACTTCCCATTGCAAAGGAACGATTAACAATTAGTTTATGAACGGACATCTAAGAGACAACGAGCGACAAATCAGCAACTTAGCATTAAAATCGTTACTATTTTATTTCGCTCAATTTTCAGTAACGATTTAGTAACACTACTTTGTCCAAACGGGGCATTTTCTTGTCCTTTTCTTGTCTGTCGACAAAACGAAAAAAGTCCCGTAAAACCTTGATTTTACGGGACTTGTCTTAGCTTTTCCACCATTTGTCTTTAGTGTTCAGCGGAGAGACAGGGATTCGAACCCCGGGTGCCTCGCAGCACAACGGTTTTCAAGACCGCCGCAATCGACCACTCTGCCACCTCTCCTAAAACTTCCTTTTCGGGAAGTGCTTTCCTCTTTAAAGCGGTGCAAAGGTACAAATCATTTTTAATTCTGCAAACTTCCTTTCTCTTTTTTCATGAATTAATAGTACTTTTGCACCATGATATATCCGCAGAACTTTGAACAGAAAATAGGTTTCGACCAAATACGCCAATTGCTGAAAGAAAAATGCCTCAGTACACTTGGCGAAGAACGGGTGATGGACATGGCATTCTCCGACCACTTTGGAGAGGTGGAGGAGCGTTTGGACCAAGTCACTGAATTTGTACGCATACTCCAAGAAGAAGACAACTTCCCGGCACAATACTTTTTTGATGTACGTCCGTCACTGAAACGCATACGCGTGGAAGGCATGTATCTAGATGAACAAGAGCTCTTTGACCTGCGCCGTTCACTAGAAACCATACGTGATATTGTACGCTTCCTACAGAAAAGCGACGATGATGAGGAAGAGGGCACTTCCCCCTACCCTTGTCTGAAAAGACTGGCAGGAGACATCACCGTTTTCCCACAGCTCATAGCAAAAATAAACGGCATCCT
>URCM01000009.1 GCA_900546355.1 uncultured Bacteroides sp.
ACCCGGAACGGTGAAGTTGCTTCCGTTGAAGTCGATGTGGAATACGGGATATTCCCTCCATTCCGTTTCCAGTTTCTCGATGGCAAGTCCTTTGAACAGCTCTTTCTTGCCTAAGAAATAATTTTTCAAAGTAGATACAAGCAGGCTTTTCCCGAACCTGCGCGGACGGCTGAGGAAATAAATCTTTCCGGTCGTGACCAAGTTATGGATTAATGCGGTCTTGTCTACATACACGTAACCGTCTTCCCTGATTTGTGCGAAACTTTGTATGCCTATCGGATATTTCATGGCTTTTCGTTATAGAAGTTATGCGCAAATATAAACAAAAAACGGCAGGATGCCAATTGTCTGTTCAGAAGATTTTGTATCTTTGTATTCAACGTTAAACTTGACGGCTATGAGAACCAGAATTTTATGTTTAGTATGGATAGGCATTGCCGCTTTAGTGGGATGTGGAGGCAAAGGAATGCGGAGTGGGTTGTCTTCGGACACTTTTGCGATTCGATCTGATTCGGTATATTCACGGGAAGAATTGTCGCAGCTTCTTTCTACCCTTTATCAACGACTTTATGCTTTCGAAAATCAGCGTGTATATCAAAAGGTGGAGCGGTATGATACGGCAGGAGGCCGCTTGAATATACATTTAGTTGTAAATTTGCCTAAGCATCAGAAAGAGTTCCGCGAGAGGATACTGGATTCACCTGCTCTCCGTTTCTTAGGACCGGTTGGGGGTACGCTCTATACAAAAGAAGGCGTAAATGATACATTGGGGATTAGTCTCGTGCCGGAAAAGGATTGTTGTCCGATTTCTGTCGATAAAGTCCGGTTTATCCTTCGCAATGATAGCGAAGACAAGTGCGTGCACTTGGAAAGCGATTATCCAATAGCATACGAGCAGGACGGAAAGTGGTATGCACTGCCTCAACCGGCACATATCAGCGTAGCCGACCAGCGTCCTGCGCCTTTACAACCGGGTGAGTCAAGAATCTTATATGGCTATTTGCATCCCGAACTTTATCCCACTAAGCCCGGTAGGTATCGCTTCTTCAAAAGCGTATGGGTAGAACCCGTCGGAGAATATGGGAAATATATCTTACTTATGGCGGAGTTTCGCTTGGAATAATCCGATTCATGGGAAAATTTAACAATACTTCTGCCTGCGGAATAACGGCTTTTTTGTTCCTTTGCATCCGGAAACAATCAAAACAACGAAAAACATGAATTTGGCAAGTATTGTATGGGACGTTGATCCCGTCTTGGTGCATATAGGTTCGATAGAACTCCGTTGGTACGGACTGATGTGGGGATTGGGATTTATTCTGGCGTACGAAATCATGTCGCGTCTGTTCAAGAAAGAAGGACATCCCGATGCTTGGGTAGACAAGCTCTTTGTATATTGCATCGTGAGCAGTGTCGTCGGTGCCCGTTTGGGGCATTGCCTGTTCTACGAATGGGATTATTACGGGGCACATCCCGTGGAAATCCTGAAGATATGGAAGGGCGGGCTTGCCAGCCATGGAGGCGTATTTCTCCTGATACTGGCGTTGGTATGGTATTCCAAGAAAGTGACGAAGAAAAGCGTATGGTGGCTTTTCGACCGCATGATACCTGCCGTAGCCGTGGTAGGTATGTGCATCCGTTTCGGCAACCTGATGAACTCGGAAATATTCGGTTATCCTACCACCCTGCCTTGGGGCTTCGAGTTTGTCCGTTCGCGCGAATGGCAGGAATTGTATAACCAGAATGGAGTGGCTCAGGCTTGTCATCCCACGCAGATTTATGAAATGCTCTATTGCTTGGTGGCACTCATCGTTTCGTGGGTGATGTATCATAAATATCAGTTGCAGAAATACGTAGGGCTGATAACGGGTGTATCTCTGTTGATATTCTTCGGCTCACGGTTTGGGCTGGAATTTATGAAAAATCCGCAAGTGGCCGAAGAGGTAGGGATGGCACTGAACATCGGGCAGCTTCTCAGTATTCCGTTGATTCTGTTGGGGGCTTTCTTGATTGCTACTTGCAAGCGAAGGAAGGAAGATTGGAAGTAAGGTCTGAATATATGCGCCAGATTTGGTGGTTAAAGGATTTTTGCTTATTTTTGAACCGGAAATATATTTGTTATTCATAAACAGCAAAATTTATGCAAGGACACAACATCACTGATTTATCACAGGGCGTTTTTTCGTAGAAGAACGATGGGACGTAATACGTTCCGCAGGTGAAAAATTGTGTCGCCTGAAAAAGGCGAGAGGGATTGTTGTGTTCTTTGACATTTTGTAAGTGGCAGGTGTGCCAAGATTGTTTTTCTTTCATTTTTTCTTATTTATCAATCATTTAAATTTGTTGTTTATGAAATATCATCAGATTCGCGCGAGGCGCGCCGAGGGGAGTGCGGTCTCTGCTCCCGAATATGCTGTAAATTGTTTGAATGTTGATATTCTGTTCGCAAAAGGACGGACGGATGTACGCGAGTTGTCGGTCCGTCTTTATACTTCCGCTTACCGGCTGATGGGTGTCGCTGCCCGGCAGGCATTCTCAGGCAAGGCGATACGTACGTGGCATTTCGAAGTCTCTTCATCCGACGTTTGGACAAGCGGGACGTATCGGGCGTTTGTTTATGTCAACGGCGTTCCAAGCTGGAAAGCGGAATTGTTTCTTTACACGGGCGAAGGCATTGATTCGAGTGCCCGTTTGGAAAGCCTGGAGCCTTCTTCGCCCGAAATGCTCTTTGCCGGGCGGTTGGCTTTCCGGCCGTGGTGGTCTGCTTTGGAAGGCTTTCATCTTGACGAGGATTTCATCGTCCGTTTCATTGAACAAATCCGACTCTTTACGCAAAATATAGAGACGAAGACATGGGCTTCGCTACCTCCGCTTCAAGTGACGGGCGATGCCGATTGGGCGGAACGGTTTGCTTCGTTGGTATTGGTTCCTTGTGCCAGGGAGGAATGGGGGAAAGAATGCGTGCTGACCGAGGTGAGCGGGGCGGATGATGATATGCTTTCCCTTCACTTGTTGGAGCGGGTGTGTTATCTGGTAGGCGCCCATACCACTCCGGATACGGTATTTGTTTTTCACGGAGCCACTCTGACCATGGAATGGCTGAATGCTGATTACTACCCTTATTTCTCGCTCTTCGAGAATGAAGACACGTGTTTCCGTCTGCCCGAAACGCTTCTTACCGAAAGAAAGACGGAGCCTGAAGGCTTCTCTCCGGACGAAACGGAAATGCCGGAAGCGGCAGAAGTACAGGACGAGGAAAGGAAACCTGCCTTGCAGCGGTTGGAAGAAATGGTAGGTCTTTCGCGGGTGAAAGACGAACTGCTCGAGGCTTGCGCGATGGCTTTGTTCACCCGGCGCCGCAAGGAATTAGGGCTGGAAGTTTCGGCAGAGAACCGTAATCATTTCTTGTTCTTGGGCAGTCCGGGTACGGGGAAAACCACCGTTGCCCGCCTGATAGGGGAAATCTACCATGAAATGGGGTTGCTCTCACGTGGGCATACCGTAGAGACGAACCGCGCGAAACTGATAGGCGAGTTCATCGGTCAGACCGAGCAAAAAACCTGTGCCGCGATAGCTGAGGCCCGTGGCGGGGTGCTTTTCATTGACGAGGCTTACACACTTGTTCACGAAGACGATTCGCGCGACTTCGGCAAGGAAGTGATTCATGCTTTGATGACCGTTCTTTCCGAACCGAACCCCGACCTGATAGTCATCCTGGCGGGTTATGAAATGCAGATGCAGGCGTTGTTCCGCCTGAATCCGGGGCTGGACAGCCGCTTCCCGCTCCGCCTTCACTTTGATGACTTCACATCAGACGAATTGACGGAAATGGCGCGGCACTTGTTGGCGGAGCGTAACTTCGAACTGAGCGAGGCGGCAAACGTCCGCTTGGCGAAGCTGATAGAAAAAGCCGTCTTGCACAAGGATGAGCATTTCGGCAACGGCCGCTGGGTACACAATCTGGTAAAGCACGGCATCTTGAAGTGCATGGCAAAACGGGTGATGGCGTTGTCGCTCTCCACTGAATCCCCCGAATTGTTTTGCCGGATAGAGGAAGCGGATGTCGCCGGAACGGAACCTGCGTTTCTTTATGAAAAAGCCCCGAAGGCTGCATTGGCGAGGCGTATCGGCTTTATCGCTTGACCGGACAGGCTGCTTGCCCCGATGCATGAGGCTGTTCGAAAAGCTTCATATTATCCGTGTGTACTCCTCCCTAATCAGGACTGCAGTTTTGAGGAGTAAAAACTGCAGTCCTATTAGTAGTAGGACTGCAGTCCTGGCATATCAGGATTGTGCGAGGACTGGGATGTCAGGGACGATGCAGTTAAATGAAAATGCTTTTGCTTGCATAAGCATTTATCGGAATAGCCTTCTTCTTGTCAATCTTGTTTCATTTCCTGTCAAAAATGTTACATGGAAACATATTTGCTTGAAGATGAAACATTTCTTTTATACCGCTTTTGTATTGCTTGCTACATTTGCTGCACAAAAATCATTTATTGTTTGTGCTATTAAAATTGTAATACCATGAAAGCAGGTAAGAAAAAGTTTTCATTTCATCGGATGAATGCGGCAGTTTTGCTGCTTGCTTTAGCTTGTGCAAATGCCCATGCCCAGGAAGATAATTCTTCTAAAGGTGAATCTTCGAAAGAAGAAGGGAATCGGAACGTCATGCTGAATGCGGCAAGTGCCAACGGTCCTCGTGAGATTCAAATCGGACTTCCGTCGGCGGATGTCAATGTGTTAGAAAATGGTATCCCCGTAACGTATGCTACGAATCCGCATAGTGTGAATTCATTGTGGCGTGCTGATGCCAGTTTAAGCCATGTCGGCTTGTTGAAGATTTCAGAAACGGCGATTACAACCGGCAATATCGGTTATGCGGTCAATTCTTTCACCCAATTGGGGCAGAAAGGATTTCACGGAACATTGAATTATAAGGCAAACCATTTCGGCATGCACGAGATTTCGTTGAACCTGAACGGGGAGATAGCCAAAGACTGGTTTTACAGTGGAAGTATCTACCAGGACTTTGACCCGGGAACATTTAAAATTAAGTCTACTCCGTTTCAAGACCGTACGCAGATATACAAATTCGCTCTGACAAAACGTTATCATGATAACCGGGGCGAGTTTACGG
Source organism: uncultured Bacteroides sp. (assembly GCA_900546355.1). Taxonomy (GTDB): domain Bacteria; phylum Bacteroidota; class Bacteroidia; order Bacteroidales; family Bacteroidaceae; genus Phocaeicola. Next base: position 5,141 of record URCM01000009.1, read on the forward strand.
CTATGTATCATTATAGCAATAGCCATCCGGTATATAATTATGCCACACAATCGGCTCCTTTTATTTATGTAGGCGATGGAAGCGTAAAGGAATTCGGCAAGTTTGCATTGGGTACGACTTCTTATTTGCCTGTTGACAATGAAATGATGTATCGGGATATGCGGACTGGACAAGTGCATAAGACCAATCTGTATGATGCCACTCAGAATAAGGGAAGCGAGTTTGTCCTGATGAACGACTATAAATGGGATAACGGGCTGCAATGGAAAACGATTGTGAAATATGACCATGCTACCGGCTCACTGGTTTATCAGACCCCGATGTCGCTTGACCAAAACGAGGCTGGCATCAACTATCTGTATGAAGCCGAAGACGGAAGCATGAAGGCGTATGATGGCGAGTATGTACAGAGCCGTATGTCATGCCTGAACCGTGGCTTTATTGACGAGTTCATGTTTACCACCGAGCTTTCGCGCAAGGTGAACAATGGTACGTGGCGTTTGGGTGTGAATGAATGGTATTATGATGTGGATTACACTTCGAATACGACGATGTATGACCAGTCGGTGCCAATGGATGGAAGCTATCCGGTACGTCTGTTCAATGCCGATTATGCTACTTATGCCGACCGTTCATATAGCGGAAATGGCTATTACTATGATTTCAACAAGAACGCTTCAGAATATTATAAAGGACACGAAAACAAACTTGCTATATATTTCACCCACGATTGGGACATAACAGATAACCTTAATTTGTATTACGGGGCACGTCTGGAATATCAGGCGTTGCGTGGTGAAAACCTGGCGGTAAAAGATGCCAACGGTGACTTTGTCGGCCGTTTTGCCAATTATTATATAGGCGCGACAAGTCCGAGCGGTGTGAAGATTGCTCCTACGCCTATCTCGTATGATTGGTTTAACTATGCATTGAGTGCCGCAGCTACATACAAATTGACCAAACAATTTGGTTTTACCGGAGACTTTACTTATATCACCCAGCATCCGCGTATCGAAAACTTCGCTCCGGCTACAACGCCGAATACCGATAAGATTTCGGTACCGTTGGGACGGGTAGGTATCTATTATAACAATGACTGGTTGAGCCTGACTTCTTTGTTCTCTTATATTTCGAAAACCAACAACAACTCTACGCTGAACCTGCAGCATGCCGTAAACGGTGTGAACCAGATTATGGCGGCTCCGTTGACTTACGATATCAAGACTTTGGGATGGACTACCGATGTGGTTGCTACGCCGTTCAAAGGTTTCGACCTTCACTTCCTGTTCACTTACCAGAAACCGACTTATAAGAAATACGAGACTTCGGTTACTTTCCCCGACGGTTATGTGGGAAGCATCAATGCAACAGGTAATATCGTAGCCGAGATTCCTCAGGTCATTGTGGAGATCGACCCAAGCTATATGATTACGAAAGACCTGAAAATCTGGACCAGTTTCCGTTATTTCAGCAAGACGTATGCCAATATCAACGATGCTTATTACTTTAACGGACGTTGGGAAACTTTCGGCGGACTGAACTGGCAGGTAAACAAGAAATTGTCTTTGGGCTGTACGGTAGTTAATTTCCTGAACCAGACCGGAGCGAAAGGAAGCATTGCCGGTGCCGAACTGATTGAGAAAGAAGATGCCGGACAATATGCGGGTCATGTAATGGCTGGAAGCTATATTCGTCCGTTTACCGTAGAATTTTCTGCGCAATTGAAATTTTAATACTATATTTACAACGAAAAATAGATACACCATGAAAACGAATCTGATTCATCTCGCAATGGGAACAATGCTGGCATGCGGCATGGTTGCTTGTCAGTCCCCAAAAGGTTTTACGATTGAGCACCAAGGAGATACCTTGACTGTGGTACACGTTTCTGCTCCTGGCAAATATCTCTTGTTACCTATTCAAGAGTCAAGTAACGAAGGCAAAGTCAAATTGGAGACCGGAAGTCCTGCCGATATGGCAATGGATGTCCGTCTTGCCGTTGATAGCATTGAGTATTATGTTCCTTTCGAGATTCCGCAAGGTGGGGATGCAACTGTTTCAATTCGTAAGGTGGCTGCCGATGCTGTATGTTGGGAGCATATCCAATTGACAGATACGTTCGATACAAGCAATACTGATTATTACCGTCCTGTTTATCACCATACTCCGCTTTACGGTTGGATGAACGACCCGAATGGAATGGTATATAAAGACGGTGAATATCATTTATATTTCCAATACAATCCATACGGCTCGAAGTGGGGAAATATGCACTGGGGGCATTCGGTCAGCACCGACCTTATCCATTGGAACCATTTGAAACCGGCTATTGCCCGCGATACACTGGGACATATCTTTTCCGGTAGTACTGTGGTTGATAAAAACAATACGGCTGGTTATGGTGACAATGCCTTGATTGCTCTTTACACATCGGCAAGTGACGAACATGGGCAGATACAATGCATGGCATACAGTACCGACGACGGACGTACCTACACGAAATATGAGAAGAATCCGGTGCTGGTTCCGTTTGACGGCTTAAAGGATTTCCGCGACCCGAAAGTCTTTTGGTATGAACCCGACAAGAAGTGGGTAATGATTGTTTCTGCCGATAAGGAAATGCGTTTTTATGCTACACAGAATTTGAAGGACTGGGAATATATGAGTGCTTTCGGCAAAGGTTACGGTGCTCAGCCCAACCAGTTCGAATGTCCCGATTTCATCCAGTTGCCGGTAGACGGGAACAAAAACAAGATGAAATGGGTGATGCTGGTCAATATCAATCCGGGATGTATGTTCGGCGGAAGCGCAACGGAATATTTTGTAGGAGATTTCGACGGGAAAGAATTTACATGTGATACGAAACCCGAAGTCGTGAAGTGGTTGGATTATGGAAAAGACCATTATGCGGCGGTCTGCATTTCGAATACGGGCGAACGTATCATCTCTATTCCTTGGATGAGCAACTGGCAATACGCCAATGTGACCCCAATCCGCCAATATCGGGGTGCCAACGGATTGCCTCGTGAATTGTCTTTGTACACCAAGGACGGTCAGATTTATGTAGCTGCCGACGTGGTGAAGGAAGTGGAAGCGTTGCGCAAAGATACCCGTTCGTTCGACCCGATTACGGTGAAAGACGAATATAAGATTGATGAGATTGTTCCGCAGACAGACGGTGCATACGAATTGGAAATGGATATAACTCCGAACATATCAGGTGTAGCAGGTTTCGACCTGATGAATGCCAAAGGTGAAGTCGCAAAGATTTACCTGGATATGAAGTCGGGTAAGTTGGTAATGGACCGTACGGCAAGTGGGCTGGTCGCTTTCGGGGAGAAATCGGAACCGCATGCTAAAGAAACAGACGACCACCGTAAAACGATGTCTGTCAATTATCAAAATGATTTTGCGTTGGGAACATGGGCACCACTTTCTTTGTGCGAAGGCAAGACTTACCACCTGAATGTATTTGTGGACAAATGTTCGGTAGAAATTTTTGTGGATGGCGGACGCATTGCAATGACAAATCTGGTGTTCCCTACCGAACCGTATAATATGCTTCGTTTTTATACCGAGAGTGGCGAGGCGCAAGTTTCAAATTTGAAAATATATAAATTAGGATTGTAATCTGTTTCCATATTATTACAATTGATAGTAACGACGCAGAGGCGTGGAGGGAATAGCCGAAATATCAGACTGTATAAGAACTCTGCGTTTTTGCGTCGTTGCTTTTCATGTTATTTTTTAATGAATTAAATCGAATGGCTATGATGAGACATTTATTGTGTGCAGCGATAGGACTTGCATTGGCAGGGAATTCATTGGGAGCAACTGAGAATCAGGTTATCCGTATTTCTACCAATCATACCGATTTGGTGTTGCAGGTGGCAGAAAACGGACGGTTGTATCAGACATATCTGGGTGAGAAATTATTGCATGAATCCGATTTGAAGGAATTAGACTGGGCGGTACATGCCGCTTCGGACGGGAGCGTCTGCAAACGGGGCTGGGAAGTGTACAGCGGCTCGGGAAATGAGGATTTCTTCGAACCGGCATTGGCTGTGACGCACAACGACGGGAACGCTTCCACTTGGCTCTATTATGTATCATCTTCGATGAAAGAGGTGGAAGGGGGAACGCAAACCGATATCGTGTTGCGTGATGATGTATATCCGGTAGAAGTTACGTTGCATTATGTGGCATATCCGGAAGAAGATGTCATCAAGACATGGAGTGAAATCGTGCATCAGGAAAAGAAACCGGTTTATCTTTCGGCGTATGCTTCTACGATGCTTTATTTCAACAGGGGCAGTTATTATCTGACCGAGTTTACAGGCGACTGGGCAAAGGAAGCTCAGATGAGCACCGGGCAGCTTCAACCGGGAAAGAAGATTGTCGACACTAAGTTGGGAAGCCGTGCGGCAATGCATGCCAGTCCGTTTTTTATGGTTGGGTTAGATCAGCCAGCCAGTGAAAATCAAGGGGATGTATTGATGGGTACATTGGGCTGGACCGGGAATTTCCGCTTTACCTTCGAGGTTGATAATGTAGGAAACTTACGTGTCATTCCAGCTATCAATCCGTATGCTTCTGTCTATCCGTTGGAGCGTGGAGAGGTCTTTGCAACACCTGAATTTGTCTTTACATACAGTACGGAAGGAACGGGACAAGGCAGCCGTAACTTGCAGAACTGGATGCGCAAGTATCAGTTGAAGAATGGAACAGGGGACCGTATGACCTTGCTCAATAATTGGGAAAATACAGCTTTCAACTTCAATCAAGAACTGTTGGCTGAACTGATGCGCGAGGCGAAGGACTTAGGTGTAGACTTATTTTTGCTGGATGACGGGTGGTTTGGAAATAAATACCCACGTAAAGATGACAAGGCAGGGTTAGGCGATTGGGAAGCTACGCAAGATAAATTGCCCGGAGGCGTGCCGGCATTGATTGAATCTGCCAAACAGGCTGGTGTGAAGTTTGGCATTTGGATAGAGCCGGAAATGGTGAATCCCAAAAGTGAATTGTTCGAGAAACATCCTGATTGGGCGATTCATTACCCCAATAGAGAAAGATATTATTATCGCAATCAGTTGGTATTGGATTTGAGTAATCCGGAAGTGCAGGATTATGTGTGTGGGGTTGTGGATAAGCTGATGAAAGAAAATCCGGAGTTGGCTTATTTCAAGTGGGATTGCAACAGTCCGATAACCAATATTTATTCTCCTTACTTAAAAGAACGCCAGGGACGTTTGTACATAGACTATGTGCGTGGAGTGTATAATGTCATGAAGCGTGTACATGCAAATTATCCAGACGTAACCATGATGCTTTGTTCTGGAGGTGGTGCACGTTGTGATTACGAAGCTTTGAAGTATTTCGATGAATTTTGGTGCAGTGACGATACAGACCCTGTGGAACGGGCTTATATCCAATGGGGCTTCTCGCATTTCTTTCCTGCCAAGGCGATGTGTGCCCATGTGACAAGCTGGAACAGGGCGTCTTCTGTCAAGTTCCGTACCGACATGGCTTCGATGTGCAAGCTGGGCTTTGATATTGGTCTTGATGAGTTGAGTCAAGATGAATTGGCATATTGCCGTGCGGCTGTAGCTAATTGGAACCGTCTGAAACCGGCTATTCTTGAAGGAAGCCAATACCGGTTGGTCTCGCCTTATGAAAGCAATCACATGGCGGTCAATTATGTGAGTGAGGATAAAGCCAGCGCCGTGCTGTTCGCCTACGACATCCATCCGCGTTATCAGGAAAAGTTGTTGGCGGTCCGCATGCAAGGGCTTGACCCCGAAAAGATGTATCTGGTAAAGGAAATCAATCTGATGCCGGGTGTCACTTCTTCGCTGAAAGCAAATGGAAAAGTCTATTCAGGCGATTACCTGATGAAAGTTGGGTTGGATGTTTTCGGCTTCCAGCAGATGCAGAGCCGGGTTATAGAGTTTGTGGCACAATAAAAGAGGACTTATGACAACAGATAACCAAATCAAGTATGGGAAACTGGTTCCCGTGATGCTTTGCTTCTTCGCCATGGGTTTTGTCGACCTGGTGGGCATCGCATCCAATTATGTGAAGGCAGACCTGAACCTGAGCGACGCGGAAGCCAATATCTTCCCCTCGCTGGTGTTCTTCTGGTTCCTGATATTCTCCGTGCCTACGGGCGTGCTGATGAACCGCATCGGACGCAAGCGCACGGTGTTGCTCAGCCTGCTGGTGACTTTCGTATCGTTGCTCCTCCCGCTTTTCGGAGACAGCTACGGCATCATGCTGTGCTCTTTCTCGTTGCTGGGCATCGGTAACGCTTTGATGCAGACCTCGCTGAATCCCTTGTTGAGTAACATTATAGCTGGCGACAAGCTGGCAAGCTCATTGACCTTCGGCCAGTTCGTAAAGGCAATCGCCTCGTTCCTTGCCCCGTATATTGCGATGTGGGGAGCCACGCAGGCGATACCCGAGTTCGGTATGGGGTGGCGTGTGCTTTTCCCCATCTATATGGCGATAGCCGTCATCGCCATCCTTTGGCTGGGTGCTACTCCGATAGAAGAGGAAGCGCCCGATAAGGCTTCCGGCTTTTCAAGCTGCCTGAAGTTGCTGGGTAGTCCGTTCATCCTGTTGTGTTTTATCGGCATCATGTGCCACGTAGGCATCGATGTGGGCACGAATACCACGGCTCCCAAGATTCTGATGGAACGCTTAGGCATGCCGCTCGACGAGGCAGGCTTTGCCACCAGCCTTTATTTCATCTTCCGTACGCTGGGTTGCCTTTCGGGTGCGGTGATTCTCCAGAAGGTTGCTTCGAAACCTTTTTTGGGCATCAGTGTGGTGTGTATGCTGGTGGCTATGGTGCTGCTGTTCGTTTCGACCGACCTTACGGTGATTTACATCGCCATCGCCCTGATAGGTTTCGGCAACTCGAACGTGTTTTCTATCGTTTTCTCTCAAGCCCTTCTTGCCGTTCCCGACAAGAAGAACGAGATATCCGGTCTGATGATAATGGGCCTGTTCGGCGGCACGGTCTTCCCGTTGCTGATGGGCTTTGCCAGCGATGCCGTTGGTCAGAGCGGTGCCGTGGCGGTGATGACGGCAGGTGTCTTATACCTTATTATATATATGTTTAAACTGAAAAAATAAATCAGTAGACAAGGTAACAAGTTGACAAAGCTCTAAAATGCCTGCAGCGGAATAATTCAAAACCTTGTCAACTCGTTACCTTGTCTACTAAAAATTCAAAAGCCATGAACAATACAATCGTAGTAGGAATGGGTGAAGCACTGTGGGATGTGCTTCCCGAAGGAAAGAAAATAGGTGGTGCTCCGGCTAACTTTGCCTATCACGTTTCCCAGTTCGGTCTGGATAGTCGTGTGGTAAGTGCTGTGGGCGATGACAAGTTAGGAATGGAAATCTTGGACAACTTCCGTGCGAAGAAGTTGAACACAATGGTGGAGATTGTTCCTTATCCAACAGGGACGGTGCAAGTGGAATTGGATGCCGAAGGCGTGCCGTGTTATGACATCAAGGAAGGTGTGGCGTGGGACAATATTCCTTTTACTCCTGCTTTGGAAGGATTGGCGCGTCAGACCCGTGCGGTATGTTTCGGTTCGTTGGCGCAACGTAGTGTCGTCTCGCGCGAAACCATCAACCGTTTTCTCGATGCGATGCCCGATGGCGAAGGGCAATATAAGATATTCGACATCAACCTGCGTCAGGGATTTTATACCAAAGAAATCCTTTGCAACTCGATGCGCAAGTGCAACATCCTGAAGATTAACGACGAAGAGCTGGTTACCATCAGCCGGATGTTCGGCTATCCGGGCATTGACTTGCAAGACAAATGTTGGATTCTCCTTGCCAAGTATAACCTGAAGATGCTTATCCTCACTTGTGGGGTAAACGGAAGCTATGTGTTCACTCCGGGCGAAGTGTCATTCGTCGAGACTCCGAAGGTGGAGGTGGCAGATACGGTAGGTGCCGGCGACTCGTTCACGGCGGCTTTCGTTGCCTCCATATTGAAAGGCTTGCCTATTCCCGAAGCGCATAAGTTAGCGGTAGAGACATCGGCATTCGTCTGCACGCAGAATGGCGCGATGCCGGTGCTGCCTGAACGTCTGACGGGAGGTTTCTCCACAGAGGCACACAAAGGATAAAATAGAAGAAACGCAGATTGGTGCAGGTCCACGCAGGTTATGTATCTGTATGAATCTGCGCCAATCTATATTTCAAAAAGAAATAATTGAAAAGATTGTGCAATCTGTGGCGGGAATCCGGATGTGATGTGCTCTGCGTTTGGTTTCATTTTGCGGATTGCGTAGAAATGCGTATCTTCGCATCGGTAAGAACTTAAACGACGATACGATGAAACGCAACTATACCTCCTGTTTGGTTTTATTGATTTTGATGTTGTTGCTGGCGGGCTGCTCCGGACAGCAACGGCGGTACGTCATCGGCGTGTCGCAGTGCAGCGACGACGAGTGGCGGGCGCAGATGAACCGGGAAATCAGCCGTGAAGCGTTGTTCTATCCTGGCACGGAAGTGGTGTTCCATACGGCGAAGGATGACAATGAACGACAGATACACGACATCGAGATGATGATACGCAATCATGTAAACTTGTTGGTTGTTTCTCCTAACGAGGCGGACGCGATAACCCCTGTCATCGAAAAAGCATTTGCAAAGGGTATTCCGGTTATCCTGACCGACCGCAAGATTCATTCTGATAATTATACGGCGTATATCGGTGCCGACAATCATGCTATCGGAAACAGCGTGGGCGAATATATCGCCGCACGTTTGCAGGGAAAAGGGAAAGTGGTAGAGATAATGGGGCTTCGGGGTTCGACGCCTGCCGTGGAACGTCATCGGGGGATGGTGGAGGTGTTGGAGAAGTATCCTGGCATCGAAGTGGTGGCTTCAGTGGATGCCGGCTGGCTTCGCAATGAGGCACGTGTGCGCTTCGACTCTGTCCTGAACCGGCATCCGGAGATAGATATGGTATATTGTCAGAACGACCGTATGGCGGCAGGTGCTTACGAGGCGGCAGTGAAATACGGACGTGAGAAAGAGATGCTGTTTGTAGGCATTGATGCACTGGCGGGCGAAGGATATGGCGTGGAGCAGGTGGCGAGCGGGCAGCTTGACGCTACCTTTATTTATCCTACCGGTGGCGACAAGGTGATGCAGACGGCAATGGCGATTCTGACTGGGAAGCCTTTCGAGCGCGAAACATTCCTTTCCTCAGCGTTGGTCAATCACGACAATGCCCGTGTGATGCGCCTGCAGAACGAGCAGATTCATCAGCTGGACGGCAAGATAGATCGCTTGGACCGGCAGATAAACCGCTATCTGGCGCAATATGCTTCGCAACGCATCTTGCTTTACACGTGTGCGGTGATGTTGGTGCTGTTCGGCATTGCCCTGTTTGTGGCGGTACGGGGTTTCTGGACAAAGAACCGGCTGAACCGGGAGCTTTCGGAACAGAAACGGCAACTGGAAGAACAGCGTGACCAGTTGATTGACCTTTCGAAACAATTGGAGGAAGCGACGCACGCCAAACTGGCTTTCTTTACCAATGTGTCGCACGACTTCCGTACACCGCTCACGCTGATAGCCGACCCGGTAGACCAATTGGAAGCCTCTCCAAATTTAAATGAACGGGAGCGTTTCCTGCTTCGGGTCATTCATAAGAACGTGACGGTGTTGCTGCGTCTGGTCAATCAGATACTCGACTTCCGGAAGTTCGAGAGCGGGAAGCTGAAGATGTATCTCTCGGAGTTCGACATCGCGAAGGAAATCAACGAGTGGACAGAGGCATTCCGTACCTTGGCTTATAAGAAACATGTGCATTTCAATGTGTCGGTTGTGCCGTCGGCAGAAGGGTATACAATGATAGCCGATGCCGAGAAGCTGGAGCGCATTACCTATAACTTGCTTTCGAATGCCTTTAAGTTCACGCCCGAGAACGGAAAGGTAGACCTTGCCTTGTCGCAATTTGAACGCGACGGGAAGCCGTGGCTCCGCTACCAAGTATCGGATACAGGCGTAGGCATTTCGCCCGAACACGTGAAGCATATCTTTGAAAGCTTTTACCAGATAGATGTGCATTATGCCGGTTCGGGCATCGGACTTGCCTTGGTGAAGGCATTTGCCGAGATGCACAAAGGAACCGTTTCCGTAGATACCGCCAAGGGAAAAGGGACGATTTTCACCGTTGAAATTCCGATGAAACAGGCGGGTACTCTTGCCGAAGGTTTGGAGAAAAACGCCATTATGGCGAACCTGAAAGAAGGGGCGGTGCTTTCGGCCGACCAGGAAACGGTGCAGGTATCGGGAGAAGTGGAGGATGATAAGGATAAGGAGACAATCTTGGTGATAGACGATAATCAGGATGTGCGCGACTATGTGAAGATGTTGCTCGCCTCGCAATATGCCGTCATCGAAGCCTCGAACGGGCAGGAAGGGCTTCAACAGGCGATGAAATACGTGCCCGATGCCATTATCTGCGACGTGATGATGCCGGTGATGGACGGTATGGAATGCTGCCGGCGCTTGAAGTCGGAAATGCAGACTTCACATATCCCCGTGATGATGCTTACGGCTTACACGATGGACGAGCAGAAGATAAAGGGCTACGAGTGTGGTGCCGATTCCTATATTTTGAAACCCTTCAGCGCACAATTGTTGCGTGCCCGTTTGCAGAACTTGATAGACAACCGTCATCGGTTGCAGAGTTTCTTTGCAGATAATGCCGTGATAAAGAAAGAATCGGTCAGCGAGGTAGACAAAGGCTTCGTGGAGAAACTCCGCAACCTGATAGAAACGCATTTGGGCGATTCAGACCTTCGGGTAGACGATTTGGGTGAGAAGCTTGGATTAAGCCGTGTACAGCTTTACCGCAAGGCAAAAGCCCTGACAGGTTATTCGCCGAACGAACTGCTCCGCATCGCTCGGTTGAAACGCGCGGCTTCGCTGCTGGCTTCTACTGACAAGACAATCGCCGAAATCACTTACGAGGTAGGTTTCAGCGCGCCTTCGTATTTTGCGAAATGCTACAAGGATTATTTCGGCGAAAGCCCTACCGACTTTTTGAAACGGAAAGAAGGAAATAAGTGAAAAAGAAAGGACGCAGCGGCACGGAACCGATACTTTTCCTGCGTTTCCACGCCGTGTCGTTTGATAAAACATGCTGTGTGTTTTATTGAAAAATTGAACAGGTGATGAAAATAAAAGCACAAAAATTTTTGTGTTTACAAGCAATCTATTATATTTGTGTGGAATTTTGGTGGGAAATGACGGAAGAAGACAAACGGTTACTGAATACATTCGAAGGAAAGATGAGAAACCTGATGTATCTGTTCGAAGAACAGAAAAAGGAAATTTCATCACTCCGGCAGCTTCTATCAGAAAAAGAAGCTGAAATAGAACGTGTTGAAAACAGCCGGAAAGAATTGGAGTCAAAATACGCCAATTTGAAAATGGCTCGCATCATCAGTATTAACGACGACGAACTTCGTGATACAAAGAAACGGTTGGCGAGCCTTGTGCGTGAAGTCGACAAATGTATCGCTTTGCTGAATGAATAACCCAAAGGTGAACGAATCATGGAAGACGGCAAATTAAAAATTCATCTGCGGATTGACAACGGACTATATCCTTTGGTCATTGACCGGGAAAAGGAAGAACTATATAGGAAAGCTGCCAAGCAGATAGACTATAAACTAAACAAATATCGGAGTATGTATCCGGAGTTCAGCCCGACCAGGCATTGGGCGATGGCGGCATTGGAACTTTCGTTCGAAAATGTGGCGATGAAGGACCGGAACGATACCCGCCCGTATGCGGAAAAACTGAAACAACTGTCTGATGATATAGACGGGTGTATCCATCCGGCAAAGCCGGACGGTGAATGACGGGAAAGTTTGGTGATATAATTAGCGAACAAGATTTTACGCACAACCGGAATGCTGGAACAAACGGCAGGAAGGGTTGTGCGTTTTTTTATTTATATATTTTTAAAAACTAAATTGTAATGTTGATAACAGTAATATCTACAGTCATCGCTTTTCTGATAGGAGGGGCGATTTCGTACGTCTTTTTCAAGCATGGCTTGAAATCGCGCTACGACAAGATTATAAAGGAGGCGGAAACAGAAGCAGAAGTGATTAAGAAAAACAAGTTGCTTGAAGTGAAGGAAAAGTTCCTTAACAAGAAAGCTGAACTGGAAAAGGAAGTGGCGGCGCGGAACCAGAAGATTCAGCAGATTGAGAACAAACTGAAACAACGTGAAATGGTATTGGGGCAGAAACACGAAGAGCTGCAACGCAAACGCAACGAAACAGAAGCCATCCGTGAGAACCTTGACGCCCAATTGCAGGTTATCGACAAGAAAAAGGAAGAACTGGACGATTTGCAGTCGCAGGAACGTAAGAAATTAGAGGCTCTGTCTGGACTTTCGGCGGAAGAAGCGAAAGAACGTCTGGTGGAATCGTTGAAGGAAGAGGCGAAGACACAGGCTCAATCTTACATCAACGATATCATGGACGATGCGAAGATGTCTGCCAATCGTGAAGCGAAACGCATCGTTATTCAAACCATCCAGCGTGTGGCGACCGAAACTGCTATCGAAAATTCGGTTACGGTATTCCATATCGAATCCGATGAAATCAAAGGCCGCATCATCGGGCGTGAAGGAAGAAATATCCGTGCTCTCGAAGCCGCTACCGGAGTGGAAATCGTAGTAGATGATACTCCTGAAGCCATTGTCCTTTCAGCGTTCGACCCTGTCCGCCGCGAGATTGCGCGCTTGGCACTTCATCAGTTGGTGACCGACGGACGTATTCATCCGGCCCGCATTGAAGAGGTGGTGGCTAAAGTGAAGAAACAGGTGGAAGACGAAATCATAGAGACCGGTAAACGTACTACTATCGACTTGGGCATCCACGGGCTGCATCCCGAACTGATTCGTATCATCGGAAAAATGAAATACCGTTCGTCGTACGGGCAGAATCTTTTGCAGCACGCGCGTGAAACGGCCAACCTTTGCGCCGTCATGGCTTCCGAGTTGGGCTTGAACCCCAAGAAGGCAAAGCGTGCAGGCTTGTTGCATGACATAGGCAAGGTGCCCGATGAAGAACCCGAGTTGCCTCATGCGCTATTGGGTATGAAGTTGGCGGAAAAATATAAAGAAAAGCCTGACATCTGCAACGCTATCGGTGCTCATCACGACGAAATAGAGATGACCAGTCTTTTGGCACCTATCGTACAGGTTTGTGATGCCATTTCCGGTGCCCGGCCGGGAGCCCGACGCGAAATTGTGGAAGCTTATATCAAGCGTCTGAACGATTTGGAACAACTTGCGATGTCTTATCCGGGTGTCACCAAGACGTATGCTATCCAGGCGGGACGTGAACTTCGTGTCATCGTAGGGGCTGACAAGATAGACGATAAACAGACCGAGAGCTTGTCTGCCGAGATAGCTAAGAAGATTCAAGACGAAATGACTTATCCGGGACAAGTGAAGATTACGGTAATCCGCGAGACCCGTGCTGTAAGTTTTGCCAAGTAAATAAGAAGCTGTTTTGAATTTATCGTGCGATGATTTGGGATGAGTTTTTGAGGCATTTTCGCTTCTGTGATGAGGAAGATAGCGGGCTATCTGACGAAGAACAGGAGCGAAAAGGACCAAAAAATCGCCCAAAGCACACACGAAAACGGATACATCAAGCCAAGAAAAACTTTTTGGAGAAATTCAAAACAGCTTCTAATTGTTGTATCCGTTTTGTCGAATGAGGAATAAGGGAGGATTGTTTTGATGATTCCCTTATTCCTCATTTTCTTTAAAGCAAGATTCGCAAACAGGAAGGCCGCTTCGAAAATCTGGTGAAATGCTCCGTTACATTTGTTGCATATAACTGCATTGCCTGCACGATTACTAATCGTCAGGATGTACGATTAGTAATCGTCATGCTGTACGATTAGTAATCGTGTCAGTGACGCAGTTATATGGCTTGCCGCCCGTGGATAAATTCAAAACAGCTTCTTATTTATTACCTTTTCCGCGCACATCCATCCTTCCTCATAGAATGCGGTAAGTTTCTTAATGTCTTTCTCTATCCGGTTTACGCGGACGGGAGCTTCGGGGCGGATCGTGATGATGCGTCCCTCGTCCTCCAGCCGTTCTACCATTGCTAATTGTTCGTTGTATGCTTGGCAACGCCTGCTTAATACGGCGCGCAGGCGAGGATAGCGGCTATAGATAATGCGGGGGATACGGATGTCTTTTTCTGTTTTCCGGTATCCGCGGTTGCGCGTCAGCACTACGACGTTTTTTTCATATCCCTGACTGATGGCGCGTTCCACCGGAATAGAATCGACGATACCCCCATCCAGCATGGGACGTCCGTCTACCCATGTGATGGGACATACGTAGGGCAAGCTGCTCGATGCCTTGACGATAGCCAGCAGCCGTTCTTTATTGTGTTTCTCCTCTAAGTAGCAGGCGCGTCCCGTTACGCAGTTGGTGGTGACTATTTCGAACCGGGCAGGATTGCGGAAATAGGCATCGTAATCGAATGGCAATATCTTTTCGGGGAATTCCTCGTAGAGCAAATGCTGGTCGAGGATGCTGCGCTGGAACCATAGGTATTTCAGCCCGATATAATGGTATTTAGCCAGCATCTCGATGTTGCTGAACCTTGCGCGTCCTTGTTGGTGCGACATATACGAAAGTCCGTTGCACGCTCCAGCCGAGACGCCTACCGCATAAGGGAACTCAATGCCTTTCTCCATGAAATAATCGAGCACGCCGCAGGTGAATACCCCTCGCATGCCTCCGCCTTCTAATACCAATCCAATCTGTTTCATTTTGTGTTGCCTGATTTTATTACTTGTTGATAGGTTCCTTGTTGACTCCGTTGTTGTCTTTGTACTTAACAAAGATACATTTTTTATGAATAGAAGCTATACACTTCTCATTTAATTTTCCTATTTTTGCAACACTTAATACAAAGGTGTTACTAAAATCTTAACAATTATGTTCGATTCATCTGTATATAGCGACCGCCGCAAGGCGTTACGGGATAAAGTCGGTACCGGCGTTATCCTGCTATTGGGCAATAACGAGGCTCCTGCCAATTATCCGGACAATACCTACAAGTTCCGGCAGGACAGTTCGTTCCTTTATTTCTTCGGACACGCACATCCGGGATATGCAGGTATTCTTGACGTGGATGCCGGTGAAGATTATTTCTTCGGCGATGACGTGACCATGGATGATATCATCTGGATGGGGCCGCAACCCAGTGTAAAGGAACTGGCCGCGCAGGTAGGTGTGAAGCAGAGCTTTCCTTTCGCTAAATTGAAGGAAATGGTCGGCAAAGCCATGTCGCAACGCCGCAAGATTCATTTCCTTCCTCCTTACCGTTACGATAACATGATGTTGCTGGAAGAACTGACCGGCATCCGCGCCTCGCTCGTTAAAGAACACAGCTCGCTGGAGTTGATAAAGGCGGTAGTGGCTCTCCGTTCGGTAAAAGAACCGGGGGAGATAGTGGAAATAGACAAGGCGTGCAACATTGGATACGAGATGCATACGGCAGCTATGCGTCTTTGCAAACCGGGCGTGAGCGAGCGGTATATTGCGGGCGTGCTGGATGGCATCGCGGCATCGTATGGCAATATGGTGTCTTTCCCTACTATCTTGAGCCAAAACGGACAGACTTTGCATAATCACGAACATAGCCAGATTTTGCAGGCCGGACGACTGATGTTGACCGATGCGGGAGCCGAAAGTGTGACCAATTATTGCTCGGACCATACACGTACCATCCCAGTAGGAGGTAAGTTCACCAGCCGTCAGCGGGATGTATATAGCATTGTGCTGGCATGTCACGACCGTGCATTGGAGCTGGCACGTCCCGGCGTAACCTATAAATCGGTTCATATAGAGGCGTGCAAGGTGTTGGCGCAAGGATTGAAAGATTTAGGCTTGATGAAGGGCGATGTAGACGATGCCGTAGAAGCTGGGGCACATGCCATGTTCATGCCTCACGGGCTGGGACACATGATGGGTATCGATGTGCACGACATGGAGGACCTGGGCCAGTGCTATGTGGGTTATGATGACGAAGTGCGTCCGTCCGACCAGTTCGGATTGGCTTCCTTGCGTATGGGACGCCGCTTGCAAGAAGGATTTGTCATCACCGATGAGCCGGGTTGTTATTTTATCCCCGATCTGATAGACAAATGGCGTGCAGAGAAGATGCATACCGATTTCCTGAATTTTGACGCCATAGATAAATACAAGGATTTCGGCGGCATCCGTCTGGAAGACGATATTCTGATTACTCCTGACGGCTCGCGCTTTACGGGCGAAAAGCATATCCCGATTACGATTGAGGAAGTGGAAGAAATCATGAAGTAATTAATAATGAATAATGAACAATTAATAATTGATGGTGAATAGCGGATATTGGAAGCATTCGCCGTTATTAACTATTGATTATTAACTATTAACTATTAACTCCATAATTAGCAATGAATAAACTTGTTGTACTCTTAGCTTTGGGCGTTTGCTTCGGAAACGTATATGCGAAAGGCCCGAAGAAAGACAAAGCTTCGGAAGAAGGTTTCGTCTTTACTACCGTGAAAGAAAACCCGATTACGTCTATCAAAGACCAGAACCAGTCGAGCACCTGTTGGGCTTTCTCTACCCTTGGTTTCTTGGAAGCCGAATTGCTTCATGAGGGAAAAGGAGAATTCGACCTGTCTGAAATGTTCGTCGTGCACCACACTATGGAGGATCGTGCGGTGAATTACGTGCGTTATCATGGCGATGCTTCCTTTGGCCCCGGAGGAAGCTTCGAGGATATCGTATATTGTTATGAGAACTATGGCATGGTGCCGCAAGAAGCCATGCCGGGCATCATGTATGGCGAAAAGCTTCCGGTACACAATGAGCTGGACGCCGTAGCCGAAGGATACATGAACGCCATCGCCAAGGGAAAGTTGAAGAAACTGACTCCGGTATGGAAGAACGGTGTGCGTTCCATTTACGATACGTACTTGGGCAAATGTCCGGAGCAATTCACTTACAACGGCAAAACTTACACTCCACGTACTTTTGCCGATGAAGTGTTGGGCTTGAACATGGATGACTATGTGTCGCTGACTTCGTTCACACACCATCCGTTCTATACCCAGTTCAGCATCGAGGTGCAAGACAACTGGCGCAACGCCCTTTCATATAACTTGCCTATCGATGAATTGATGGCTGTAATGGAAAACGCAATCAACAATGGCTATACATTCGCATGGGGAGCCGATGTGAGCGAGCAAGGGTTTACCCGCGACGGAGTAGCCGTATGTCCTGATGTAGAAAAAGGTGCGGAACTGACCGGTTCGGACATGGCGCGTTGGCTGGGATTGAGCCAGGCCGACAAGCGCAAGGAACTGACCTCGAAGCCGCTCCCGGAAATCGCCGTGACTCAGGAAATGCGTCAGGTTGCATTTGATAATTGGGAAACCACCGACGACCATGGTATGCTGGTTTACGGCATTGCCAAAGACCAGGACGGCAAGGAATACTTCATGGTGAAGAACTCATGGGGTACCGAAGGCAAGTACAAAGGCATCTGGTATGCGTCGAAAGCTTTCGCGGCTTATAAAACCCTGAATATCTTGGTGAACAAGAAAGCTATTCCGGCTGACATCGCCAAGAAGTTGGGATTGTAATAAATTGATTTTCAAAACAGGAGGTACAAAGCGTCACAGAGGAATAAAAAATAGCTCTGTATACCTTTGTGTTCCCTGTGGTGAAATTGGGATGTGAATAAAAGCATAATTTCGCCTGGTCCCTGAAAATAATTCGGGAATCAGGCGATTTTTTCTTTCTTTTTTCCTAACTTTACAAGTTGAATAGGTGGGCTTTTTTCAAAGCACTTGAACGCCCGCTGTATTGGCTTAGAAAAAAGAAAGAAAAATAATATATAAATGAATTACAAATGGAACTATCAACCTCCTACACAAGAAGAACGGGAAGCAGCCAAGGCTTTGGCTAAGGAGATAGGAATCAGTCCTATCCTATGCCGCCTGTTGCTGGAGCGGGGAATTACTTCCGCCGCCGAAGCCAAGCGTTTCTTCCGTCCCCAATTGAACGAGCTTCACGACCCTTTCCTCATGAAAGACATGAGTGTCGCCGTGGAGCGTCTCAACAAGGCCATGGGACGGAAAGAACGCATTATGGTGTATGGAGATTATGACGTGGACGGCACAACCGCCGTCGCGTTGGTATATAAATTCCTTCAACAGTTCTATTCGAACATCGATTACTATATCCCCGACCGGTATAACGAGGGATATGGCGTATCGAAGAAGGGAGTGGATTATGCGTGTGAGACCGGAGTGAAGCTGGTCATCGTGTTGGATTGCGGCATCAAGGCGGTAGAGGAAATCGCCTATGCCAAAGAGAAAGGCATCGACTTCATCATTTGCGACCATCACGTGCCCGATGAGGTATTGCCTCCTGCCGTGGCCATCCTGAACCCTAAGCGCCATGACGCCACTTATCCTTATAGTCATTTGTCGGGATGTGGCGTAGGCTTTAAGTTTATGCAGGCATTTGCTTTAAACAATGGAATTGAATTCCATCAGCTGACTCCGCTGCTCGATTTGGTGGCGGTGAGCATCGCTTCCGACATTGTGCCTATCATGGGCGAGAACCGGGTGCTGGCTTATCATGGGTTAAAGCAGTTGAACACCAATCCCAGTGTGGGCCTGAAAGCCATTGTTGATGTGTGCGGACTTTCGGAAAAAGAGCTGACGATGAGTGACATTATCTTCAAGATAGGACCTCGTATCAATGCGTCGGGGCGTATCCAGAATGGGAAAGAAGCCGTAGACCTGCTCATCGAGAAAGATTTTCCGCTCGCCTTGCAGAAAGCCCGTCTGATAAACCAGTACAACGAGACGCGTAAAGACTTGGACAAGAGCATGACCGAAGAGGCGAATAAGATAGTGGACCAGTTGGAAAACCTTTCACAACGTCGTTCGATAGTCATCTATAACGAGGCATGGCATAAGGGGGTAATCGGTATCGTAGCTTCCCGTTTGACGGAGATATACTATCGTCCGGCGGTGGTATTGACCCGCACGAATGACCTTGCTACAGGTTCGGCGCGTTCGGTGTCGGGATTTGATGTGTATAAAGCCATCGAGTATTGCCGCGACCTGCTGGAAAACTTTGGAGGACATACGTATGCTGCGGGACTCTCGATGAAGGTGGGAAATGTAGCCGAGTTTACCCGTCGTTTCGAAGAATATGTAACCAAACATATTTTGCCCGAACAGACCAGTGCCACTATCGATATCGATGCGCAGTTGGACTTTCGGGACATTACATCGAAATTCTTTTTCGACTTGAAGAAATTCAATCCTTTTGGACCGGAAAACCCGAAGCCGATGTTTTGCACGATGAATGTTTTCGATTACGGAACGAGCAAAGTGGTAGGCAGAGACCAGGAACACATCAAACTGGAATTGGTGGACAACAAATCGAACAACGTGATGAACGGCATTGCGTTCGGGCAAAGCTCGCAAGCCCGTTTTATCAAGACCAAACAATCGTTCAACATCTGCTACACCATTGAAGAAAACACCCATAAGCGCGGAGAAGTACAGCTGCAGATAGAAGATATCAAGCCGAGCAAACAGGCATGACCGACTATAAAAGCATATTGAAACAATATTGGGGATACGATAGCTTCCGGGGCATACAGGAAGAAATCATCTCCAGTATCGGCGAGGGTCGCGACACACTGGGGCTGATGCCTACAGGAGGAGGAAAGTCGATTACTTTCCAAGTGCCTGCCCTGGCTAAACCTGGATTATGCTTGGTCATAACACCGCTTATCGCCTTGATGAAAGACCAGGTGCAGAACCTGCGGAAGCGGGGTATCAAAGCCATAGCGGTCTATTCGGGCATGACGCGCGAAGAAATCATCGTGGCACTGGAGAACTGCATCTTCGGCGATTACAAGTTCCTTTACATCTCTCCCGAACGGCTTGATACTGAAATATTCCAAATCAAGCTGCGGAGTATGAAGGTCAGTATGATAACGGTAGACGAGTCGCATTGCATCTCGCAATGGGGATATGATTTCCGTCCGGCTTACCTCAAAATAGCCGATGTACGCAGGCTGCTTCCCGATGTTCCCATACTTGCCCTGACCGCCACCGCCACGCCCGAAGTGGTGAAAGACATCCAGGTGCGTTTGGCTTTCCGTAAGGAAAATGTGTTCCGTATGAGTTTCGAACGGAAAAACCTGGCTTACATAGTCAGGCGTACCGAGGACAAAGCGGGCGAACTGGTTCATATCCTGACCCAAGTGGCAGGCTCTGCCATTGTATATACGCGCAACCGGAAACGCACCAAGGAAGTGTCGCTCTTTCTCAACCAGCACGATATCAGCGCCACGTTCTATCATGCCGGGCTGGACAACGCTACCAAGGACCAACGTCAAAAGGGTTGGCAAGACGGGACCTTCCGGGTGATGGTGGCAACGAATGCTTTTGGCATGGGTATCGACAAGCCCGATGTACGTTTGGTGATTCACCTTGATTTCCCCGATTCTCCCGAAGCTTATTTCCAAGAAGCGGGGCGTGCCGGACGCGACGGGCAGAAAGCCTATGCCGTGCTTCTCTATGCGCAGAGCGATAAAACCATCCTGAAGAAACGTATCGGTGATACCTTCCCCGAAAAGGAGTATATCCGCCAAGTGTACGAACACATAAATTATTATTACCAGATGGCGATGGGCGACGGAAGGGGATGTACGTTCGCTTTTAATATAGAAGAGTTTTGCCAACGTTTCAAGCATTTCCCCGTGCGTGTAGACAGCGCGCTGAAAATACTTACCCGTGCCGGCTATCTGGAATATACCGATGAGCAAGACAATACTTCCCGCTTGATTTTCACCCTGAGGCGTGATGAACTGTATCGCATCAACGAGAACAATCCCGATACGGAGAAATTGCTCCGCATTATCTTACGTTCTTATACGGGTTTGTTCAGCGATTATGCCTACATCAGTGAAGAAACGCTTGCTCGGCGGAGCGGACTCACCCGCCAGCAGGTGTATGATACGCTCATCCTTCTCACCAAGCGGCACATCCTTCACTACATACCGGGCAAGAAGACACCTTATATTATTTATACGCGCGAAAGGCAAGAGGCGAGCCGCGTCGTGTTGGGCAGGGAAGTGTACGAAGACAGAAAGCAAAGTTATGAACGCCGTGTAAAGGCCATGATTGATTATGCGGATACCGATGACCGGTGCCGGAGCCGTATGTTGTTGGAATACTTTGGAGAACGGAACGAGCACAACTGCGGGCAATGCGATGTATGTCTGGACAGGCACAGGTCGGGATTGAGGTTAGGTGAATTCGAAGACATCGCCCACGCTATTATTTCTTTGCTGGCGGAAGCTCCTCGGATGCCTCAAGAAATAGTGCATATTCTTTCTTACGATGAAGGTAAAATACTCAAAGTATTAACTTTTCTTTTGTCGGAAGAGCGGATAACTCGGAAAGAAGGCTGGTTGTATCAACGGGAATGAACTTTTCTGTTTCATCCTTTGTTTAATTTTTAAAAATACATGATATGAAAACTCGAACAATTATTTTATCTTTAACATTAGCCGGGCTGATTACGGTATCATCTCCGGCAGACGCCTGCACGGGCATCACGTTGACCGCCAAGGATAGCACTACCATTGTTGCCCGAACCATCGAATGGGGAGGAAGCGATTTGAATAGTCAGTACATCATCGTCCCGCGTGGATATACTTCCTGCTCCTATACTCCCGAGGGTGTACAGGGGATGAGTTTTACCTCCCGATACGGTTATGTAGGACTTGCTGTAGAGCAAAAAGACTTTATAGCCGAAGGTATTAACGAAGCCGGCTTGTCGGCTGGTTTGTTTTATTTTCCGCATTACGGGCAATATGAAACCTATGATGCGGAAAAAAAAGACACCAGTATAGCCGATTTGCAATTGGTGGCGTGGATATTGGGCAACTGTGCCACGATAAACGAAGTGATAGAAAGCGTGAAGCAGGTGCATATCATCAGCATTGATCCACGTGCTTCTACCGTACATTGGCGGTTTACCGATTCTGCCGGAAGGCAAGTAGTATTGGAAATCATCGATGGGACCCCCAAGTTTTATGAGAATAAGCTGGGTGTGCTGACCAATTCTCCCGGATTCGAATGGCACTTGACGAACTTGAATAATTATGTCAATCTTTATCCTGGTTCGGCTCCAGCCCAGTCATTAGGCGACGCCCGTTTAGCCTCTTTCGGTGCCGGAAGCGGCTTCTTAGGTATTCCGGGCGATGTCACTCCTCCTTCACGTTTCGTCCGTGCCGCCTTTTATCAGGCCACGGCTCCTCGTCAGGACAATGCTGAAAAGACTGTGCTTCAAGCCTTTCAGATACTGAACAACTTTGATATTCCCGTAGGCGTCGAATTTGCAGAAGGGAAGGTGCCTGCCGATATTCCCAGTGCTACCCAATGGACTTCGGCTACCGACATGAAAAACCGCATCATCTATTTCCGCACGATGTACAACAGTGAGATACGCAGCATTTGTCTTGACCGGATAGATTTCTCGAAAGTCTCTTATCAGGCGGTTCCGCTGGATGAGGTAAAACAGCAGCCTATCCGGATAATCTCTGTCCGGTAAGGTTTTTCAGGGTACTTCCATATTCCACACTCGCTCGCACAGGTTCAAGTAGTCTTGTTCGGGACGAGTGCCGAATACCAAGGCGTAGAAAGATGTCCCCTTGCGTTTGAGATGCGCTACCTGGCTCATCAGCCTGTCAGAGGCAGGGGGCATTTCGAAATCGGAAATCATTACTATGTCTGAACCATGCCAGCCGTTTTGAGTTGTCATCCGTACGGCTTCGTCTACCGCTTCTTCCATATTGGTACCGCCACCGAACCGCTGGTTGAGGAATTCCACCAGCATGGGTAAGTCGGTGTACAGGTCGTTTATCAGCAAGTGGGAGGTTTCTTCCGAGAAATTGATGACATAACATTTGCGGTGTGTGGTTTCCGTCAGTTTGGCTATGGCCAATAACGCCGATTTTGCCAGTTGCTCTCGTTTGCCTTCCATTGACCCTGATGTATCCAGGCAAACCACGAAAGGTCCTTGTCCGCTTACTTTCTTTTTTCCTGTCTGTAGGGTTGAGCGGTCTTCTTGCGAACGGCTGTCAAATACTTGCAGGCGTTTTTCCACATACCGTTGCATAAACACCGGGCGAAGTCGCTCTTCAGCAAGATAGCAATATTCGATGGGGAGCAAGTGGTTCAGGTCATTTCCAAGGGTGATACCTTCGATATCGCTCTGCGTGGAGCGTCGGACGAATTGCTCTTTTGCTATGCCCGATAAAGCGTCAAAGCGTTTCTCGCCTTGGCTTCGTTTGCCCAATACACGCACCAGTTCGCGGATGTGTCTGTTTTCTTCCATCGCTTTCTCGTAAGGCACTACCTGGCGGTATAGTTCCGGATGGTTGAAAAGCAACCATTTGATGCGTGAACCTATCAGATTGGATGCTGTTTTCATCCCTTTGCCTGAGTTGAGCAATAGGAAGTCTTCACACAACGAAGCAATGTGGTGGTACTGGTAATCAAACTCTTTGGCGGTCAGGAGACTGTGCCATTTGTCTAAGAAGAGTTCTTGCACCGCTTTTTGCTCCGTGCCCTGTCTCGCGGTCTGCTCCATGCGCTCTATATAATAAGGTACATTCAGCTCTGCCAGCACGTAACGTTTTCGGAAAGCCGTCTGCATCTGCCGGAGAAAGGGCAGGAAATCGCTTGTCGGCAGCAGTTCGGCATCATAGAAATGTTCCCATTCGGGTGTATAGCGCGAATAAAACTCCTGAAGCGAAGGGGAAGTCTTCCGGTAATAATCCCAAACGGCACTTTCCAGTTCGGCTGGCAACATCACACGCTTTTGCAATGCTTCCTGCATCCGTGCGAAACAACGTCGGCGAAGTTCATCCAAATAGATTGCCTTCAGTTCCTTCAGACGGATATTCCTCGTTCTCTTTCCGGTACGCATGACGTAATTCGTTTAGTTCGTTTCGATAGTAAGCCACCGTCGTTTGTTGGTGTTTCAGCATTTCTGCCAGTGCTTTCCGCTCTTCGGTGTTCAGGAAAAGATGGTGTTCGGCATATGTCTTTTCCGTTTCGTAGAACGACTGGCATCCGTCTTCCACCCGGCTCGCCAGTTCTTCCGCTTTTTGAAAGCGTTCTTCTATCAACTCTTCCGCGTCTTTTCCGGCAGAAGGAGGAAGCGGTGTGCAGTCGGGTACGCACACCAACGGATATTCGTAATCGTTGATGAATACCGAACGTTTGCCTTTGCGCAGGGAATAAATCTTATTTTGGGGTACTTTACCACGCATCGACAAGTCGTAGCGTTTCAAAATGAAGCATTTACTTTTGTACTTGT
Source organism: uncultured Bacteroides sp. (assembly GCA_900546355.1). Lineage (GTDB taxonomy): Bacteria > Bacteroidota > Bacteroidia > Bacteroidales > Bacteroidaceae > Phocaeicola. The sequence continues at coordinate 29,655 of URCM01000009.1, forward strand.
CTTTGTGCAGGTAAAATAATTTTCCAGTCCGGTCGAGTGCTTGGTAATCGGAAGCGAAAAGCAACAGCCGTCCTGCCATCCGTACCTTGTCTATCTGATAATAATACGAATCGATGATTTTCAATGCAGGGTCTTGCGCTTCATTCAGGGCGGCGGTTGTCGAAAGTTCGTCTTTCAAGGCTTGTATTTCTTGACGCACTCCTTGCACGTTCAGCAGATAGCCTTCCGCGCTTTGGCGTATGGCGGACAAGACCATTTCGTTTACGGTGTCGACTTGTGGAAGGCAGTCCCATAAGCCATGTGCCAGCAAAAGACAATCACTCAGGCGTATAGTGTCCTCTCCGTTCAGAAAAGCCGAAGTACGGAGTAGCTTAATCAGCTTTTTCCAGCGGCGGTCCGATACATAAAGCAGGTGTTCGCCCGACTCTGCGTTCTGCATCGTGCGGTTGTAGTCTTCAATCTTTTCCTTCAGCAGGTGGATGACTTCGAAAATAGAATAATGGATTTTTACTTCGCTTATCTGTCTTTGCCAGGCATTATACTCCTCTTCAGTTATTTGAAGTTCTTTGGTTATTTTCGGTTCTGTATCATCGGCAGAAGCAATCATGCGGTCGAAATCAGCCAGGTCGGTGATGCCCGTCACCCATAAGCGGAGCAAGAAGCGGTCCCACAGGGCTTCCAATCCTTGCCCTGCGGCAGGCAGTTCATTCGATGCGGCTATCAGCCCTTTCAATGGAATTTGTATAGTAACCCTTCCGTTTCGATAGGTTTTTTCGTTGATGACGGTCAGCAAGGCGTTTTGGATGGCAGGTCCTGCCTTCCATATTTCGTCCAGGAAAACCACATCGGCTGTAGGTAGATAGCCTTCTGTTTGCCGTTCGTAGGTATCGTTGTCTTTCAGTTTCGAAATAGATACAGGTCCGAATATTTCATCGGGCGTGCTGAAACGTGACATCAGGTAATCGAACGAACTCCCGCCTCGGAAAGCAAGTTTGAGCCGACGTGCCACCATGCTTTTCGCCACTCCCGGAGGTCCGAGCAAAAAAATGCTTTCGCCTGCAATTGCAGAGAGTAACGAAAGGGCAATGACGTGTTCTTTACCGTAAACCCGTTCGTTCATCTGTTCCAGTAAATCGTGTATCCGTTGTTTCAATTCATTCATATTCGTTGATGCTTTCTCATTTGTGTGATTATTCGGAAAGTCTGTAGCGATACCGAGAGGAATATCAGTCCCAATCCTGCGTAGAAACTGAAGTTCAAGTCTTTTGCCTCTCCGAAAATGAGCATTGCCAAGACAATGCTGTAAATGGGTTCAAGGTTGTAAGTCAAGTTGAATGTAAATGCCGATACTTTTTTCAGCACCTGTATCTGTAAGATGTACAGACATACCGTACATAATGAAGCGAGTACCAGCAGGCTTGCCCAGTCGGAAGCCGAGGGGATGATGGTTTCTACCGGGAAGAAATGCAGGTAGAAAGGCAAGAGCAAACTCAGGCCTGCAAACCCGCCTCCCATTTCGTAAAGCAGCACCGTGCTCGAAGGATAATCCGAAGCTACCCGTTTGTTGCAGATGGTAAAGAGCGAAGCCAGTGCCGATGAAAGAATGCCCATCAGGATACCTGTGCGGTAGCGTGTGTCAAAATGAAAGATAAGCACGATGCCTGCCACTCCGATGAGGCTGAATAAGATTTCGCCCATCGAAACGCGGCGACGGTTGATAAGCGGGTCGAACAGGGCGGTGAAAAAGCTCATTAGCGAAAGGCATACCACGCCGATAGATACGTTCGACGCCTTGATACTCCCGTAAAAGAAAAGCCAGTGCATCGCCAGCAGCACACCGGTCGACGCAATTTTCACCACATCTGTCCGATGTACTTTCCTGATTTTGCCTAATACGAACAATACTGCATAAAACATCAGCGTGGCGAGCAACAACCTGTACCACACCAGCAATCCTTCGCTTAGCGTTATCACTCGCCCGAACACGCCCGTTCCTCCCGCTATCAGTACCGAGAGATGGAGTTTTAGTAAAGCTTCTTTCATCGTTTTCTTATTTTTAGCGGTGCAAAGATACGAAACAATTGGCAATGGAGAATTAAGAACTGTTTTTGATTTCATTCGATAAATTTGTTAGGCGATGCGGTCTGTCGTTATGAATAATTCGCTGTTCCTTACCTATTCTTTTAAAAAATGATTATCTTTGCGATCGTATCAATTTGAATGTCAAACCAAACAACAAAAACAACGTTATACTATGGACCGCACGAACATTATCGGCGAAAAGATAAAAGCGCTACGAACAACGAAAGAAATCAGTATAGAAGAATTGGCCGAACGGACCGGCTTGTCGGTGGAGCAAATCGAACGCATCGAGCAGAACATTGACATCCCCTCACTCGCCCCACTCTTGAAAATCGCTCGCGCACTGGGCGTAAGGCTGGGTACGTTCCTTGATGACCAGAACGATGAAGCGGGTCCCGTCATCTGCCGGCGTGGAGAAGCAGACGATACCATCAGTTTCTCGAACAACGCCACTAACGCCCGCCAGCACATGCACTACCACTCGCTCTCACGAAGCAAGGCAGACCGCCACATGGAACCGTTCATCATCGACATTGATGCGAACAACGATGCTTTTACCCTCTCGGCGCATGAAGGCGAAGAATTCATCATGGTGCTGAAGGGTGTGCTTGAAATCAATTACGGCAAGTACACTTACGTACTGGAGGAAGGGGACACGATTTATTACGATTCCATCGTGCCTCATCACGTGCATGCTTACGAAGGACAAGCCGCACGGATTCTGGCGGTGATTTATACGCCGGTATAATGAATAATTAATAGTGAATAATGAATAATTGATAGTGAATACATTGATAACGTATGCGTTCACATGGGGTTCGTACTTCAAATTATTAACTATTAATTGTTAATTATTAATTGATTAAATCCGCTTATTATGATTCAACTCTCAGAACGAACATTGGGCGACTGGCTGGAGCATTGGGCTACCGTGTCGCCGGACAAAGAATATTTGGTTTATTCCGACCGGAACCTGCGTTTTACGTGGGGACAGTTCAACCGCCGTGTGGATAACATGGCGAAAGGACTGCTTGCTATCGGTGTGATTCACGGCACGCACGTGGGAATATGGGCGAAGAATGTGCCCGACTGGCTGACTTTCCTTTACGCTTGCGCCAAGATAGGTGCCGTAGCGGTCACGGTGAACACCAACTACAAGCAGGCGGAACTGGAATACCTGTGCGAGAACTCGGACATGCATACCCTCTGCATCGTAGACGGTGAGCGGGACAGCAATTTTGTGGAGATGACCTACAAGATGCTGCCCGAACTGAAGACTTTCGAGCGTGGGCACATGAAGAGCAAACGCTTCCCTTATATGCGCAACGTCATCTACATAGGTCAGGAGAAATACCGAGGCATGTATAATACCGCCGAAATTCTTCTGCTGGGAAACAACATCGAGGATGATGTGCTGGCGGAAGCCAAGAAGAAAGTGAACTGCCACGACACGGTGAACATGCAATATACTTCGGGCACGACGGGCTTTCCAAAGGGAGTGATGTTGACTCATTACAATATTGCCAACAACGGCTTCCTGACGGGCGAGCACATGAAATTTACCCAAGATGACAAGTTATGCGTATGTGTACCCTTGTTCCATTGCTTCGGTGTGGTGCTTGCCACGATGAATTGCCTGACACATGGATGTACGGAGGTGATGGTAGAGCGGTTCGACCCGCTGGTGGTGCTGGCGTCTGTCCATAAGGAACGCTGTACGGCGCTTTACGGTGTGCCTACGATGTTCATCGCCGAGCTGAACCACCCGATGTTTGACATGTTCGACCTTTCGTGCCTGCGTACGGGCATCATGGCAGGCTCGCTCTGCCCCGTGGAGCTGATGAAGCAGGTGGAGGAGAAGATGTATATGAAGGTGACCAGCGTATACGGACTGACCGAAACATCGCCCGGCATGACGCATAGCCGCATAGATGATCCGGCTGAAGTGCGCTATACTACCGTAGGGCATGATTTCGAATTTACCGAAGTGAAGGTTATCGACCCCGATACGGGCGAAGAATGTCCCGTAGGCGTACAAGGCGAGATGTGCAACCGGGGATATAACAACATGAAAGGCTATTACAAGAACCCGCAAGCTACCGCCGAAGTGATAGACAAGAACGGATTCCTGCATTCGGGCGACTTGGGCGTGAAAGACGAGAACGGGAACTACCGTATCACAGGACGCATCAAGGACATGATTATTCGGGGAGGCGAAAACATTTATCCGCGCGAGATAGAAGAATTTCTTTACCAAATGCCGGGCATCAAGGATGTGCAGGTAGCCGGTGTCCCCTCAAAGAAATACGGCGAGGCGGTAGGTGCGTTCATCATCCTGCACGAAGGATATACGATGAATGAGTTCGACGTGCGTGAGTTCTGCGAAGGCAAGATCGCCCGTTATAAAATCCCGAAATATATTTTCTTCGTAAAAGAGTTCCCTATGACCGGAAGCGGAAAAATTCAGAAGTTCAAACTGAAAGACCTGAGCCTGAAGCTTTGCGAAGAGCAGGGGATTGAGATCATTTAAGAAGCTGTTTTGAATTTATCGCCCAAAGCACACACGAAAACGGATACATCAAGCCAAGAAAAACTTTTTGGAGAAGTTCAAAACAGCTTCTAAGTTGGCAATGAACGATAAATAACGCCAATCAGAAGTTAAAAGGCCAATGGCTTTACCTCTGGAATCGGTGCAGAAAGGTATTGGCATTTACCTACCCACACCGGTGGGCGATAACGCCCTTTTAACTCCTGATTGGCTTTATTGATTATTTCACGATTTTCACCAGCAAAGTCTTTCCGGCAGGTTTCCCTTTCATGTCGAATGCTTCCGACTTGACCAGCCCGATGCCTTCGGCATACCATTCGGTGATGCGGTGAGTCGTGCTTTTTAATAAGACTTTTGTGCGTTTCAAGTAGGAAATCTTCATGCAATTGAACTTGCCGGCGGTGGTACTTACCCGTTCTTCTCCCATATAGGCAGCACCCGATATTGTGATTTCGTTTTTCAGCATATTTACAATGAGCGAATACGAACGGTCGGGCATGCTTTCTCCGCCTTTCGCATGGTTCTTAAGAATAAACGAATTGTTTCCCTTGAATTTCAGTTCTTCCTGCATGGCTGTACGGGCGGCAGTGTCGTATTTAGCGGGGTCGGAATCAGAATCAATGTATGGTCCGAAGGCTAAATCTTCTGCACAAACAGTCTGTTTCCCGTCATAACTCCAATCGAAACGTGTATAGCTTGTATTGTTTTTCAATTTGTTGGTTACGATTTTATTGACGTAGCAAGCCATTGTCGTTCCTTTTTCCTTTCCTACATACCCCACAATGGCGGTCTCGTTTGATACGCTTTGTCCTGCTTCATCGTAGTTGACATAGTGCAGTTCTGTTCCTTCTACCGTACAAAAATATTGTGCGTGCAAGCCGTAGCAAGCCCACATCGCCCATACAAACAAAAGTAATTTTTTCATGTTATGTTCCTTTTTTCAATTCTGCCGCAAACTTACAAATTTCTTTTCAGCAAACATACGTGTGTACTTGATTTTGTTTATATTTGCAACAAACATTCAACAATAAAACACGAAAGACATGGGTTTATTATCAGCACTCTTCGGCGGTGGAAAGCCGGAAGAGAACCAACAAGAAAAACAAGAACAGAAGAATTTCGAGATTCTGAAATACGACGGAATCCGTGCGCGCAACATGAATCAGCTGGCTTATGCGGCTAAGTGCCTGGAGCAGGCGGCTGCGCTTCGCGATGATGCCGAAACGCTTCAGTTTCTTGCGGATGTATATATAAAAATGAACCGCATGCCCGACGCACGGATTGTCCTGGATAAACTGAAGGCGTTGGAGCCTGGAAATGTGCGGGCGTTGCTGACGTTGGCGCACGTTTGCTATATGCAGGAAGATTATGAGGGGGTGAAAGCGGTCTGCCAGCAGGTTATAGGACAGGATGCGGATAACGCTGAAGCCTATTACTTGGCGGCTAAAGCCGAATACGGGCTGCGGAATGACCTGCAAGCTATCGTACTGTCGACAAAAGCTCTGGCTCTGAATGAAGGCTTCATTCCGGCTTATCAATTCCGTGCCGAGGTATTGTGGAAAATGCGGCAGGCCAAAGAGGCTTTGGAAGACCTTGATAGAATCTTGGCGTCCAATCCGGAAGAAGAGGAGGCGTTGTTGTTGAAGGGCACGATAGAAGCGGCGCAAGGGAATGCGGGTGAAGCCTATGCTTGCATAGATAAGGTAACGGAAGTCAATCCTTTCAATGAAAAGGCGTATCTGTTGAAAGGCGGGATGCTTTGCGAAGAAAAAGCGTTCGGGAAAGCCATCGAAGTATATACAGAGGCTTTGGAGTTGATGCCCGGCCATGCTGTGTTTTATCAGGAACGTGGACGGGTGCGTTTGTTGGCGGGAGATAAGGACGGTTCTGTAGAAGATATGAAAAAAGTCATCGAGCTGAATCCTGAGAGCGGGCAGCATATAAACGGGGAGTTCAAGAACTGATTCAGGAAAAAAGAAAAGAGGATGGCGTTTGGCTCATCCTCTTATGCTATGCACGGGAAGAGAGACTCGAACTCCCGACACTCGGTTTTGGAGACCGATGCTCTACCAACTGAGCTATTCCCGTGTTTGCGGATGCAAAGGTACGACATTTTTTGAATCTTCCAAATGCTTTGGGCGTTTTTTATATGCTTATCGCTATAAAAGCTTTAGTTCTTGGAACATTTTCCGGTAAATTTCCGTCTTTTTTTCAAGTTTGAGCGGATAAGCCCGGCTGGAAGAAGGCATCCGGTAGAGGCAGAGTCGTCTGTCTTCGTATTCAAACTCACATTTGCCTCCTACGGGAGGTTCCGCAATATGCATCTGCGTACAGAAGGTATCTGTCGCTTTCTGTCCGGTGGTAACGATGGCTTTGCAGGCAGGCAGTTGCTTCAGGAGCAATCCCGTGTCGGTAGGTTCTACTATTTCCAGAAATTTATCGGAAGCGTTGTTTTGCAAGCGTTTCACCACACAGGCTGTATCGTAGAGGGCAACACCTTTTTCCTGTAAGAACCCGATGAGGCGTTCTTTGTCGAACGCCTTCCGGTCTGTTTGTACGAAGTGTTCTTTGTCGCCGAAGAAGGCAAGTCCGAAAATCCGCCACATATCATTGCTCCAGTTTGGGTAAAAGAACTCCATGCTCCAGCGTTTTTTTTGCGGAGGAAAGCTTCCCAACATCAGCAAGGTTGCGCCGGGAGGAAGAAATGGTTCCAATGGATGGTTTTCGATAAGGTCCTCCATCCCTCGTTATTCTTTCGGTTTCGGTTCTTTCTTGGCCAATATAACGATGTTGTATACATATTCTGCCATCCAACTTTCGCTGTATCCCAACGAATGTTGGTACTGGCGGATGTTGGCGCAAGTCTTGCGTACGCTATCGTCTTTCCAGGTTGTCTTGGTCAGGATGTCGTGTACCGTTTTTTCAGTCATGGCGCGTAAAGCTTTCTTGAAGATGCCCGGCATACGGAATTTCCATTGCATCAGGTTGCCCACTACCATCATCAGGTCTTGGCTGAAGCCTTGGAACATGAACAGGTAGTTTTGAATGGAATTCACATTTTTGCAGTGTTTCTTGATAGAGGCATCTATTTCCTTGAAGAAGAAATCATGGATGCCGTATATTTCCGTCAGCATCTTCTTGCACCGTGAACGTTCGGCTATGCCTAACTTGTTGTTCTGGGTAGGGATTTTCAAGGTGCGCTTGAATACCGCCATCTCGGGCAATGCATTGATGTTGCTGATGCCCAGCTGCGCCGCCATTACTGCTTGGTAGTATACTCTAATCAAGGTAATGAAGTCTTCTACGCCACCTACTTTCGCGCCTTCGTCTTCTGTTTTTTTTCTGCCAAATAATTTAGAGAATATGCTCATACTGTTAGGTTATAATGATTTAAATCGGGACAAAGATAAAACAAAAAAGTGAGATCGCGGATATGTTGTACCAAGTTTAGTGTGATAATCCGTAAAATGTTATTAAATCATTTCCCCACCCACTGTGGACGAACCATCCATACGTGACATCCTGATGTGATGCCATTTTCAATTTCATAATAGCACTGACCTTGCTGAGAAGTATATATCCGCAGGCAGTTGCAGTATATATTCATTGGCAGTTGCAGTATATATTCAACTGCTCATGCAGTATATATTCGTTTTTAGGGGATATGTATTGGCTGGATGTGGATAATCATTTCTTGATAAGCAAAAGATGTCCATTTCCGGATGCAATGGCATGCGTTATACTGTCGTACTGGTTTGGGGGTCTTCTTTTAGGCGGAAGCGGAACGTGTGGTCGTAAAACACAGGTTCTACTAAGCCGAAGCGGATGAAGTCGGCAAGAAGGCTGACGATTCGTTTCCGGTTCATGCGGGTGAGGCGCTGGCACTGGTTGAGGGAAAGGGTGGAATGCTGTTCCAATAAGGAAAGAATCTGTTGTTCGCGGGGAGTATAGGTTATGATGACCTTTTCTTCGGTACGGTTGTGCCGCCAGATGTCTAAATGGATGGGGCTTGCCAGGATGGTTTCGTCCTTGATACGGATGTATGCCCGTTTTCGTTCGTTCTCGTCAAGGGCATAAACTGGTTTTTGCGTGTTTTCGTCTATTACGACTTCCAATACGTCTTTTCCTTCCACCTTGTGTATGTAGGCATGAATGTCGACGGGAGGCGTGCAATAACGTTGGGCGGCGGCTTCTATCATGTAGATTTCTTCTTCGGAGCGCACGCCGGCTATCTTTCCGTTGTCTTTTACTCCTACCAGCAGGCGTCCTCCTTCGGTATTGGCAAAGGCGGAGATGCTTTTGGCTATCTTGCGTGCGTCGGAGATTTCGAACTTGAAGTCCTGATGCACGTGTTCGCCTTCGCTGATAAGCCGCTGTATGTAGTCTGCCGGATGTTGTGTCATTATATTATGGATAAAATTCACCACAGAGGACACAGAGTATCACAGAGGAAATAAATAAAATGACTCTGTGGACCTCTGTGTCCTTTGTGGTGAGTAAGAATCAGTCTTGGTGTTTGTGGGTCATGATGTCGAGCACCATCTTGTCGGTCTCGTTCATGCCTTTCGAACCGATGAGGGTCAGGTTGCGGATGCTCCGGTTCACGTTCTCTTCGATAATGCCCTCTACGGCAGTGACGCACTTCTGGTCCATAGCCATAATGGCAGACATCACGGCAGTAGATACGCCGCTGGTTACTTTCAGGGCGCAGCTGGGCTTTGCCCCGTCGCATATCATTCCGGTGAGGGTGGCAATCATATTCTGCACGGCGTACATCACCTGTGCGTAACTGCCTCCCATCAGGTAGGTGATGCCGCAGCTGCTTCCGGTAGCTGCCACTACACATCCGCAGAGTGCCGAAAGCTTGCCCAGGCTCTGTTTGATGTAGATAGCGGTGAGGTGGCTTAGCGTCAGGGCACGAATGAGCTGTTCTTCGGTGGCGTGGGTGTCTTCGGCAAAGATGACTACGGGAAGGGTGGCAGATATGCCTTGGTTTCCGCTTCCTGAATTACTCATTACAGGTATCATTGCACCTGCCATACGGGCGTCGCATGCGGCAGAGGTGTACGAGAGGATGTGGGTGAAGGTATTGTTCCCCATAATCTTTTCTTCATTCTTGTTAGTGCACAACATACGTCCCAATCCGTGTCCATAACAGCCTTTGAGTGATTGTTCGGCGGCAGCCTTGTTCAGATTTTTGGCTTCGAGGATGAAGCGGATTTCATCGATGGGGGCAGTGGTGGCGAAATCAAACACCTTGCGTAAAGTGAGGTCGACCGTTTCTTCGTCTTCGGCCGAGGTGGTGCCGGTACGTTTGTCGAGCTGTACTTCTCCATTACGGCATAAGTAGACAAAGTTGGTATGTCCGCCGCTGATGATGGCGGTCGCTACATTGTTCCCGTTTGTACAGGTTACTTCAATGTATAGTTTTTCCTCGATGTCGTCTTTTAGGGCGATGTTGATGCACTGGGGACGTGCTATCATTTCCTTTCCTTTTTCTACAGCTTCGGGTGTGCAGTCTTTTAAGACTTCCAGTCCGTATTCCGACTTGCCGATGAGTGCGCCCAATGCAATGGCGATGGGCAGACCTATCATTCCCGTACCCGGTATGCCTACGCCCATCGCGTTTTTCAGGATGTTTGCACTCAGATAGACGTTGATATGTTCGGGTGTACAGCCCAAAGCCTCAGTAGCTTTTGCTGTGCAGAGTGCTACTGCAATAGGCTCGGTACAGCCGATGGCAGGAACCACTTCTCTTTTCATCAGAGCGATGATTTGCTCTCTTTCAGATTTGCTGATGATGCTCTCCATTTGTTTGTCTTGTTTTTGATTCGTGTTGCAAAAGTACATTTTTTTTGCAGAGAATGTGCAGGCTGGAGGGGAAAATCTTTTCGATACAGCTATGCCGGTACGGAACACAGATGGTACAGATGGCACAGAGAAGCACAGGAAAATAAATTTATATGAATGTCGCAATCAGCCAAATAAAATAACCTGTATGTCCGTCTGTGCCTTTGCAATATCTGTGTTCTTTTGAAATGTACAAATTTGTATATCAATGGTTTTCAATTTGATTGGCAAGTTTCCAACCGGAACTGTTTTCTTGGATATTCCACAAATGTGCGTAAAGCCCTTCCTTCCGGATAAGTTCATCGTGCGTACCTTCTTCCCTGATTTCTCCGTTGTCCAAGACAATAATCCGGTCGGCGTTCTGAATGGTTTTAAGTCGGTGGGCAATGGCTATCACGGTACGTCCTTTGATGAGCGTGTCGATGGCTTTTTGCACTTCCACTTCGTTTTCGGGGTCGAGCGAAGCGGTCGCTTCGTCCAGTAGAATGATTGGCGCGTCTTTCAGAATGGCACGGGCTATGGATATGCGCTGCTTCTCACCGCCCGACAGGGTGCAGCCTCCTTCGCCTACCATCGTGTCGTAGCCTTGAGGCAAGCGCATGATGAAGTCGTGGCAACAGGCTTTCTTGGCTGCGGCGATGATTTCCTCCTCCGTCGCGTCGGTTTTGCCGAAACGGATGTTGTTGCGTATCGTGTCCTGAAACAGGTAAACATCCTGAAATACCATGGATATGTGGCTCATCAGGCTTTCGGGATCTGTTTCATCCATCGGGACATCGTTGAAGAAGATACGCCCTTTCTGTGGGTCGTAGAAGCGGGCGCAAAGCTTCATTACTGTACTTTTCCCGCTTCCCGAAGGACCGACAAGAGCCGTCAATGAGTTCTTGGGCAATGTCACATTTATATCGTGTAACACTTCTTTGTCCTGATAAGCGAACGATACGTGTTCGAACCGGATGTCACCAGCCACCGGAGATTGCCGTTCCCCTTTCATTTCCGGTTCGTTCATCAGTGAAAGGATGCGTCCTCCGGCAATGGAGAAATAACGGAACTCGGTGAAATTGGTCAGGGCGGAAGTCAGCGGATCGAACACACGGGAACCGACCACGAGGAACAGTACGAATACGAGTATGGAAAGCTTGCCCCCTAGCAGAAGATAAGTTCCGCACAGAACCATCATCGTCAGTCCGGCACGAACCACTGTGATACTTAGCAAAACGAACGGACCTAATAAAGCTTCCTGGCGGATGCAGGCACGGCGAAGCTGGGCAAAGGCATCACGCAACCGGACGAAACGGTCGCCCAGCAGGTTGTAGGCTTTCATCACCCGGATGCCTTGCAGGTATTCTTCCAACCGGTTTCCGGCATCTATTTTGGCTTGAATCTGCTTGCCGCTCAGTTTCCTTTGTACGCCAGTGCTTGCCCACAATACAAGCATGGCAAGCGGAAGCGCGGCAAACATGCTGACCGCCATCCTCCAGTCTATCCAGACCAGCGAGGCAAAAGCCAGTACGGGCATGACCACGGCCCCCATCAGCTGGGGCAGGTGGTGCGAGATGCCGGTTTCCGCCATCATGAAGTCCGTAATAAGCATGGAAGACAAATCGCCGGGGTCACGTCTGGACAGGAAGCCCAGCGAAAGTTTCCGCAGATGTTCCGCCAACGACAGGCGTCCCGATGCGCTCATTTCGTAGGCTCCCCGGAAATTGGCGCGATAGGATGCCCGTTCCGCCAAAGCCATGACCAGCATATAAACAACCATAATAGCGAATATATACCACAGGCGGGTGGTGTCAAGCGGCTGTCCGCTCCCGTCAAAAGCACTGAAGATGATGCGTACCGCTTCAATAGAGAGGCAGAACGGCACGATATTGACCAAGTTGGCAAGCATGGTGTATCCGACTGGCTTGTAAAGCCGTTCGGTATGTCCGATGGTAATGTTTTTGATTGCGTTCATATCTTGTTCTCCTTTTCAATTTTTGTTCAACGTCCAGTGGTAAGCACTCGTATAGGCATCCCACATATTCTTATATACACCTTCTGTGACGGACAAGACTTCGTGTTTTCCGCACTGCGCCATCCGTCCCTCTTTCATGACGATAATCTGGCTTGCGGAAACAACGGAAGAGAGGCGGTGCGCTATCACGATGACCGTCTTGTCTTTTATCAAAGATTGCAAAGCCATCTGCATCTTATACTCGTTTTCCGGGTCGGCAAATGCCGTGGCTTCGTCCAGCACCAGTATCGGGGCATTCTTCAAGATAGCGCGCGCCACACATATCCGTTGGGCTTCGCCTCCGGAGAGATACACACCTTTGTCGCCTATCCGCGTGTCGTACCCCTGCGGTAACCGTTCGATGAAGTCATGGCATTGGGCGGCCTTGGCTGCGGCTATCACTTTTTCCTGCGTGGCAGTGGGAGAGCCGACGGCAATGTTCTCATAGAGCGTGTCGTAAAACAGGAACGTGTCCTGGAATACGAAAGACACCATGTCCATCAGCTTCTCCGTGGCTATCTGGCGGATGTCCACGCCGCCTATGCGTATCTCTCCCTGTTCCACATCCCAAAAGCGGGGAATCAGATTGGCTATCGTAGACTTACCGCTTCCCGACGGACCGACAAGAGCGGTTATCTCTCCTTGCGGTGCAATGAAGCTGACATCGCGCAAGGCTTCCGTCCGCGTGCCCTGTTCCGTGTTTTCGTAGGAGAATGATACATGGCGGAACTCCACATCGTAGGATGTAGGCACCTGCGGGTGCTCCGCTTCCGGTACAGGCTTTTTTCCTAAGATGCGGTCGATGCGTTTTACACCCTCATCGATGTCGCGCGTGTTGCCTCCCAAGAATGTCAGTTTATAGACGGGAGAAGCCATACCCGGACCCATGATGATGAAAAACAGCCATACCACCGCCAGCGATAAGGATTGCGGACTGACCTGCATTAGCAGGATGCCCATGGGGAGAATGAACGTCACCATCGAATTGAGCAGAACCGTAAAGGCAATCATCCCGTTCTGATAAGTATCGCAACACTTCAAGGCAAAGGTCTTATATGCCTGGATTTCGGCATTGAACTGACGGAACGAACGGACACTCTGCCCGAATATCTTGACCACGGGCATCCCCCGCACATACTGCACGGCAGACGCGCTCATCTTTTCCTGCGCATCGTAGTAGATGCCCATAAACTCCCTTGCCCTCTTGCCCATGAAATTAGAGAATTGAAGAAACAGACTGACCACTACGACCGCCAGGCATACGGCCGTCAGCCACGCATCCAGCGAAAAGAAGATGGCAAGCATCACCGCTACCGTGGCTACCACGTTCACTAAGTCCGGAATGGTATGGGCGATGAACCCCTCTATCTTTTCGATGTTCTGGTCCATCGTTTTCTTGATGGCCCCGGTGGACGTGTTGTTCAGATACCCTAACGGAAGCCTGCCGATGTGTTCGGACAGGCGGACACGCAATCCATAGAGTATGCGGAAAGCCGCAATATGGGAAGACATCAAGGCGGCATACAGCAATACCAGTCCGCCGACAAGTCCCCCAAACGCTATCCAGCCCCAGCGTATCATGACGGCTCCGTCCGAAGCGGCGGGATTTCCTCCATGCGTCAGCAATTCTTTCAAAACTTCATAAACCGCCCAATAGGGCACGAGCATACACACCGCGCTGCCAGCAGACAACACGCCTGCCATGACGAGCAGCCCTTTCTTCTGTCCCGCTATCTCGAACAGCCGGGACAGACCTTCTTTCTTTTTTGTTTGATTCATTGTATATTATTTTGATAGGATTTTATATCCGAGTAATGAACTGAATTTATAACATAGCCAAGGAATGCGCCCTAATACTTGTCCGAAGAAGAATCCCCAGCGTGAGCGGAAAAACTTCATGTAGTTAGCTTGTTCGATGAGTTGCAAAGCCGGTTCCCATTGTTCCACCAGATGTCCGTCGCTCAATCCCGAACGGATTTGCGCCTCATGATGGCGGAGTGAATCGGGCTTTACACCATGCCGGCTCATCATGGTGCCACATACGTCAAACCACAACTCTCCACCTCCGAAACGGCTTGCCACGTGATGCAGGAAACTTTTTACCTGCTTCTCGTAAAAATACATCAGCACACCTTCCACAATGAAAATAAATTCCGCATCGGGATGTTTCCGACGTAGCTCGTCCATCCAGTCGGTTTCCAGTAAGGAAGCTGCGATATAAACATTACCTGTCTGTTCGGGTATCAATTCCCGACGGAGTGCCATGACTTCCGGCAAGTCCAAGTCATAAAAAACAGCTTTGGGGTTGCCGATACGCTGGAAACGGGTATCCAATCCGCACCCTACATTTACGACTACCGGACGGGGATGCGTATCGATAAACCGTTTTACGGCACGGTCGAAATACCAGCCGCGCACCACGCAGCCCACTTCGCTCAGCTTTGCCCCATCGAATTGGGAATAATCGTATTCCAAGCTGTCTGCCAACCGTTCCGCTGCCTTGTCATCCAGAATAGGATTGACACGGCGGCTTTCTTTCGCTCTCATGTATAGCGGAATGAGCAACGTCTCCGCCACAATGCTCTTAAATTCGTGTTTCTGTTTCATTATATTGTAATTTAATAGTAAACGTTTCGATTGAGTGAGAGCAAAGCGAGTTTACTTGCTTTGCCGAATGTGAGAAAAGTGCGCAAAAGCGAACGATATTCAGAAATGTTCATAAAAAAAGGAGGAAACCTCCGTGAAGATTTCCTCCTTGCCAACCGTTCCAATACGGTTGAATGTTCGTATGTACGTTGTCTGTATCTCATATTTGGATGATTGCCCTCCAGCCTTGAATTTCAAAAAGAATATAGTCGTGCAAGATGGTTTCCATTTCCTGTTGGGGAACCGAATGCATCAGCAGTTCCTCGAACAGGGTGAACATCCATACCGTATGCAGGTGGATGATAAAATCGGACACTGCCGTATTGATTTCGGGATGCTTCTGCTGCATGGACGTGAACCATGCCTTGACCAGTTCCGTAGAACGGTCGGTGTAGTTCTCGCGGAAATGTTCCAATGAAGAGCCTTGTGCGCGGAACAACAGAATTTCCATCAGCCCGCGGTGCGTGTTAATAAGCGAAACATATTCATCGATGCAGGACTTCAGATACTTTTCCGACCGCATCATCATAATATCCTCGCCCCGTATGCCGTGATGCTCCTGCAACATGGCTTCCAAGGCATACAAGACCGGACGGACCACTTCACGGAACAGCTCGTCTTTGTTCGCAAAATAGTTGTAGATGTTTCCGACCCCAACTCCTGCCAGTCCGGCTATTTCACGCATGGAAGTTTTGGAATATCCATTCTGCGCGAATTGCTGCCTGGCAATAGCCAATATACGGTCGCGTATGTCTTCTTTCAGCACTTGCATGATGTTTTCTGTTTTTTTCTTTCTGCAAAAATACAAGGCTTGAAATAATCCGGCAATACCTATTTATAGGGATTTGTGGTAGGGGTATTCTTGGTCAGTTGTTATCCACCGGTTCCCCTAAAATTTTCCGGATGTGTTGCTCTAAGATGTGGTAAGCCGGTTCTGCCATAGAGCCGTGCCCGTGTCCGTCTATCTCGTAGAGGTAGGTTTCGGCATGTCCGGTCAGTTTCATCATCCGCCACATGTAGGCGTTCTCTTCGTATCGTCCGAAAAGCTCGATGTTGCGGTCTCCTGTAATCAATACCAAGGGAGGAGCGTCTTTCCGGACATGAAAGAGTGGGGCATACTCATCAATGGTCGGTTGCAGGTTTCCGATGCCTTTCATATCCCGATAGGCGAAATGGCTGATCATCTGTCCGCTGAACGGGATGAGTCCTGCTATCTCATTGGCATCGGTCTGATAGTTGGCGAGCCATTTCTTATCCAAGCCTATCATGGCGGTCAGATAGCCTCCTGCCGAGTGTCCCGATACGAAAATCTTCCGTTTGTCTCCTCCGTATTTCCCGATTTCGAGGAATACCCATGCCACGGCTGCCGCTGCATCATCAAGGCATTCGTTGATTTCCACTTTGGGAAGCAAACGGTAGTTGACGGCGACAAGCACCATGCCCTTTTCTTTCAGTTTCCACGGGAAAGACTTGTTGCCTTGTGTCAGTCCGCCTCCGTGAAACCATACGACAACAGGGCATCCCGTCGTGTCTTCGGGATAATAGATGTCTAACTTGCAGCGTTCTTTCACGTAGGCTTCTTCCGATTCCTTGTAGGGAATGTCGTGCACTTCGGTATATTTCAGGGTCGTGCCCCAAGCAATGCTGCCTAACAGCATCGCCAAAAGAATTAAACTTAATCGTTTCATGGTTTTTGTTGAATTATTAGAAACGCAGATTATTGTAATTTACGATTTGACAATTTACTATCTACTATTTGAACTTTAAATCGTACTTCGTAAATCGAAAAATAGTAAATTAAAATAATCTGCGAAAATCTGTGTTAATCTGCGTTTCTGAACTGACAGTTTGTATAAACTTTAAAATCTAAATTGAAAATTTGTGTCCTGTGGTGAGTGCTCTATTTGAATCGTTCGATGACCTCCATGCACATGCGGCCGTTGTGGTAAGGACATTTCCAGAAACCAGCCTTGTCATCGCGACGGTTTACGGTGCCGTCGGGCAGGAGGCTCCAGTGCCATTCGCCTTGTTCGCGGTCTATCAGTTTCGTCTTGATGAACTCCCAGCAACGGGCGACGGTGTCGAGAGCTTCCGTGTCGCCGAAGTGCTGGTAGAGATTGATGTGTCCTACTACGTTTTCCGCCTGTACCCACCAGTGCAGTTCACGGTCTATCTTTTGTTTGTCGAGGAAGTTTTCGTATATCATGCTTCCATCGGGATTTAGTCCTTCATCGGCGGCTTGAGCTATCCGGATGATGATGGGCTCTATCCGTTTCAGCACTTCCGGGTCGCCCAGTACCAATGCCGCTTCGTGGATAAGCCATGAGGCTTCGATGTCGTGACCGTACGAATAGATGCGGTATTTGTTGGTCCAGTCTTCTTCGAAGAACAGGTTGAGGTGTCCGGTCTGTGGGTCGAGGATGCGGGTGATGAATACTTCAATCAGGTTCCGTAGTTGTCGTTCCAGCTGTTCGTCCTTCCATACGCGGTAGAGGTTGGTGTAAGGTTCCAGGATGTGCAGGTGCGTGTTCATCGTTTTCTTTTCGTTTTCGTCCTTGTCACTCAGACGCATGTCCCCGATGGGTTGCCAGTCGCGCGTCAAGGCTTCCACATATCCGTTTTGTTCGGAATCGAAGCTATGTTGTTCGATGGCATCGAAGAGTCTTTGGGCATATTCCAACGCTTCCGTATCCCCTGTGGCACGGGCATATTCGCTCAGACCGTAAATAGCGAAGCCGATGGCATAGATTTGTTTTTTCGTATCAAGCGGGTTGCCCTTGTAATCCAGTTCCCAGTAGATGCCACCGTACTGCGGGTCGTAGAACCGGTCTATCAGATAGCGTTTGGCACGGGTAGCTGTTTCTAAGTATTCGGGTTTCTTCAGCAGGCGGTAGGCAGACGAGAACGTCCACAGGATGCGTGCGTTCAGTATCGCGCCTTTCGATGCTTCAGGTTTCAATTCGTCTTCGCCGGTGATTTGTCCGTAGAAGCCGCCTTCTTCGTTATCTTCCATTTTGTTCATCCAAAACGGAAGGATGTTGTTTTCAAGCTCGGAGCGCATTTCGTTCCGAAGCTGGTTGATAAGTTGATTCATAGTGTGTTGTTTTTTTCACCACAGATTACACAGATTTTCAATTTAGATTTTATCAGCTTCCTATCCAATTAAAAAAAATGAATGTCCGCAAACGTCCAAATTAGCAAAGTTTAAGCAGGCTATGAGATGCCAATGCAGGCATAGGAACAGAATTTGCAGGCACTCCCTGTAAAACAATTGAAAGGAAACACAATGAATCTGCTTGACTTCTACCGTCAATATCCTGACGAAAGCTCCTGCGAGGAGGCTCTCCGTCGTTTCCGTGAACGCCACGGTCTTTTCTGTAGCCGCTGCGGCGGTTTGCGTTTGAGTTGGAATCCGAGCCACCGTTCTTGGTCCTGCATGGACTGTAAGCATGAGATGACCTTGCGTTCCGGTACTGTGATGCAGGGAAGCAACCTGCCCATCCGCGACTGGTTCGCCGCCATGTACCTTCTGACGGCGACCAGACGTGCCATATCCTCCAAGGAAATCCAACGCCAACTGGGGCGCAAGCGTTACCAGCCCGTATGGGAAATGGTGCA
>URCM01000010.1 GCA_900546355.1 uncultured Bacteroides sp.
GGATACATCAAGCCAAGAAAAACTTTTTGGAGAAATTCAAAACAGCTTCTAAATCTCTGTGCTTTCGTGCCTCTGTGTTCAATAAAATATTCTTCATTTAAAAAGCTGACGGTTTTAATCGCAGCCCTATAGTTTCTTCCAGGTTGAACATCAGGTTCATGTTGTGTACCGCCTGTCCGCTGGCACCTTTCAGCAAGTTGTCGATGCAGGAAATGATGAGCAGTTTGTCTTCGTGCTTTTCCAGATGAATCAGGCACTTGTTGGTGTTGACTACCTGCTTCAGGTCGATGCTCTTGTCTACGATATGCACGAACGAGTCTTCAGCGTAATACTCTTCGTACATCTTCACGATTTCAGGCAATTCCACTTTGGTCTTTACGATGGTCGTGGCAAAGATGCCTCGGGCGAAGTCGCCCCGGTAAGGGATGAACGTGATGTCTGCATCGAAGCTGTTCTGCAATTGTTTCAGCGACTGGCGTATTTCCGGCAGGTGCTGGTGCGTGAACGGCTTGTAAATGCTCAGGTTGTTGTTACGCCAACTGAAATGCGTAGTCGCTCCCGGTTTTACGCCGGCTCCTGTGCTTCCCGTAATGGCATTTACCGTGATATCGCCTTTCAGTATCAGGTGTTTGGCCAGTGGAAGCAAGGCAAGCTGGATACACGTCGCAAAACATCCCGGATTGGCGATGTGCTTGCTATGACAGATGGTGCGTCGGTTCAGTTCGGGAAGACCGTATACGAAGTCATGGTCTTCAGCGGCAATGCGATAGTCCATCGAGAGGTCGATAATCTTTAAGTCTTCGGGCAGGTTGTGGCTTTCCATGAATTTGCGCGTGTCGCCATGAGCCGTGCAGAAAAAGAGTACATCGATTTCGTCCAGCGGAAGTTCATCGGTAAATACGAGGTCGGTTTCGCCGTACAATCCTTCGTGGACATCGGTTATTTTATTTCCGGCGTTGCTTGAACTGTTGACGAACCGGATTTCTACATCGGGGTGGTTAATCAGCAGGCGAATCAGTTCGCCTGCCGTGTAACCTGCCCCTCCTATTATTCCTACTTTAATCATGGGCTGCATTATTTCTCTTCGGGGATGATTATCCATAATAATAAATACACGATTATCCCTGCAAAGGCAGTAAAGACCGTGAGCAGCGCGTATATTACACGGATCAGTGTCGGGTCGAGGTTAAAATAGTTCGCGATTCCGGCGCATACGCCCGCCAACATCTTGTTGCTTTGCGGGCGGGTCAGTTTTTTCCCTTCCATAGTTGTATTTTTTACATCATTTCGTCTTTATGGTTTGCGTAATAGGCTCTCAGCGGAGTAGAGAGTACTTTGATAAAGCCTTTGGCGTCTTCTGCCGTCCAGCCTTTCTGCATTTCGCCGTATTCGCCCAGCTTGTTCTTTACCAAGTCGTCTTCTGACTCTACTCCTACGGTAGAGAAGCAATACGGGCGGAGTTCGAGGATAGCCGTACCGTTTACGTTGCGTTGCGATTCAGTCAGCATGGCTTCGATGTCGCGCATTACCGGCTCCAGGTATTGGCTTTCGTGGAGGAACATCCCGTACCAGTTTGCCACCTGGTCTTTCCAGTATTGTTGCCATTTGCTCAACGTATATTTTTCCAGAAAACGGTGTGCGCCGATAATCAGCATCGGAGCTGCGGCTTCGAATCCTACGCGCCCTTTGATGCCGATGATGGTATCGCCTACGTGCATATCCCGTCCGATGCCATAGGGTGCGCCGATTTCTTCTACACGCTGAATGGCCTTGATTTTATCGTCGAACACTTCCCCGTTGACAGCGTACAGCTCGCCTTTCTTGAATTCCAGCTTCAGCAGTTCGCTTCCTTCCTTGGTAACTTGTTTCAGGTAGGCGCTTTCGGGCAGGCCTTGTGCCGAATCCAAGATTTCGCCTCCGCAGATAGAGGTTCCCCAGATACCTACGTTATACGAATATTTCAGTTTGGTGAAATCAGCCTCAAATCCGTGTTCTTTCAAGTAATTGATTTCATAATCGCGGCTCAGTGCCATGTCGCGGGTGAGGGTGATGATTTCCACTCCCGGAGCCATGACCAGAAATGTCATGTCGAAACGCACCTGGTCGTTTCCTGCGCCGGTAGAGCCGTGGGCGATGGCGTGTGCCCCGATTTCGTTGGCATAGCGGGCGATGGCAAGTGCCTGGAAGATGCGTTCCGAGCTTACCGAGATAGGATAAGTGCCGTTACGCAACACGTTTCCGAATATCATGTATTTCAGACTCTTGGCATAGTATTCCTGAGTTACATCAAGCGTGACATATTTCACCGCCCCTAATTTGTAAGCGTTTTCTTCGTTCTTCTTCAGTTGTTCGGCACTGAACCCGCCCGTGTTGGCACAAGCGGCATATACTTCATATCCTTTTTCCTTTGCCAGATACATCACCGTGAACGAGGTATCCAGTCCGCCGCTGAAAGCAACGACTACTTTTTTCTTTTCTTCCATAAGGCTATATATTGGTTTTGATTCTTGATTCTTCGTTTAATCAGAAATTCGTATGTTCGTCCTCCGTATGCAACGCCGGGTCGTAGAGCATGGCGGTACAGATGCAGAACTTGCGGTTCTTTGCCATCAGGATTTCGTGGTTGATGCAGCCCTCGCATCCTTTCCAGAACGCGGCGTCATCGGTCAGTTCGTTGAATGTCACCGGCACATAACCCAGTTCGGTATTCATTTTCATTACCGCCGCTCCCGAAGTGAGGCTGAATATCTTGGCTTTGGGCCAGCGCAGGCGGGCAAGTGTGAACGATGCGTGCTTGATACGTTTGGCAAGTCCGCATCCGCGGTATTTGGGGTGTACTATCAAGCCCGAAGTGGCTACATACTCTTTGTTTCCCCACGACTCGATGTAAGTAAATCCTGCAAAATCATCTCCGCACAAGGCAATGATCGCCTTTCCTTCTTTCATTTTTGTCGCGACATATTCGTGCGTACGCTCGGCGATGCCTGTGCCTCGTACCTTGGCTGCTTCACGTATGGTATCCAATATGGTGTCTACGTATGCTTCGTGCGAAGCGTCTGCTACCATTACGTCTATTTGTTTTACGTCCATTGCTGTATGTTTATTCTTTTTATAAGTTGATATTCGCTATGATTTGGGCAAGTGCTTGTTTTACGCTGGTGCGTGTGGAAC
Organism: uncultured Bacteroides sp.; assembly: GCA_900546355.1. Taxonomy (GTDB): domain Bacteria; phylum Bacteroidota; class Bacteroidia; order Bacteroidales; family Bacteroidaceae; genus Phocaeicola. The sequence continues at coordinate 3,172 of URCM01000010.1, forward strand.
CTTCGCGTACCACCAGCATGATGGTATCATCTCCGGCAATGGTACCGATGATTTCATGGAAATGATTGTTGTCGATGTCGTAAGCAAGGCTGCTGGCATATCCGGGCCGTGTCTTGATGACGGCGATATTTCCCGAAAATTCAATGGAGATTACTCCCGTATGCCGGAGCATTTCCGAGGCACTTTGCGGTTCTGTCATGCGTTTGTACATGGTATTGTTGGGCAATACATATACATAATTGCCGTTCATGCTTGCCGCCTTTGCCACTTTCAGCTGCTTCAGGTCGCGCGAGAGGGTAGCTTGTGTAAGTTGGAAACCTTCTTTTTCCAACTCCGCCAAAAGTTCTCCCTGACTTCCGATTTCCTTGCTCGAAATAATCATTTTGATGGAATCGAGTCTGTTGTTCTTGCTCTTCATCTGCATATTTATTCTTTATCCGGGTGCAAAGATACGTATATTATTGAAATATTATACGGATAAGACGAATATTTTTCAAGTCCTGTTTAAATTTTGCAAAAAACATTTGCTTAGAGCCTGTTTACATAAACTCCCCCTTACAGATGGATTATCCTGCCTCCCTCTACCCAATAAAGCAAAGATATGCCTGCCATGGCAAGACCAATGATGATAAGCAAGCAATAAGTGAACATCTGCAACGTTTTCCAGAAGCTTCTCCACCAGGTGCAGAGATAAAGCTGGCGGTAATCCCAGCAGAATAAAAAGAAAATAAACCAAAAGGGGACTTCGTAGAGGTCGTCTATATGGGCTGTACCGTTAAAAGGCACTACAAGGGTACTGATAAGCAAAATCTGTGTGGCGATATAAGCCTGGATGAGGATGTGCTCCATGAGATTGAACGCATCGGGCTGTTTTTTTTCATTGAAAGCCCAGCGGGTAGCGATGGCCAGCAACGGCAGGGTGAGAAGGATATGGAATGCCTTGTTGCCATGTCCCCATTTCCACATCAGATTCCAGACATTGGCCAGGAAAGGGACGCTTTTAATAGCCTTTTCCGCTTTTTCGATGAAAGCGAAATGGAAGATGCCAAGTTCGTCATCCGTTTGTGGCGCGCCCGCAATGGAATCCTGACGCTGCACTTCGGCAAGTTTCTTTTCCGATTCCAGGATGGCCAATTCGATACTCTTTTGTTCGACTGGATTGTCAACTTCCGATTTTTGCCGTTCCAGTTCAAAGATGGTTTGCTGCAGTTTTTCCGCTTTCATACGGAGTGTTTCGATTTGCTCTGATGTTTTTTCTTCTTTCCTCTCCCAGATTTCGGGAACTATCAGTTTAGCGGTCAACATATAAAAGGCGGTCATTAAGAAAACCATAGCAAGAGGAAGCGTGTACTTGACCCGTTTGCCGTGGATAAAGTCGCGCATGACATATCCCGGACGGTAAAGAAGTTCGAGCAAGGTATGGGCAAATTTCCCGTCGACACGGAAAATCGTGCGAAGCACATTTCCGGCAATGCCTTTCAGCACATAGCGCGAAGTGTAACGACTTTGTCCGCATCGGGGGCAGAAATTACCCGTAAAAGCATAACCGCAATTCTTGCATACACAAGATTTGCCGCACAAAGGCGGAGGCACCGTACCCCGTATCTGCCAAATATGGAACGCCCGGAGACGTACTGTAAGCGGATGCAGCCAGCGGGCAAGGGCATGATGCCAGGCAGGAGGAAGAATATGCCGGCTATGCGCTATGCAGAACAGGCTGAATAGAAAAAGAAAAGGAAAGAAAAAAGAGTCGGCTTCTGATAAAGGTACCAGTTCTGTATAACTGAGAAGCATCAGGAAGGCCAGCCAAATGACTTGCCCGGTATTTATATATTTTTTCGTGGAATGTCTGTCGTTCATCGTTTTTGCTTGCAAATATAACAACTTATTGTGGAATATCGGCTGGCTTGTATCGGAATATCTGCGTTTATCCGCTATGCTTCCAAATGCGAAGTCCGAACATATCCGCCAGGACACAGCATAAAAGCAGCATAAAAACGGGACGGATGTATTTCCGTTTTCCATAAGTTTTATTACCTTTGTCGTAACAATAAATTAACCTAACCTTATATATATTATGTATCCGTTAAAATTTAAACCTATTTTGAAATCGACCATTTGGGGAGGCGAAAAAATCATTCCGTTCAAGCATCTTGATTGCCAGCAGGCACAGGTAGGCGAAAGCTGGGAAATATCAGACGTACCGGGTGACGAATCGGTGGTAGCCTATGGAGCTGATGCCGGAAAAAACCTTACGCAACTGGTTAGCGAATACAAAGCCAGCCTGGTGGGAGAAAACAATTACAAACGCTTTAACGGCAAGTTCCCATTGCTCATCAAGTTCATCGATGCCCAACAGGATTTGTCTATCCAGGTGCATCCGAATGATGAGTTGGCGATGAAGCGTCATAATTCGATGGGAAAGACCGAGATGTGGTATGTCATCGGAAACGACGGGGGCAAAGCCCACCTGCGTTCAGGGCTGAGCAAACAAATCACACCCGAAGAATATGCGCAGATGATTGCCGACAATACTATCTGCGACGCGCTTGCCGACTATGCCGTACAACCGGGCGATGTATTCTTTTTACCTGCCGGACGTATCCATAGCATCGGAGCCGGATGTTTCATCGCGGAAATCCAGCAGACTTCGAATATCACATACCGCATTTACGATTTCAACCGGAAAGACAAAAACGGCAATACGCGTGAATTGCATACCGAATTATCGAAAGACGCCATCGACTATGCGGTGAGCGAAGATTACCGCACACACTACACACCGAAGCAAAACGAACCGGTAGAACTGGTTAGCTGTCCTTATTTTACAACCACCGTGTACGACCTGACCGAACCGATGGATATGGATTACAGCGAACTTGACTCGTTTGTTATCTACATTTGCATGGAAGGTACCTGCCACATAACCGACAACGAAGGCAATCAGGTTTCGCTCCAGGCTGGCGAATCGGTTTTGTTCCCCGCCACCACACAAAAGCTTTCGGTAACACCCGAAGGTCATGTGAAGTTCCTGGAAACATACGTGTAAATTATATGATTAAATGAGCACAGAGGCACAGAGAATATTCATATATGTTTTGTGCCTCTGTGTTTTTATTCTAAATGCAAAGGAAAATGAAAAGTTTATGGAAACAAGTGTGGATTTGTTTATTCTTGCTGACCGCAGTGCCACTTTGGGCGGAGAACTATCCTTACCGGAGTAATGTGCTTTGGGTAACGGTGCCCGACCATGCCGACTGGTTGTATGAAACCGGCGAGAAGGCGGAAGTGGAAGTGCAATGCTATAAGTATGGCATTCCGCAAGACGGACTCGAAGTGGCATACGAGATTGGAGGAGACATGATGCCTGCGGAAAAGAGCGGGACGGTTACTTTGAAAAACGGACGTGCCGTGGTTCCAATGGGTACCATGAACCAGCCCGGTTTCCTGGATTGCCGCCTTTCGGCTACGGTGGATGGTACGACCTATAAGCATCATGTCAAAATAGGTTTCTCTCCGGAGAAATTGCAGCCTTATACGAAACTGCCCGCCGACTTCAATGCGTTTTGGGAAAAGACCATGGCCGAAGCCGCCCAGTGTCCGATGAAATATACGATAGAGCCTGCGCCTGAATACAGTTCGGAAAAATCGGATTGTTATCTGGTGAAATTGCAATATTTCCGTCCGGGTTCGTATATCTATGGATACCTGACCCGTCCGAAAGTTCCGGGGAAATATCCGGTTGTGCTTTCTCCCCCGGGTGCGGGAATAAAAACCATCAAGGAACCGAAACGCCATATTTATTATGCAGACGAAGGTTTCATCCGGTTGGAAATGGAAATACACGGACTGAATCCTACCCTGTCTGAAGAAGAGTTTAAGGAAATATCTTCGGCTTTTGGCAATTACCTGTCGTATGGCATTGATAACCGTGACAATTATTATATGAAGAAGGTGTACATGGCTTGTGTGCGTGCCATCGATTACCTGACTTCTTTACCCGACTGGGACGGGAAGAACGTCATTGTGCAGGGAGGAAGCCAAGGAGGAGCTTTGGCACTGATAACAGCCGGGCTGGACAAGCGGGTAACGGCTTGCGTGGCAAACCATCCGGCACTGAGTGACATGGCTGGTTATAAAGCGGGACGCGCCGGCGGTTATCCGCACTTTTTCAAGAAATACAAAGGGATGGATACGCCCGAAAAGGTCAAGACGATGGCTTATTACGATGTGGTGAATTTCGCCAGACAAATCAAAGTGCCGGTGTATATGACGTGGGGATATAACGACAATACGTGTCCGCCTACAACCAGCTACATCGTATATAATATACTGGCTTGCCCCAAGGAGGCATTGATAACCCCCATAAATGAACACTGGACTTCAGAAGCTACCGAATACGGTCATCTGAAATGGATTCAGAAGCATCTGAAATGATGTTTATACAGAGTAACACCGGATATTTATCAAAGGAAAGAGGCTGAATATTCAATGGGGTTTGTAAGATTTCAGCCTCTTTTATTTATACGATAACTTTTCGATTTATACTTCCACCAGTTTGTATTTCGGAACCATAATCTTCATCATGCACCAGCTGAACAAATAAGCCAGCGAAGCCACGATAAACACAATCATGTAACCGGCGTTCTTGCCCTCAAATCCCAAGAACAGCATATTGCTTTCCTCTGAGTAAGTGAACAATATACCTGAACAATAGTTGAACAAGAAACTTCCGATACCACCGACCATGCCTCCGATACCTGTAACGGTAGCAACCGCCGATTTGGGGAACATATCGCTCACTACGGAATATACGTTGGCACTCCAGCTCTGGTGAGCGGCACCGATAATACCAATCATGATGATGGGGAACCAACAAGAGACAGAGCCGGCAGATTGCGCGAACAAACCAATCAAGGGGAAGAAAGAGAATATCAACATGGCTTTCATACGTCCCTTATACGGGTCCATCCCTCTCTTTTCCACAAAAATAGTGGGCAGGTAGCTTCCGTAAAGCGACAGCATGGAAATAAGGTACAATGTGAATATCAACATGATACCCATCGTAGAGTCTGAGCTGTAGCCATATACGTCTTTAACGTAGGCAGGAGCCCAGAACAGAAAGAACCACCACACACCATCCGGCAAGAAACGGCCGAAGATAACCGCCCAAGTCTGACGGAAAGTGAAACATTTCCACAAACCAATTTTCGGGCCATCATTGTTGTCATTAGTTGCCGTATGTTCGGCTATGGAGTCTTGTTCGATGTATTCCAACTCCGCTTTGTTCACATGCTTGCTGTCTCTCGGCTTGTCGTACACCTTGTAGAATGCAATCATCCAAAGCAATCCAAACCCACTCATTACGATGAAAGCCATTTCCCATCCCAACGCACGCGCGATACCCGGAATGATAAAGGGAGCAACCAAAGCCCCGATTTGTGCACCCGCATTGAATAAACCGGTAGCAAAGCCACGGTCTTTCTTCGGGAAGTATTCCGCGGTGATTTTTACGGCAGAAGGGAAGTTACCCGATTCGCCGATGGCTACAACGACGCGCATACACAAGAATAACCATACACTGACGGTAGATACGGCCAAAGCAACATTGCCCGTAGTACGGATAGCAGCCAGATGCTCGCGTGTGGCTTCAAAGCTGAACAGCCAGGTACCGTCTACAATACCGTTCGTCAATATACTGGTAAAAGCATGCAGAGTTGCACCTACCACCCATGTACCAAAGGCACAAAGGTAGCCACGACGGGTTCCCACCTTATCAATGAATTTACCGATAAACAACATACTGATGGCGTATGCCAACGAGAATACACCCGTGATAAGCCCGTAATTGTCATCGTTCCATCCCAGTTCCGGAGCGATGAAGTCTTTATACGTAAGAGATAGAACCTGACGGTCCATGTAAGTTGCGGCGGTAGCCAAAAAGAGCATACCACAAATCACCCAGCGGTAATTGCTCATCTTTGCTCCCGTTTCATTTGAATTGCTCATGGTATCAATAATTATTATTTAGGAATTTATTAATAAAACAGTTTATCTCATATCCAGATACTTGATTTCATCCTTGTCGCTGTATTTCAAGTTTTCGCCCGCCATACCCCATATAAAAGTATAGTTGCTGGTACCGGCAGCCGCGTGGATGCTCCATTCGGGTGAAGTGATGGCTTGCTCATTGTGCAGCCAAATCAGACGCTCCTCTTGAGGTTCACCCATGAGGTGGCAGATGGCATTACCTTCGGGTACATTGAAGTAGAAGTATGCTTCCATACGACGCGTATGCGTGTGAGCAGGCATCGTGTTCCATACCGAGCCGGGAGCCAGTTCGGTCAATCCCATTTGCAACTGGTTAGTACCACCGTTTTCAACCCGTTCCAATACATCTTTTACAATCAACTGGTTCACTACACGGTCATTGCTGTCTTCCATTTTTCCATAGTGGTCGGAAATGGCCAAGGCATATTTCTTGGGATTCGCTTTCTGGGCTTTCACATCAGTCGTAATCAACTGAGTGACGAATTGCTTGTAGGCAGGAGCCGAGTTGATGTAGAATTTAGCCGGTTTTGCAGGGTTGCTGCTCTTGAAAGTCACTTCCTTGTTGCCACAACCTACATAGAGTGCTTCTTTATATTTCATGGGATATTCTTTGCCATCTACGGTCACAACACCATCACCGCCTATATTAATCACTCCCAATTCCCGACGTTCCAGAAAATAAGTGATTTCCGGACCCAGTTCGCGGAATGTCTCCAGCTTCAGCACTTTATTAACAGGCATTACACCGCCATAAATCAGCCGGTCATAAAGCGTATAAGTCAGGTTGATTTCATCAGCTTCCATTACTTTTTCCATTGCAAAAGATGAACGCAAGCGTTTTGTATCATAATGTTTCACGTCTTGCGGATGGCAAGCGGTCTGCACTTTGTAGTTCATTTGAGCAGATGCGGTTGTAGCCGCCAAGCCCAACATCATTGCGATTGCTAATTTTTTCATGTTTTGTGTTTTTATTATTGATTCATTAATCCTTTTTTTACTTGTCGGCTCATCCTTGTCCAGCCGCTTGTTTGGCTTCTTTCTCACTACGGATAATGATGCGGCGGTTGATGAGCATCATGGCAATGGCTATCAGTGCAAGCAATCCGGCACCTACGTACGAAAGCTTCACTCCTCTATAGATCAGCCACCCGAAAAGAGAAGAAGCAAAATCGAGCGCCCCTCCCGAAAAGCCTTCGGGAATATGCGCCGTAGGATCGTGTGTATCGGCATATACTTTGTTGGCCGCCAACGTGAAGTCGGGAGCCATGTCGGTCACAAAATAAAGACCTATGATGAGTGTCACCAAACCGACAATCAAGGTCTTCAATACATTACCTTTCGTATAAGGCAATACCATCGGGAAAAGATAGAACATTCCGGCCAAAGATGCCAACGGAAGGAATTGGTTACCCGGAAGAAATACGGCAAGTGCCAGGATGACAGGAATCAAGATGACCGATGACACCAGTGTAGCAGGATGGCCGATGACCAAGGCAGGACTCATGCCGATATGTACTTTCTTGCCGTTGAATTTGGTTTTCACCAGCTCAGAAGTCTTTTCAGATATGGGTTTCAGTCCCTCGATGAAAAGCGAGGTAATGCGGGGAATAAGTTCCATCACCGCTCCCATTGTAATCCCCAGGAAGAGCACTTTCTTAATGTCGAGTTGCGCGGCTGCGCCTATAAGGACACCTACAACTACACCTAATACCAAAGGTTCACCCAACACACCGAATTTCTTCTTCATGCCATCAGCATCAATATCCATTCGGGAAAAACCGGGAATCTTGTCCAATGCCTTATTGATAAGGATAGCAAAAGGCATGAAGCTTTGGCAAAAAGGCTGGGGAATGGAAATGCCGTCCAAATCATAATACTTTTGGAACTTGTCTGCCGTCAGGTCGGCACACACAAGGGTTATGATATAGCACACAATGGCAGCAAAATAGCCCCATGCCAGGCTTTCTCCCATTACGAAATAGGCCACGGCACCGATAAAAGCGAAGTGCCAATAGTTCCAAAGGTCGATATTGACCGTTCGGGTCGTTTTCGTAAGAAGCATCAACAAATTTATACCTAAACAAATCGGGATAATCAAAGCACCTACGGCGGTATTGTACGCTACAGCTGCAGCGGCCGGCCACCCCATGTCGAATACATTCAGTTGTAAGTGGTAAAGGTCAGATATGGCTTTCAAGGGATTATCGAAATTGGTAGTCAGCAAGGCGGTGACTACTCCTAAGCCTACGAAACCGACCCCCACACAAAGACCAGACTTCAAAGCCTTGCCAAACTTCATACCGATACATAAACCAATGATTGTAAAGATGATAGGCATCATAACCGATGCACCTAAACTAATAATGTAACTGAATACTTGCTCCATACGTTATTTTATCTAACGGTAACTACTAAGGTTAATGATGAATGAAATTGCATCAAAAGTACGGTCTTTTCTTCTAATTTGCAATTGATTTTCAAAGAAAATGTCATCTTTAGGCAAATAAAGACGATTTTTACCGTTATCGCACACGATAATTACAAGTCTATGAATAAATAATCTACCTTTAAGCACAGAAAATCCACATCGGTTCGCTCACCTTTTCGTATTTTTGTCAAAAATAAATTTTAAAAGAATCATGAGAAACAAAATCTTTTTATTGGCAGTAGGCTTGGGAATGGTATGGGGCGTATTCGCAAAAGCGCAGACACCGACTGATTTTCCCGAACGGCAAAAGCCGTGGTCGGTACGTATGGCAGAGTCGGAAATGATTCGGAACCCGGAATCGTGGAGACTCGACTTTCAACCGAAGCTGAAGTGGGATTATTGTCACGGGTTGGAGTTAGGCGCGATGCTGGATGTGTACGACCGCTATGGCGACGCTAAATTCTTCGATTACGCATTGGCGTATGCCGACACAATGGTCAATGCCGACGGCACGATAAAGAAATACAAGGTAGAAGAATATAGCTTAGACCGTATCAATTCGGGCAAGTTCTTATTCCGCATCTACGAGCAGACGAAAGACGAGAAATACAAAAAAGCGTTAGACCTGATTCGCACACAGTTCGACGGACAACCCCGCAATGAGGACGGAGGATTTTGGCATAAAAAAGTATATCCGCACCAAATGTGGCTCGACGGCATTTACATGGGCGTGCCTTATTTGGCGGAATACGCTTACCGCAACAACGAACCACAGGCTTATCAAGAAGTCATCAGGCAAATCAAGCTGGCGGCAAAACATACCTACGATCCTGCTACCGGCCTGTTCCGCCATGCCTGTGATGTGAGCAAGACAGAGCGGTGGGCGGATAAAACAACCGGACAATCCATGCATACATGGGGACGTGCGCTGGGCTGGTATGCCATGGCGATAGTCGATGTGCTCGATTTTATCCCCCAACATGAACCGGGACGCGATTCGCTCTTGCTTATATTCAATCACGTAGCCAAGATGCTGGAAAAATACCAAAGCCCAGAAGGATTGTGGTATCAGGTGATGGACCGGAGCGGAGACGAAGGCAACTACCTGGAGTCGTCTTGTTCCGCCATGTTCGTATATTCGTTATTCAAAGCCGTACGCAAAGGATATATCGACCCCGCTTATTTCAACGTAGCGCGCAAAGGATATGAAGGCATCTTGAACCACTTCATCAAAGTGGACGAAAACGGTCTGGTCTCGATAACCCAGGCTTGCGCGGTTGCCGGATTAGGAGGAAAAGTTTACCGCTCGGGCGATTACGAGTATTACATCCACGAAACAATTCGGGACAACGACCCGAAAGCTGTCGGTCCTTTCATCCTTGCCTGCCTGGAATGGGAAAGATTGCCCAAAGAGAAACGCCGTTTTGCCGAACCGAGAGAGCTGACCGTGGCCCAAGACGGTTCGGGCGATTATGTCACACTTACCGAAGCATTGGAAGCGGTACGCGCCTTTATGGATTATGATGTAAAAATTTATGTGAAGAAAGGCGTTTATCACGAAAAACTGGTTGTCCCCTCATGGCTGAGGCATATCGAAATCATAGGTGAGAATGCGGCGCAAACGGTCATTACGAATGCCGACCATGCCAACATGAACCAGATGGGCACGTTTCGCACTTATACCGTAAAAGTAGAAGGAAACCATATTACGTTCCGCAACCTGACCATCGAAAACAAGGCTCCCCGTTTGGGGCAGGCGGTAGCATTGCATACCGAAGGCGATTGCCTGCGCTTCATCCGTTGCTGCCTGTTGGGCAATCAAGATACGGTTTATACAGGTGCGGAAGGCACACGATTGTATTTTGAAGATTGTTACATCGAAGGGACTACTGATTTCATCTTCGGTCCATCCACCGCCTGGTTTGAAGAATGCACCCTTCACAGTAAAGCCAACTCGTATGTAACGGCCGCCTCTACGCCCGCCGATATAGCCTACGGCTATGTATTCAATCGGTGCAGACTGACCGCCGATTCCCACATTGACAAGGTGTATTTAGGCCGGCCTTGGCGTCCGTATGCCTACACGCTTTTCATGAATTGCGAGATGGGCAAGCACATCGTTCCGGCAGGTTGGCACAACTGGAAGAACAAGGCGAATGAAAAAACCGCCCGTTATGCCGAATACGGCAACACCGGCACGGGAGCAGAGCCGTCTGCCCGTGTGGCATGGGCCAAGCAACTTACCAAGAAAGAAGCCGAAGCAATCACCATTGAAAAAGTGTTTGCCATGTCAAGCGTCTGGAATCCGCTTCAATAGTTTTTCAAAGCTTGTCTGATTCCCGTCCAAATCCTTTTGAAAATTCGACACAGAGCCTGTGTCATCTACCCAGATTTATCCCATAAACAGGCAATATAACTGCAACACCGACACGATTAGTAATCGTACAGCGTAACGATTACTAATCGTGTTTGCAATGCAGTTATATCCATTGTCTCCCAACAAGAGCGACTTTACAAAGTTTCAAACAAATGAAGCATGAAGAATCGCCTTGTTCTTATGGCAATTCTTCATGCTTCACTCAAAAAAAGAATATGTATTACGAGCAACGCAATACCTGACCGATACGCAAGGTCGTGGTACGCTTGATGCCGTTCATCCGGCACAAACGGTCAATGGATACGTGATACAAGCGTGAGATACGTCCCAACGTATCGCCCTTGCGAATTTTATGGTAACGGATAGCTCCGCTTTCTGAAGCAGATGAAGCCAGCTCGGAAGCGTTTGCTTTCTTTCCACTCTTCAGGTTTGCCAACGCACGCGTACGCTGATAGGGGTAACGGTTCGCATTGCGGATAAACAAGTAACTGTCTGCCACAATATCCTGCTTCGGGAAATCAAACATAAACTCGGGATTGATAACCTCACCCAGGAAACGGGTTTCGAAATGAAGATGCGAACCGGTAGAACGGCCTGTATTTCCACCCAAGCCTATCACATCGCCCGCTCTTACGTATTCATTCTCTTTCACCAATTGCTTAGAAAGATGGCCGTAAATGGTTTCCAAGCCATTATCATGACGAATCACGACATATTTTCCATAACCACGACGTTCGTACTTCACCATACGTACCTTTCCATCGAATGCCGCCCGAATGGTATCACCGATATATACCTTAATATCCAACCCATTATGCATACGCCGCCAGCGGGGACCGCACTTTGATGTAATCTTCGTATGCGTAGTGGGCATACAGAAACCGGTAAGGTCAATTCGGAAAGTATCAGGAATCTGGACTGTATTGCCGTATGCGTGCACACGGGTGTTTTGCCAGTTCGGATACAAATCATAAGCAGGATAAACGGCTTGTTCAGCCTTCATTTGGCGAATCAACGCCAGCGAATCTACAGCTTTCAGCTTTCTGTCGATAGGAGCCTGACGTGCCAGCAAATCCTGCCCTGATACGTTCACACTGACCAACGCCAACGCCGCTACCGCTACTGTCTTAATACATTTCAATATCATTATTGCCTCTCTTGTTTCTGGATGTATTCATCGGCCGGACTTCTCTTGCCCGACCGGGGCTTGAATACTATTTAAATGGTTAATAAATTCATTCGTTCCGATATTCCGACAAACCGGCAGGGAATGTCTTTCCGCTTTTCAAAAAGCGTTTCAAATATAGTTCTTTTTCTGCAATACAGAGATAGCAATTAACTATTTTTTATGTATTTTTATACCGTAGATTTAAGGAATACGCTCTTTTATGTTTTTAAACATAACATATCGATACATTGATTCAAAATCAAGGCATGGTTATTGCTTCCGTTTCTTTTTTTTCTTTGAATTTTCCATCACTCCACACATACTGAATCGGCTTGTTTATCAAGTAAGGTTTCAGTTTATCGGCCATTTCCTTATCCATATAACAGGGAGTCGTATAAGCTACCGACAGGCTTTGCTCTTTCTCCGACAAGCGTATTTCTTTCAAGTACATATCGGCATGCAGGCGTAAATTGCGCAACGAGTCGGCGGCTGTCTCTGTAAAAGGATGGCGGTAAAACCGGTCTTCCGTAGGCAAATCTATAAACCGGTCAGCCGGAAGTTCACGCCAATCCGCATCATAGAAACGGACCTCACTATCGGCTACCGGCCCCCAATACGTGCGCACTACGCAAACCACCTTCACCGAGTCGCCAAGAGGCAAGAGCTTCATTTCCTCCCTGCTCGACTTGCTGACGCGCACCTCCAAATAATCGGGTGTCAGCTTCTTCATTTCCGATGTTTCGCCGAAACGGTTTCTCACCTCTGCTTTCATGTCACTGGCAAGGAAATCGCCGAAATCTTCACGGTTCACCTTCGTCAGCAAAGGCGAAAGCGAATCGGGCAAAGCGATATATAATGACTTCAAGTCCTGCGCCTGCAAACTCAGGCCGCAAAGCATACCAATAAATCCGATGAACCACTTCATTTCAATTGTCTGTTTTTTCATTTCCCGCCAAAGATAAAGATTTCTTCCGATGTAGGCAAATGTTTTTCTTTCCTATCTGCCTCCACACAGTACTTTTTTGCATATTACGCGCGTACCATATATAAAGAACGGACACCCTACAAAAATAATTTAAAAGAAAAAGTTCGCAAAAACATTTGTTTTTTAAATAAAAGTATTACATTTGCACCCAGAAAGCTAACAAAATAACAAACAAACATGATGAAAACAGTTGCTACATACTTCTTCTTTTTCTTTTATTACTTTTACTTTAGCAATGAAGTGAAGCGGGAGTTTGTATGTGTACGTTAAACCAAGACAAACAAGAAAAACAAAACCTATATGATACGAAATCCCGCTTCCAGACGAAAGCGGGATTTTTTTATTTAAAAGCACATAGAAAATGAAAAGAATAGCCATACAAGGAGTCTTGGGGTCGTATCACGACATCGCGGCCCATAAATACTTTAAGGATGAAAACATCGAACTGATTTGCTGCAACACCTTCGAAGAAGTGTTTGCCCAAATGAAGCAAGACGAAAACGTCCTCGGGGTGGTAGCCATTGAAAACACCATTGCGGGAAGCCTGCTTCATAACTATGAACTGCTGCGCGACAGCGGTGCCACCATCATCGGCGAACACAAGTTGCGCATCAGCCATAGCATCATGTGCCTGCCCGGTGAAGACTGGGGCACACTGACCGAAGTCAATTCACATCCCGTAGCGCTGGCGCAATGCCGAGACTTCCTGCAACACCATCCGCAGCTGAAAGTAGTAGAAACCGAAGATACCGCGGCCAGCGCGCGCGACATCAAGGAGAAAGGACTGAAGGGTCATGCCGCCATCTGCTCGAAATATGCAGCCGAACTCTATGGCATGAAAATCCTGCAAGAAGGCATCGAGACGAACAAACACAACTTCACCCGTTTCCTCGTGGTGTGCGACCCTTGGATAGCCGACGACTTGCGGGTGCGCCCGAAACTGAACAAGTCGAGTATCGTCTTCTCCCTTCCCCACAACGAAGGAAGCCTCTCACAAGTGCTCTCCATCTTTTCGTTCTATAAAATCAACCTGACCAAGATACAGTCGTTGCCCATCATCGGACGTGAATGGGAATACATGTTCTACGTCGACGTGATGTTCAATGACTACCTCAGATACAAACAATCCATTGATGCCGTAACCCCGCTTACCAAAGCACTTAAAATATTAGGAGAATATGCAGAAGGAGAATCAACCTTATAACATCCAGCCCGCCGACCGGCTGGCGAATGTGAGCGAATATTACTTCAGCCGCAAGCTGAAAGAAGTGGCACGCATGAATGCCGAAGGGAAAGACGTCATCAGCCTGGGCATCGGAAGCCCCGACATGCCGCCTTCGGAAGAAACCATCAACGTATTGTGCGAGAATGCCAAGAAACCCGACGCACACGGCTATCAACCCACCGTAGGCATCCCTGAACTGCGCCGTGCCATGGCAGACTGGTACAAACGCTGGTATAATGTAGACCTGAATCCGGATACCGAAATCCAGCCGCTTATCGGCTCAAAGGAAGGCATCCTGCACGTCACGCTGGCTCTGGTGAATCCGGGCGATCAGGTATTGGTGCCCAATCCGGGCTATCCCACGTATACTTCCCTGAACAAAATATTGGGAAGCGAAATCGTCAATTACAACTTACGGGAAGACAATCACTGGCAACCTGACTTCGACGAACTGGAACGGATGGACCTGAGCCGCGTGAAGATTATGTGGACCAATTATCCGAACATGCCCACCGGAGCCAATGCCACCTTGGAACTGTATCAAAAGCTGGTAGACTTCGCACGCCGGCACAACATCGTGATAGTAAACGACAACCCGTACAGCTTCATCCTGAACCGCAAGCCCATCAGTATTCTGAACATTCCCGGAGCGAAAGAATGCTGCATCGAATTCAATTCGATGAGCAAAAGCCACAACATGCCGGGCTGGCGTGTGGGCATGATTGCTACGAATGCCACCTTTATCCAATGGATATTGAAGATAAAGAGCAACATCGACTCGGGCACGTTCCGCCCCCTGCAACTTGCAGCCGCACAAGCCTACCGGAACAGTGCGGAATGGCACGAAGAGGCAAACTTCAACGTATATAGCCGCCGCCGGAAGCTGGCAGAGGAAATCATGCACGCCTTGGGCTGCACGTTCGACCCCGAACAGGTAGGCATGTTCCTGTGGGGGAAAATCCCCGACACGTATGCCGATGTGGAAGACCTGACCGAAAAGGTATTACACGAAGCCCGCGTATTCATCACGCCCGGATTCATCTTCGGAAGCAACGGGAAACGGTATATCCGTATCTCGCTCTGTGCCAAAGACGATAAACTGGCGGAAGCCCTGAAACGTATCAAAGCGATAATAGTGAATAATTAATAATGAATAGTTAATAGTGAATAGTTAATAGTGAAAGATGAATAACGGCAAATGAGTATGTCCACCATTATTAACGATTCATTATTAACTATTAACTGACAAAACCGAACTTAAAAACTTAAATATATGGAACTCGAATTACAACCCATCGAACTGGAAGGCGTATCGAAGGAACGCCCCATCGTCATTGCAGGCCCCTGCAGTGCGGAGACCGAAGAACAGGTGATGTCAACCGCCACCCAACTGGCCAACAAAGGAATCAAGATATTCCGTGCAGGCATCTGGAAACCACGCACCAAACCCGGAGGCTTTGAAGGCATCGGCGTAGAAGGACTGGCATGGCTGAAGAACGTAAAGAAGGAAACCGGCATGTATGTAGCGACCGAAGTGGCTACCGCCAAACATGTGTACGAATGCCTGAAGGCAGGCATCGATATCCTTTGGATAGGCGCGCGCACCTCGGCAAACCCCTTTGCCGTACAGGAAATAGCCGACGCACTGAAAGGCGTGGATATCCCGGTATTGGTAAAGAACCCGGTCAATCCTGACCTGGAATTATGGATAGGCGCACTGGAACGCATCAACGCCGCCGGACTGAAACGTTTGGCTGCCATCCACCGCGGATTCTCTTCGTACGACAAGAAAATCTACCGCAACTTGCCTCAATGGCACATCCCCATCGAATTGCGCCGCCGCATCCCGTCTCTGCCCATCCTTTGCGACCCCAGCCACATCGGAGGCAAACGCGAACTTATCGCCCCGCTCTGCCAACAAGCCATGGACTTAGGTTTCGACGGGCTTATCGTAGAATCACATTGCAATCCGGACAGTGCCTGGAGCGATGCCTCCCAACAAGTAACGCCCGATGTGCTGGATTACATCCTCAACCTGCTGGTCATCCGCAAGGAGCACCAGACCACCGAAAGCCTGCACGAATTGCGCCAGCAGATAGACGAGTGTGACAATACCCTGATGGAAATCCTCGCCAAGCGTATGCGTATCTGCCGCGAAATCGGTACGTTCAAGAAAGAACATAACATGACCGTGCTCCAAACCGGACGCTACAACGAAATACTCGACAAGCGCGGTGCCCAGGGAAGCCTCTGCGGCATGGATCCAGAATTCGTAAAGACCGTATTCGAAGCCATCCACGAAGAAAGTGTGCGCCAACAGTTGGAAATCATTAACAAATAATGTATTTCAGTGAATAATTAATAATGAATCATGAAAAACGAGCACATCATTAGACACTATTAATTATTCACTATTAATTATTAATTGAAAAAGATGAAAATTCTGATATTGGGAGCCGGCAAAATGGGTTCCTTCTTTACCGATGTATTGAGTTTTGAGCATGAAGTGGCAGTATTCGAAACCGACCCGAAGCGGTTGCGCTTCATGTATAATTGCTACCGGTTTACGAAAGAAGAGGAAATCGAGGCATTTCGTCCCGAACTGGTCATCAATGCCGTAACGGTGAAATACACTATCCAAGCCTTCAACCAGGTCATGCCGCTCCTGCCCAAGGATTGCATCGTGAGCGATATCGCTTCGGTGAAAACCGACCTGAAAGCATTTTATGAGCAGTGTGGATTCCGCTATGTATCCACTCACCCGATGTTCGGACCTACATTCGCCAACCTGGACCAGCTCAGCTCGGAGAATGCCATCATCATCAAAGAAGGCGACCACTTGGGCAAGATATTCTTCAAAGACCTGTACCAACGTTTGGGCTTGAATATCTTCGAATATACATTTGAAGAGCACGATGAAACCATGGCTTACTCACTTTCCATCCCGTTTGTTTCTACTTTTGCCTTTGCGGCGGTGATGAAGCACCAGGATGCGCCGGGCACTACCTTCAAACGCCACATGGCTATCGCCAAAGGTGTATTGAGCGAAGACGATTACCTCTTGCAGGAAATCCTTTTCAACCCCCGCACACCTGCCCATGTGGAAGGTATCCGCACCGAGCTGAACGAGCTACTGGACATCATCCAGAAAAAAGACGCCACCCGGATGCGTGCCTATCTGGAGAAAATTCGAGGACATATAAAATAGCAATATGTCCCCATAAAAAGAATGTGCCAATGTATCTGCGATTTTTATTCCACATTAGCACATTCTTTATTCATCATATCAGAAGATATAACCCACACCGATGGTGAACGTCATGTTTTTAGGAGTGTGCCTGCATTTTCCAGGACTATAGTTTCACTTTTTTACTCACCGCCTTCGATTCGTTCTGTAAGCGGTCGAGGGCAGTCACTACATAGCGGTACTTTGTCTTCCCGTCCTCATACGGAAGCTTATAGAAGCAATCGCGCGTAATGGCTACAATATGCGAAGGGTCTTTCAAGTTGACATCCTCCTTATTTCCAAACTGATAGACCACGTATTGCACCGCCTCATCCATCACATCCTTGGCTTTCGGAGCGGTCCAGAACAAGATGTATCCGTCTTCAGTCCATACAGATTTCACCTTGCGCACCTTCTTCGGTGCCTTATCATCCATAAACGGATAACGGGGCTGAAGGGCAGGATACTTGTGGTAAACTTTCTCTAACATGTCACAATAACTTCCCGGATTATCCACCACCGCGGCTGCATACCACTGACAACTACCCTCTATCGTGGGAAGCGAGCGTTGCAACTGATATTTTGCCGGCATCTGATGCTGGGCGGAACGCTTCGGGTCGGCTTTCGAGACCGTACGCATCACGTCCTGACCGATATACAACGGGCGTGCCGACGAATGCTTCGCCCACCAGCGCACCAGTGTGTCATAGTCTGCCGCCGGATGTCCGATTTCCCAATACACCTGCGGGATGTTATAATCCACCCAACCGTTGTTCACCCACAACAGCACATCGGCATACAGGTCATCGTAGTTCTGAAGCCCGTTCGTATTGCTTCCGTTCGGGTCTGATTTCTTGTTGCGGTAAATACCGAAAGGCGACACGCCAAACTTCACCCACGGCTTGCACTGGCGCACCGTCTCGTGAATCTCCTTTATCAATACGTTCACATTATCGCGCCTCCAGTCTGCCTTGTTCGTAAAGCCCCTTCCGTATGCCGCAAAGCTGACGTTATCCGGAAAGTCCATGCCGTTCACCGGATAGGGATAAAAATAATCATCCATGTGGATGGCGTCTATGTCGTAACGCGAGACAATGTCGCGCACAATGCGGCAAATGTACTTGCGCGACTCGGGCTGTCCGGGGTCGAAATACAACTGGCCGGCATAACGAACGAAGAGATTCGGGTATTTATTGTAAGGATGAAGCGGAGAAAGCACCGTCGTGCCCTTGGTCTGTGCCCGGTACGGATTAATCCACGCATGAAGCTCCATGCCCCGCTTGTGGCACTCGTCTATCATGAATTGCAAAGGGTCCCACACCGGAGCGGGTGCCTGGCCCTGTACACCGGTCAGGAAGCGGCTCCACGGTTCGTACGACGAACGGTAAAGCGCATCGCACTCCGCCCGCACCTGAAAGATGATGGCGTTGATGCCCGCCTTTTCCAGCTTGTCAAGCTGGCTGATGAGCATCGCCTGCATCTGCCGGGGAGGCATTCCCTGAAATTGTCCGTTCACACATTGTATCCACGCCCCGCGGAATTCCCGCTTCGGGTATACGGTCTGCGCCCCTAACGCCTGCCATACGGACAGGAAAAGCAAGCAAGCCGCCAAAATCATTTTCGCTTTCATGATTCCTTTTTCTATTATACATATTTTATAGTCGGGGGACAAAGATAGCATAATTCCCCGAAAGTCCCCTATCATTCCTTGAAGTTTTCACCGGAAAGGCAAACCGCCTCCTTCCCATGCTTCGCCGCACCGGTTAGCCCGCCTCTGCAGGAGGCATGAAGATGCCAACGGAGTTTCATAATGTTTTTAACCTGATGAAACTATAGTTTTAATTGGGGAAAACTGTAGTTTCAGCGGGTTAAAACTCATGAAACAACCATATGCATCTGCCGGTACGCCTGAATCGCTTGCCAAAAAGGAGCAGGCTTCGCCCCGCCCGCTATTGGTTTTTCCGGTTATTTTCACTACATTTGCCGGGAAAACCATTGAATGAAACCACATGTCTGAAACCAACTATATATCTATCAAAGGAGCACGGGTGAACAACCTGAAAAACATCGATGTGAACATCCCACGGAACAAGCTGGTGGTCATCACCGGACTGTCCGGTTCGGGCAAGTCGTCGCTGGCGTTCGATACGCTTTATGCCGAAGGACAACGGCGCTATGTGGAAAGCCTTTCTTCGTACGCCCGCCAGTTCCTGGGACGCATGAGCAAGCCCGAATGCGACTTCATCAAGGGTATCCCGCCCGCCATTGCCATCGAGCAGAAAGTAATCAGCCGCAACCCGCGCTCTACCGTAGGCACCTCGACCGAAATATACGAATACCTGCGCCTGCTCTTCGCCCGCGTGGGGAAAACCTATTCGCCCGTAAGCGGGCAACTGGTCAAGAAGGACAGCCCCGAAGACATCGTGGCGTGCATGCTTTCGTATCCAAAAGGCACGCGATATACGGTGCTCACCCCCATCCTGCCCCGTGAAGGGCACGACGTAGCCCAGCAAATAGAAACCGACATGAAGGAAGGTTTCACCCGACTGGAAGTCAACGGGAAAACAATACGCATCGAAGAATACCAGTACAACCCGAAAGACACGGTGTACCTGCTGGTAGATCGCATGAGCGCAGACGACTCGAAAGACGCGATAAGCCGGCTCACCGACTCGGCGGAAACCGCCATGTATGAAGGCGACGGTGCCTGCCTCCTCCGTTTTTACCAACCCGACGGCTCGACCAGCCTGTACCGGTTCAGCACGAAGTTTGAAGCGGACGGCATCAAATTCGAAGAGCCGAGCGACCAGATGTTCTCGTTCAACTCGCCGCTGGGAGCCTGCCCCACGTGCGAAGGCTTCGGCAAAATCATCGGTATCGACGAGCGGCTGGTCGTGCCGAACCGTTCGCTGAGCGTATATGACGGTGCCGTGATGTGCTGGAGAGGCGAAAAGATGGGCGAATGGCTGCAAGCCTTCCTGCGCGAAGCCCCTGCCCACGACTTTCCCATCTTCACGCCTTATTACGAGCTGACCCAGGCGCAAAAGGATTACCTGTGGCACGGCCCGCGCGACAAGGTATGCATCGACTCATTCTTCAAGATGCTGGAAGAAAACCAATACAAGATACAATACCGGGTGATGCTGGCACGCTACCGCGGCAAGACTACCTGCCCCGAATGCCACGGAAGCCGCCTGAAGAAAGAAGCCCTTTACGTAAAGGTGGGAGAACGCAACATCGCCGAACTAGTGGATATGCCCGTAACCCGGCTGAAGGAATTCTTCCGCACCCTGAAGCTGAACGACCACGACGCGCAAATAGCCAAACGGTTGCTGAACGAAATAAACAACCGGCTGGACTTCCTGATAGACGTAGGACTGGGATACCTCACCCTGAACCGCCTGAGCAACTCGCTATCGGGCGGGGAAAGCCAACGCATCAACCTCGCCACTTCCCTGGGAAGCAGCCTGGTAGGCTCTTTGTACATATTGGACGAACCCAGCATCGGGCTGCATAGCCGCGACACCGACCGACTCATCAAAGTGTTGCGCCAATTGCAACAGTTAGGCAACACGGTGGTAGTGGTGGAACACGATGAAGAGATTATCCGTGCCGCCGACTACATCATCGACATCGGTCCCAAAGCCGGACGGTTGGGAGGGGAAATCGTGTACGAAGGCGACATGGAAGACCTGCGTCCCGGCAGCAAGAGCTACACCGTGAAATACCTGCTGGGAGAGGAAACCATCCCCCTGCCCGCCCGTCATCGCGCATGGAACAACTACATCGAAATAAAGGGGGCGCGCGAAAACAACCTGAAAGGCATCGACGTGCGTTTCCCCCTCAACGTGATGACGGTCGTGACCGGAGTAAGCGGCTCGGGCAAACTGGTGCGCGACATTTTCTATAAAGCCCTGAAGCGTGAGTATTGCGAAAGCAGCGAGCGGCCGGGTGAATATGTATCGCTGGACGGAGACATCCGGACCATGAACGACATCGAGTTTGTAGACCAGAACCCGATAGGCAAATCGTCGCGCAGCAACCCTGTGACCTACGTGAAAGCATACGATGAAATACGGAAGCTATTCGCCGAGCAACCTCTTGCCAAACAGATGGGATATACGGCTGGATACTTCTCTTTCAACACCGAAGGCGGACGTTGCGAGGAATGTAAGGGCGAAGGCACCGTGACCGTAGAAATGCAATTCATGGCCGACCTGGTGCTGGAATGTGAGTCGTGCCACGGGAAACGCTTCAAGAAAGACACCCTGGAAGTGACGTATGAAGGCAAGAACATCTACGATGTGCTGGAAATGACGGTCAACCAAGCCATCGAGTTCTTCGACGCCCACGGACAGAAAAAGATTGTAAAGAAGCTCCAGCCCTTGCAGGAAGTAGGATTGGGCTACATCAAACTGGGGCAATCTTCGTCTACCCTGTCGGGAGGAGAAAACCAGCGTGTGAAACTTGCCTATTTCTTAAGCATGGAGAAAGCACAACCCACGATATTCGTCTTCGATGAGCCTACCACCGGGTTGCACTTTCACGACATCAAGAAACTGCTGGAAGCCTTCGATGCACTGATAGAGCGAGGACATACGGTAGTCATCATCGAGCACAACATGGATGTCATCAAGTGTGCCGATTATATCATCGACCTGGGTCCGGAAGGTGGCGAACAGGGAGGAAACATCGTGGTATGTGGCACTCCCGAAGAAGTGGCGCAATGCGCGGCTTCGTATACCGGACAGTTCCTGAAAGAGAAAATACATAAAGAGTAAAGAATCAAAAAAAGGGTTAGTTAAACATTTTAATGCTATCAGAAACATGAAAAAGAAACTGAAAAAATGGATGGGAGCCATGCTTTTTACCATGGCATTGCCCGCTATGGGACAACAACATCCCTATCAGAATCCGGAGTTAACCGCCGAACAACGTGCTGCCGACTTACTTACCCGGCTGACCTTGGAAGAAAAAGTCGCTCTGATGCAGAACGCTTCGCCCGCCATCCCGCGACTGGGCATCAAAGCATACGACTGGTGGAACGAAGCCTTACATGGAGTAGGACGTTCGGGAACCGCCACCGTCTTTCCCCAAACCATCGGTATGGCGGCATCTTTCAATGACGATTTGCTCTATGACGTATTCACCGCCGTATCCGATGAAGCACGTGCCAAATATGTACAAGCACGCAAGCAAGGCGACTTGAAACGTTACCAAGGATTGACGTTTTGGACGCCGAACGTCAACATCTTCCGCGACCCACGCTGGGGACGCGGACAAGAGACATACGGCGAAGACCCTTACCTGACATCACGCATGGGGACGGCCGTAGTAAGAGGATTGCAAGGCCCCGAAAACACGAAGTACGACAAGCTGCACGCTTGTGCCAAACATTTTGCCGTCCACTCCGGCCCGGAATGGAACCGGCACGAATTCAACGCCGAAAACATCGCCCCACGCGACTTATGGGAAACCTATATGCCTGCATTCAAAACGCTGGTGCAGAAAGCCCACGTAAAAGAAGTGATGTGCGCCTACAACCGCTGGGAAGGAGAACCCTGCTGTGGCAATAACCGCTTATTGACCCAAATCCTACGCAATGACTGGGGATTTGAAGGAATCGTCGTGTCGGACTGCGGTGCCATCAGTGACTTCTGGCACAAAGGCGACCACGAAACCCATCCCGACCAAAAACATGCCAGCGCAGGTGCCGTATTGAGCGGCACCGACCTGGAATGCGGAAATAATTATCGCTCGTTGCCCGAAGCCGTAAAAGCCGGACTTATCGACGAGGAACAAATCAACACTTCGGTAAAACGTCTGCTGAAAGCCCGTTTCGAACTGGGAGAAATGGACGAAAATGTATGTTGGGATACCATCCCTCATTCGGTAGTGGACTGCCAGGCACACAAAGACCTCGCTTTGGAAATCGCACGGGAAAGCATCGTATTGTTACAAAACCGCAACGACATCCTTCCTTTAAAGAAAGGTATGAAGATAGCACTCATCGGTCCGAATGCCGCCGACTCGGTTACACACTGGGGAAACTACAATGGTTATCCCTCGCACACCGAAACGCTTTACGAAGCATTAAAGAAACGGCTCCCCGCCTCCCAACTCATCTATGATTTCGGTTGCGACCGTACGGCTTCCGTCACCTTGGAGAGTGTTTTCGGGCAATGTGCAACCGACGGGAAACCCGGCTTCAAATCGACTTACTGGAATAACATCAAGCTGGAAGGCACACCGGCGGCTGTAACGCAAAGCCCCACCCCATTCCATTTCACTACCTTGGGAGCTACCGTATTCGCCCCCGGCGTAAACATCCACGACTTTTCCGCACGGTATGAATCGGTATTCACGGCTGAAAAGACCGAAGACATCAAGTTCCAATTCTCGGCACATGGCATCATCCACCTGTATATCGACGGTAAAAAGGTAGCCACAGGCAAATACCTGCAAAACCATGCCACGCTCTACACGCTGAAAGCCAAGCAAGGGCAATCGTATGACGTGAAGTTCGAGTTTATTTTCGCAAACAGAGACCGGGCCGCACAACTGGATTTCGACATGGGACGTGACATCCCCGTCAACCTGCAAGCCACGGTAGAGAAAGTAAAAGACGCCGATATCATCCTCTTTGCGGGAGGTATCTCGCCCACCCTCGAAGGAGAAGAAATGCCGGTGGATGCCGAAGGATTTAAAGGAGGCGACCGTACCAGCATCGAGCTTCCCGCCATCCAGCGGCAATTAGTCGCCGAATTGAAGAAAACGGGCAAACCCATTGTCTTCATCAACTATTCCGGTTCGGCTATGGGCCTGACCCCCGAAAGCGAAATCTGCGACGGAATGCTTCAGGTATGGTATCCGGGACAAGCCGGAGGTACAGCCATTGCCGATGTCTTGCTGGGTGACTATAACCCTGCCGGCAGACTGCCCGTCACGTTCTATACCCATACCGGACAGCTTCCCGACTTTGAGGACTATTCGATGAAAGGACGCACCTACCGTTATCTGACCGAGAAACCACTCTTCCCCTTCGGATACGGACTAAGCTATACGACATTCGGATATGGCGAAGCCCAACTGAGCAAAAACACATTCAGCCAAGGCGAAACCTTGACATTGACCATCCCCGTGACCAACACGGGAGACCGCGACGGAGAAGAAGTAGTGCAAGTATATCTCCGCCGTCCGGGCGATGCCGATGCGCCTTCGCACACACTACGCGCTTTCCAACGCGTCCATATAAATAAAGGAGAGACCCAAAAGGTAATCCTTTCTCTGTCGGACGAGAACTTCTTGTGGTTCAATCCCGACACGAATGACATGAACCTGGTAAAAGGCGAATACGAATTACTGTATGGAGGAACTTCCGACACCAATGCCCTGCATACAATCAGGCTTACCATCTTATAACTTCAGCCATTTGCCGGCGGCATAACCCAAACGGGTTGCCACCGGCAAATGACAGCCCATTAATCATTTGACCCTTATGCTAAAGAAGATTTTATACATCGGTTTACTTTCCTGTTTTTCCATAATTGCAGTCCATGCCCAAATATCGATTCTCTATTCTACTGAAAACCAGATATCAAGCAGCCTGGTAAACGACATTTATCAGGACAAGCAAGGCTTTATCTGGATATCCACCGAATACGGACTGAACCGTTTCGATGGAAATGAATTCATCACTTACAGGCACAAAGACAATGATTCCACGTCACTCAAAAACAACTACGTACACTTGACTTTTGAAGACAGTAAAGGGAATCTATGGGTGGGAACAATGGGAGGACTGGCTACATACGACCGGAATACCGACTCGTTTACCTCTATACCTTTATATAAAGGGAAGCAATTAGTCTATTCAGACATTACCCAAATCATCGAAAACAAAGAAGGCACCCTTTGGGCTTCCTCTTCGGGCGAAGGCTTATTCCGCATTCTTCCGGAACAAGCGCGCGGAGAATGTATCACAGCCGTCAACCGATTGGGTTTCCGGCACCTGAGCACCCTACTGGATGACGGAAATGGCAATTTGTGGATAGGAGCGGAAAACGACGGCCTTATCTGTTACAACACGGCAAACGAATCAATCAAGACATTCAAAGCACCGGTTATCAGCGAAGACAATATATCCAGCTTGGCCAAAGACGAATACGGATATATCTATATCGGAACCTTGACCGGCGGACTGAATGTCTATAATCCCTTTACCAAACAAATCCGTCAAATCCCTTATCAAGGCAGATACGACCTGCAAATAAAAACCCTGACTTATATTGACCACCAACTTTACATCGGCACGGACGGAGAAGGACTGAAGCTGTATGATGCCAATATGAGCGAAATGATTGACAAGCAATTGGAAAACAGCCGGTTTGAAATCGAGAACAAAAAAATACATTCCGTCTTGTTCGACCGTAATGGAAACCTATGGTTGGGACTGTTCCAGCAAGGAGTGGCTTTTATCCCGATGCAACACAACCCTTTTCAATATTACGGACTTAAATCGTTACACGGAAGTCCCTTCGGAACCCAGTGTGTCATGTCTATCTACCAAGACAATGACAGGAACATCTATGTAGGTACAGACAATGACGGACTATATATATTGGATGAAAAATTCCACCGCCTACACCATCTGCAACCAAGCAAAGACACGCACAGCGTAGCCAATACCATATTGAGCATATTCCAAGATTCGGACAATGAAATCTGGTTAGGGACGTATACCAAAGGCGTGGCCAAACTAAACGTCAAAAGTAACTCGTGTGAATTCATCCCCGAACTGATGAATGAACGGGTCTTCGCCATCACCGAAGACTTCGACCGAAACCTTTATTTCAGCTCGTATGGCAGAGGACTTTTCGTGTATAACAAAGACACCAAGCAACTTACACAATACAAGTCGCCAGAAGAGAACACCTCTTCACAAAACCAACAGGAACATCCCAGCAATTGGATCAATGCCCTTTACCATGACAGCAAAGGGCTGATTTGGGTCGGACACTTCAAAGGAGTCACTTGCTTTAATCCCAAAACCGAAAAATTCACTCACCTGACCGCCTCAAACAATATCCTCCGCGGATGCATCGGTTATGCCATCACCGAAGACCATGCCGGAAATATATGGGCAGGGACTTCCAACGGACTTTATAAAATCGACCGCAAAACCAAAGAAATCAAATGCTACACCCAACAAGAAGGGCTTAGCAACAACATCGTATGCGGTATTTGTGAAGACAAACGCGGCAACATCTGGGCAAGCACATTCAACGGAATCAGCCGGCTCGACCAAAAGACGCAAACATTTACCACTTATCACTCGGAAGACGGACTGCAAGGAAACGAGTTTACACGCGGCACATTCTTCCAGTCGACCAATGGAACTGTTTATTTTGGAGGCATATACGGCATTACCTGCTTCCGGCCCGAACATATCGTTGATAAACGCACGGTTCCTCCAGTAGTTATCACCGATTTTAAAGTATCCGGACAATCGGTCAACACAAACACCCTGTCGGGAGGAGACCCTATTGTAGAAACCGCAGTAACAGACGCAACCCGTTTCCGGTTGAGCCACAACGACAACACGTTCAGCATCTCTTTTTCTACCTTGCAATTCGCACAAGCTGGACAAACGGTATATAAATACCGCATCTGTGAACTCGATAAAGACTGGCAGACTACAAAGTCGGGAGTCAACTCGGTCACTTATAACAACCTGGCACCGGGCAAATATACCTTCGAAGTATATGCTATCGACCACGGATACCAATCCGATATCAAGACGATAGCCATCCACATAGCCCCGCCTTGGTTCCGATCGGGGTGGGCGTACCTGCTTTACTGTATCCTGATTGGCGCCATCATCTTGACCATCATCGGCTATATACAAGAAAGAATCAGACAACGTAAGGAGATGATGGAACGCCGCCATGCCGAAGAATTAAGCGAATCGAAACTGCAATTCTTCATCAATATCTCGCACGAGATACGCACGCCGCTTACCCTTATCATCTCTCCGCTGGAAAAACTGATAGATACTTGCGAAAAACCTGAACTGAACAAAACCTACATGATGATTTACCGGAATTCTCAACGAATCTTGAGACTGATAAACCAGCTCATGGACATCCGCAAGATAGATAAAGGACAAATGAACTTGAAATTCCGCGAAACAGACCTCGTAGAATTCATCGACGATATTGTCAATACATTCAGCTACACGGCGAAAAACAAGCACATCAACTTTACATTCCGCCATCTGGACGAACACCTGAAAGCATGGATAGACCTCAACAACTTTGACAAAGTATTGATGAACCTGCTCTCAAACGCGTTTAAATATACCCCTGACGGAGGAAACATTGACATCAACCTCCGGGCGGGAAGAGACTACGATGCCTCGACACCACTAAGACAATATATTGAGATAACAGTATCGGATACCGGTATCGGATTAGACGATAAGCAATTAGAACATATCTTCGACCGTTTCTATCAGATAAACAACGATATCACCCGCAATCAGGCCGGTACAGGAGTAGGGCTTCACCTGACCCGCTCGCTAGTAGAACTGCACCACGGAACCATTACCGCCAGCAACCGCACTGATTGCCAAGGAAGCCGATTCACCGTGCGCATCCCTCAAGGATGCAACCACTTGCGGATAGAAGAACTGGATACCTCAGATTCTATCAGCCAGAATGCCAGAATCGTCATTCCTGCTAAAGGAAAAAGAAGAACAGATAGCGATGAAGATGAATCGCTTGCGGCAAGCCCGGATATGGGCAAAAAGCAAAAAACAAAATCCAATCCGCATGTGCTCATCGTCGACGACGAGAAAGATATCCGTGAATACCTCCGAAACGAATTATCAAAAGAATACAAAGTAGATGTATGCGGCAACGGAGCGGAAGCATATGACTTCTTGCTGCACAATCCGGTCCACCTTCTTATCAGCGATGTAATGATGCCCGAAATGGACGGCATCACACTCTGCCGGAAAGTGCGTGCCAATACGAACATCAACCACATCCCTATCATCCTGCTTACCGCCAAAGGAAGAAATGAAGATTTGGCAGAAGGCATGGAAACAGGAGCAGACAGCTACATAGTCAAGCCTTTCAGCATCGAAGTATTGCGCAGCACAATCAACAACCTGATAGAAACCCGCCGTCTGCTGAAAAACAAATTCAGCGGAGCACAAGAACAAAGCGACAAAGTGCAAGAAGTGAAAGTGAATTCATCAGACGAGATACTGATGGAACGCATCATGGCTGTCATTAACGAAAATTTGGCAGACCCTGCACTCAGTGTGGAAATGGTAGCAAACAGCATAGGAATCAGCCGTGTACACCTGCACCGGAAACTAAAAGAGCTGACCAACCTATCCACCCGCGACTTCATACGCAACATCCGTATGCAACAAGCCGCCAAACTATTAAAAGAAAAACGGCTCTCCATTTCAGATGTAGCCTATGCGGTAGGCTACAGTAACCTTTCTCATTTCTCGAACACGTTCAAAGAACTGTTCGGGGAAACTCCGAAAGAATACACGCAAAAACTGCATGGCAATGAAAATAATGATGTGTCCCCAACTGAAGAAACACCTGAAGCTTCAAAAGAGCAGCCTCAAAAACAACCGGCTAAACAGAAACCGGCTCGAAGCAAAGCGAAAAAGAAAAACGAAGGTACACAAAGTGCCGACACATAAAAAAGAATGAATGAAATGCAAACATTCATATAAAAAACAGGAAACAAATAGAGAGAATGGAATAAAATTCGTTATATTTGTATCAAAAACAAAGTAAATGGGACATCATCAATTAGACAAATTAGACGAGCAGATTCTGCGACTGATAGCAGACAATGCACGCATCCCGTTCTTGGAAGTAGCACGGGCTTGTAATGTATCGGGAGCCGCTATTCACCAGCGCATCCAGAAGCTAATCAATCTGGGCATACTGAAAGGGTCAGAGTTTATCATCGACCCTGAAAAAATCGGATATGAAACATGTGCTTACATCGGATTATACCTGAAAGACCCAGAACAGTTCGATTCGGTGACAGAAGCGTTGAAACTTATTCCGGAAGTAGTGGAATGTCATTTCACAACCGGACAATACGATTTGTTCATCAAGATTTATGCGAAAAACAACCACCACTTGCTGAATATCATCCACGATAAACTGCAACCGTTAGGACTTTCACGCTCGGAAACCATCATTTCCTTCCGTGAAGCCATCAAGCGCCAGATGCCGATACAAAATATAGGAGAAGAGGAAGAATAATAAATGAAGCATCAAGAATGAAGAATGAATTGGACATTCAAGGCAAATCGATTCTTCATTCTTGATGCTTCATTCACCCTTTATTTCCTCAAAATCGATATACTCACCTTCGTCCTCATCAAAAACCTTTTTCCGGACTTTTCCCTTTTGTTGTGAATATTGCGTATTTCCTTGAGACGTTTCTTCCGCATAAGCCGTACTCCGGCCTGCATTCCCTTTAGTTGTGTTTCCTGTCATTTTGCGTCCGAATCCAAATATCGTACGGAGCACTTTAGACAACAAAACCAATCCGATAATGAAAATTATCAGAAGAAAGAAAAATATAAATCCTAATATGTGAAACATAGCTATTGGCTTTGGGTTTATTAAAGAACAACAATAACCGTGCCAACGATTGTTGTATTATGATTTTTTACGAGTCACAAGAGACCAAAGTATATACCATACGATTACGGCCGCAAATCCACACAACCGGAACAATACAAGTAAAGGGATACTGACAATCAGAAAGATATAGCTCACTTTATTGTGTTTCCACGACAAATCCTTGAACTTCAAAGAAAACATGGGCACCTCTACTACCAGCAAAAGCGACATGACTACCACCAACACAAACAAATAGAGGGCGTTGAAATGAGAAGAAACCAAAAAGGAATGACCACCTGTCACCAACGAAGCCCAAAACAATGCATTGGCAGGAGTAGGCACCCCGATAAAAGAGCTGGTCTGGCGTTCGTCTATATTAAATTTCGCCAAACGCAACCCGGAAAATACCGCTATAAGAAAGGCCGTATAAGGCAATACCGGACGCAAACACTGAATAAAGCCGGGATAATGCACTTCCTGGAACAAAGAAAAAGCGATAGCGGCCGGAGCCAAACCAAACGTTATATCATCGGCAAGTGAATCCAACTCTTTACCGATGGAAGAAGAAACATGAAGCAAGCGCGCCATCATTCCGTCAAAGAAATCGAAGACCGCACCGATTACGATAAAGATGAACGCCCAAGCATATTCACCTTGAAATGCCATACATGAAGCGACACAGCCTGAAAACAAGTTGCAGCAAGTCAACGTGTTCGGAATGTTCCGGATAATTGCGTTTGCCATTTTTCCTTTCCTCCTTGATTAACTGTTATTTTAATTTGGCTATTACCGTTTGGTTACCTACTGTCTTTTGCCCCATACGCACACATATTTCTGTACCTAACGGCAGATAGACATCTACACGCGAACCAAACTTGATAAATCCCATGTGTTCATCAATATAACATTCTTCTCCTACTTCAGCATAAGTCACAATACGCCGTGCCACCGCCCCTGCTATCTGACGTGCCATCACCGTATGCCCTTCGGGAGTCTCAATCACGATGGTCGAACGCTCGTTTTCGGTACTTGCCTTCGGAAGCCAGGCTTTCATAAAACGGCCATTCTGATGGGAAACATGCTTCACGGTTCCGTCTACAGGATACCAATTGGCATGTACGTTGGTGATACTCATGAAAATAGATACCATCAGCCGGCGGTCGTGAAAATATTCGTGCTCTTCCACCTCTTCTACCACTACCACCTTTCCATCGGCAGGCGCAACGACAATTTTCTCCGTATCCTTATTGAAAAGACGTATCGGACAACGGAAGAAATTAACCATCATCAGGTACAAGACCATACTGCCCGCGGCCACAATATAAAAAGGCCAACGCCACACTACTCCCCAGTAAAGTCCTGCATTTATAATAAGGAGTATAAGAGCCGCCGTCACCAAGATATGAGTCCCTTCTTGGTGCAATCTGATTTTCTTTATCTTTTTTCTTATCTTATTCATACTTACAGTTATGCTTGAGACAATGGGGTCTGGATTTTTTCATCGTGCAAAAATATAGTTAATTTATCTACCCTGCAAATAAACGGTTTAGAAATTACCGCTTTCTTTCTTTTTTAAACAAAATATAGACGGTTTGCGAATTTATTTTTGATTCTTGCCGTAAACTCGGTATCTTTGGGGTGAATTTTATCAGTAAACGAATTATGCAAGATTTTGTTCATCTACACGTCCACACCCAATACTCGATTTTGGACGGGCAAGCGTCTATACCCCGTTTAGTCGACAAAGCGATAGCCGACGGAATGAAAGGCATCGCCATCACCGACCATGGTGATATGTTCGGCATTAAAGAGTTCTTCAATTACGTAAACAAGAAGAATGGGGGGACGAATGGCGAAATAAAAGACCTGAAGAAAAAGATTGCGGCAATAAAAAACGGCAAGCAAGAATCGGAAAACCCGGAAGCGGATATAGCCGCTTGCCAGGAACAAATGGAAGCTGCCCAAAAGAAACTGTTCAAACCGATTATCGGATGTGAAATGTATGTAGCCCGAAACCGGTTGACCGACCGGAACGGAAAGACAGACCAAAGCGGCTACCACCTGGTCGTATTGGCAAAGAACCTGAAAGGCTATCACAACCTCATCAAGCTGGTCTCGAAAGCATGGACACAAGGTTTCTACATGCGTCCGCGTACCGACCGCGTGGAACTGGAAAAATACCACGAAGGACTTATCGTCTGCTCGGCTTGCCTGGGCGGGGAAGTGCCCCGGCGCATTACCGCAGGACAATTCGCCGAAGCGGAAGAAGCAATCCAGTGGTATAAAAACCTGTTCGGCGACGATTACTATTTGGAGCTTCAACGCCATAAGGCTACTGTAGCACGAGCCAATCACGAAACCTACAAACTGCAGGAAACGGTCAACAAAAAGCTGATTGAGTACGCTAAAAAATACGACATCAAATTAGTATGCACCAACGACGTGCATTTCGTTGACGAAGAAAATGCCGAAGCCCACGACCGCTTGATTTGCCTGAGCACAGGAAAAGACCTGGACGACCCGAAGCGAATGCTTTACACCAAACAAGAATGGATGAAGACACGCCAAGAGATGAACGCCATTTTCAGCGATGTGCCCGAAGCATTGGCAAACACGTGTGAAATATGCGATAAAGTGGAATTCTACTCGATAGACCACGCCCCCATCATGCCGACCTTCGCCATTCCGGAAGACTTCGGTACGGAAGAGGAATACCGCAAGAAATATACGGAAAAAGACCTGTTCGATGAATTCACACAAGACGAAAACGGAAATGTCGTCATGAGTGAATCCGACGCCCAAGCCAAAATAGAGCGCTTAGGAGGATATGAAAAATTATACCGTATCAAACTGGAAGCCGACTATTTGGCCAAATTGGCATACGAAGGCGCACACCGCCGCTATGGAGAAGAATTAACCGATGAAGTGAAAGAACGCATCAAGTTTGAGCTGCACATCATGAAAACCATGGGATTCCCCGGCTACTTCTTGATTGTGCAAGACTTCATCGCTGCCGCACGCAACCAACTGGATGTATCTGTCGGTCCCGGACGTGGTTCGGCTGCCGGTTCGGCGGTAGCCTATTGCTTGGGCATCACGCAGATAGATCCTATCAAATACGACCTGCTGTTCGAGCGTTTCTTGAACCCCGACCGTATCTCCTTGCCCGATATTGATGTAGACTTCGATGATGACGGACGAGGAAGGGTATTGAATTGGGTAACAGAAAAATACGGACAAGAGAAAGTGGCTCACATCATTACCTACGGCACCATGGCTACCAAACTCGCCATCAAGGACGTAGCACGCGTGCAAAAGCTCCCCTTGTCCGAGTCAGACCGCTTATGTAAATTAGTGCCCGACAAGATACCCGACAAGAAACTGAACCTGCCCAACGCCATCGCCTATGTACCCGAATTGCAAGCCGCTGAAGTATCTCCCGACCCGATATTACGAGATACCATCAAATATGCAAAAATGCTGGAAGGCAATGTGCGCAATACAGGCGTACATGCTTGCGGTACCATCATCTGCCGGGATGACATCACCGACTGGGTACCTGTAAGTACCGCGGACGACAAAGAAACAGGCGAAAAGATGTTGGTCACCCAATACGAAGGCTCGGTCATCGAAGAAACCGGACTGATTAAAATGGACTTCTTAGGACTGAAGACCTTGTCTATCATCAAGGAAGCCTTGGAAAATATCCGCCATAGCAAAGGCATCGAACTGGATATCGACGAGATTCCGATTGACGACCCCGCTACCTACAGATTATATAGCGACGGACGGACCGTCGGTACGTTCCAGTTCGAATCGGCCGGCATGCAGAAATACTTGCGCGAGCTACAACCTTCCACTTTCGAAGACCTGATAGCCATGAATGCCCTCTACCGGCCGGGACCGATGGACTATATACCCGACTTTATCGACCGCAAGCATGGGCGCAAACCGATAGAGTATGACATCCCTATTATGGAAAAATACCTGAAAGATACGTATGGCATTACGGTATATCAGGAGCAGGTGATGTTGCTTTCGCGTTTGCTTGCCGACTTCACCCGAGGCGAATCGGACGCCCTGCGTAAAGCCATGGGTAAGAAACTGCGCGACAAGCTAGACCACATGAAACCCAAGTTCATCGAAGGAGGAAAGAAAAACGGACACGACCCGCAAGTGCTTGAAAAGATTTGGGCCGACTGGGAAAAGTTCGCTTCGTATGCGTTCAACAAGTCGCACGCCACCTGCTACTCGTGGGTAGCCTACCAAACAGCTTACCTGAAAGCAAACTATCCTTCGGAATACATGGCGGCCACCATGAGCCGGAACATTTCGAACATCACCGAAATCACCAAACTGATGGACGAATGCAAGATTACAGGAATCAAGGTATTGGGCCCCGATGTAAACGAAAGCAGCATGAAGTTTTCGGTAAACGAGCATGGCGACATCCGCTTCGGCCTGGGAGCCATCAAGGGAGTAGGCGAATCCGCGGTACAAAGCATCCTTGCCGAACGTAAAAAGAACGGACTGTTCAAAAACATCTTCGACTTTGTGCAACGCATCAACCTTTCGGCATGCAACCGTAAAAACATTGAAAACCTGGCATTGGCCGGCGGATTCGATAGCTTTGCGGGCATCAAACGCGAAGATTTCTTCGTGAAAAATGCCAAAGAAGAAACTTTCACCGAAGTGTTGGTACGCTATGGGAACCGTTATCAACTCGACAAAGCCGCCATAACCAACTCGCTCTTCGGAGGAATCGATGCGGTAGAGATAGCAACCCCCGAAATCATACACGCACCGGCATGGAGCGACCTGGAACGCCTGAACAAGGAACGCGAACTGGTAGGAATCTATCTATCTGCACATCCCCTGGATGAATTTGCCGTCATCCTGGAAGATGTATGCAATACGCACATGAACCAACTGGCCGACCTGACTCCGCTCCAGAACCGCGACCTTACCTTAGGGGGCATAGTCACAAATGTGCGCGAAGGCTACACACGCACCGGGAAACCGTACGGCATCGCCAAAGTAGAAGACTATTCGGGTACGGAGGAATTCGCTTTCTTCGGAAATGACTGGGTAGACAAGAAAAATTTCTTCATGGAAGGAATGTTCCTCTTCATGAAAGGAAAATGCCAGCCCAAGCAATGGAAACCCGATGAATGGGAAGTGAAAATAAACAGCATCGAACTCCTGCCCGAAGTAAAAGACCGGCTGGTGGAAAAGCTCACCGTTACAGCTCCTCTGTCCGCCATTAATGACGAAATGATTGTAGAACTCGGCTCTATGGTGAAAGAAAGTCCGGGAAATACGGAACTTTACTTCTTTATACGCGATGAAGACGGGCAAATGTTTGTCAATCTGATGTCGCACACCCTGAAAATATCGGTACAGAAAAACCTTGTAAATTATTTAAAAAGCCAACCTTTGTTGGACTATAAAATAAATTAGTATATATTTGCGTACATATTTTAGACAACAAAAAACTTTTGAATTATGGCACTGACAATTAAAGATGACAATTTTGAGGCAATCGTAGCCGAAGGCAAACCGGTAGTATTGGACTTTTGGGCAACTTGGTGCGGTCCCTGCCGCCAAATTGCGCCCTATATCGAAGAACTGGCAGAAGAGTACAAAGAAACGGTAAACATCGGCAAATGTGATGTAGACGAAAACTCCGACCTGCCCGGCCAATTCGGCGTACGCAACATTCCGACCGTACTTTTCATCAAAGACGGTAAAGTAGTCGACAAACAAGTAGGCGCTACTACCAAAGCCGCTTTGAAGGAAAAGGTAGAAGCACTGCTGAAATAAAGGAAGACGACGGATAGCTGACGCCAGCCAACCGATTTTTTTATCATTAATCTTAAAAACAACTGAACTATGGGAATGGATGACGATTTCTTGTTGGAAGATGAAGACGATGAAAAAACCATCGAATTCATCAAGAACTATTTGCCACAAGACTTGAAAGGCAAGTTTTCGGATGACGAGTTGTATTACATGCTCGACCTGATAGTAGATTACTATACAACCAGCGGCTGCCTGGATGCCCAGCCCGATGAAGAAGGCTACATCAACATCGACCAAGATGAAATTGTAAACTACATAGTCGGTGAGGCCAAGAAAGACGGCATGGGGCCATTCAACCCCGATGAAGTCTTCTTCGTAGTACAAGGTGAAATGGAGTACGGAAATTCGTTGGGCGAAGTCGAATAAAAACGCTTCACACCCCTAACGAATCCGCTACGTGCATAGGCATAAAGACACCCTGACGTTTCGAAGAGTGAACAAACTCAAGCAAACGGAGTATCTTTATGCCTCTGCTTTTTTTATAAACTATCCTGAAGCTATCCTAAGAAGCTGTTTGAATTTATCGTGCGATGATTTGGGATGAGTTTTTGAGGCATTTTCGCTTCTGTGATGAGGAAGATAGCGGGCTATCTGACGAAGAACAGGAGCGAAAAGGACCAAAAAATCGCCCAAAGCACACACGAAAACGGATACATCAAGCCAAGAAAAACTTTTTGGAGAAATTCAAAACAGCTTCTAAATAAAATCCGGGGGAATATAACTGCGCCGCCCATAGACAAACCAAGCAGACTACGCCGCTTATCGCAACCAGACTTAAAAACTGATTCATTTCCATCTTGACGCTTTGTTTTCATTTTTTTCAGTATCTTTGCAAGCGGACATCTCAAACAAATCAACATCTAAAAAAAAGACACATGAATAAAAAAATCTTAGGAATATTGCTTCTCTTCATAGGAAGCGGATTAGGAACGGGCTGTACAGACGAAAACACACCAGAACCAAACCCAGGAGGAGACACCCCGCAACCAACCATCAGCAACGAGATTTATTACGCCAACCAGTTAGGAAAAGACATCATGAGCCTATGGTACTATTGGAACGAAGACATAGCCGGCGACTTGTCGCAATGGGACATCGAGACCAACGAAGACCCTATCGGAACCGTCGACCGCATACGCTACCACGAAGGTGATAAATATATCGACAAATGGACCATGATGACCAATGATATGGCATCGTTCAACAGCAGT
This sequence comes from uncultured Bacteroides sp., assembly GCA_900546355.1. Taxonomy (GTDB): domain Bacteria; phylum Bacteroidota; class Bacteroidia; order Bacteroidales; family Bacteroidaceae; genus Phocaeicola. The sequence goes on from URCM01000010.1 coordinate 40,376, forward strand.
GTAGAGGGAGTATCGACTACCTACGGCTGGAACCTTACGGTTTATCTGCTCAGCGAAGACAGCAATCAATGCATCGGAGTAGTCAATTACGTGTCAGCCGGAAGCCCCGCCGAAAAAGCGGGACTGAAACGTGGTGACATCCTCCTTACACTGGGCGATGAATACATCACCACCGACAATTACCTCGACCTGTACTACAGTCCGACATTGACTTCCACGCTCGGCACATACGATGCGGAAACCAATACTATTTTTTCGGGAGAGCAAGTGACACTCAATGCCATTACCATGTACGAAAACCCGATTCTGTGTGATACCGTTTATGAGTTCAACGGGAAAAAGGTAGGCTACCTTGCTTATGCCAGCTTCGATTTAAACTCCATCCCCCAACTGGTGGAAATAGGGAAAAAGTTCAAAAGCGAAGGCATCAAGGAACTGGTGCTCGACCTGCGCTACAACGGAGGCGGCTATGTGATTACCGAAAACGTACTGGCGTCTATGTTTGCCCCGAAAGCGAATGTCGATGCAGGGGATATATTCGAGAAAGAACAATACAACGCTTACCTGACCGAAGCCTACCGGCAAGAAGGAATCAGCCTGGAAACCCCGTTCACCACCGAATACAACTACGATGACATCAACCTGCACATCAGCACAAAAGACGCCAATATCGGGCTGGAACGGATATACGGACTCATCTCTCCCAATACGGCTTCCGCTTCCGAAGCCTTGCTGAGCGGACTGATGCCCTACATGGATATCCGGCTGATAGGACAAAATTCGCATGGCAAATACTGCACGGGGATAATGATGAGCGGGGAAGACACCTACGTAGACTGTCCGGAAGAAATCAAGAACTGGGGCTTATATGTAATGATTAGCATTTACCAGAATGCCACAGGAGAAACTCCCTGCATGCCCGACGGCCTGCAGCCCGACATTCAAGCCATCGACGACCCTATGTTGCCTTATCAGTTAGGCGACGTGAACGAACCGATGCTTCGTGCCGCCTTGGCCGAAGCCGGCAGGCATTACGAAACATCCTATGCCGGAAGCCGCAGCCTGTCTCCTGCCTTCCAGAGCCTGGCCGTCCCCCAAAAGCCTGTCTTCGGCAAACGCATCCAGCTGCCTCCTGTCCCGCTCAAAACTTCGCTTAAAGCAAACCGGTTATCACAGTAGGACAAAATTGGTTTGCGAAAAACGGAATGGAACACAGAGGCACGAAGGCACAGAGTTTAGAAACTGTTTTGCATTTCTACAAAAAGTTTTTCTTGGCTTGATGTACTCGTTTTCGTGTGCGCTTTGAGCGATAAATTCAAAACAGTTTCTAAACTCCGTGTCTTTGTGCCTCCGTGTTCAATATGCGCCAAGGAACAGTTTTGAGAATTTCAGAATCACTCAAAACGAATCCAATCAACTTGCACCCCACTGCCTTCCGAAAGTGAAACGCGCAAATCGCATATACCTGCAGGAGAATCCGTTACAGGTACAGCCAATGTTTTCCAGACCGGAACCGATGCCGGAACAAGCAGTTTGGCAATGACCTTTCCGCCGGCATAGACACACAACGTCCCGCCTGTATCCGACAAGACACGGGCATACAACCTGCGCAACGCTCCTTCGCCAAAGTCCACCCGGTTATAATCCACCCATGCGCCTTTCCGGCTGAACACAGTCTTCCATCCGTCAAATTTCGTCTCCTGATTCAAAAAACCAATCGAGGTTTCTTCCCCGCTCCGGGCACTGTAACGGTCTATCTGAATATTCCGGCGCGCATCTGTAATGCCTACCCCGCGCAAAGTGGGAATAACCTGACGTATGGTTCCGTCGGCATGAAAGAATAATGAATCAATGCGAACCGAACGGTTCTTGTCAAACTCCGGACTATAGTCGTTATGGTGATAAAACAAATACCACTGCCCCTTATATTCCACCAACGAATGATGATTGGTCCAGCATCCCGTAGGCGATTGCTCCATAATGATGCCCGTATATGTAAACGGACCCATCGGATTATCACTCATCGCGTACGCCAGGCATTCAGTCTTGTCTTTCACCCACGGGTAAGTAAGATAATACTTGCCATTACGCTCAAAAGCGAACGGGCCTTCCTTAAACCCATCTTTCACATCGGCAACCAATACCGGCTCGGAATCAAGTTCTGTCAGATTGGGTTTCAGACGGGCTACATTCAGTCCCCGTCCTGACCAGTATAAATAAGCCTGGCCGTCTTTATCAAGCAAAACGCACGGGTCGATGCCATGCACCCCCTCTATCGGTTTCGCCAATGGCTTGAAAGGACCGTATGGCTTATCAGACACAGCCACCCCGATGTTGAATCCTTTCTCTCCTTTCGGGCTTGCCGGAAAGAAGAAATAATATTTCCCGTCCTTATAAACGCAGTCGGGTGCCCACATCGAATATGCTCCGGCATCACCCCACGGCACATCTTCTTGTGAAAGGACAACACCGTAATCAGTCCAATCCACCAAGTTATCAGACGAAAACACATGATAATCCGCCATGCAGAACCATTCTTTCAAACGTTCTATCGGACTCGGAATATCGTGCGAAGGATAAAGATACAATTTTCCATCGAACACTCTTGCGGTAGGGTCGGCAGTAAATTGTCCCGTGATAATCGGGTTTTGTGCCCGAAGCCCTGCAAATGCTGCCATTCCGACTGCCCATAAAAATAGTTTCTTGTGTTTCATATCCAAATAATATACTAACCTTACTCCTTCAAATGTGGCCTTACTTACACACTTTTGAACATTATTTAAACAACAGCTGGGCAAAACGATACAGACTTTCCCGCCATACAGGCCATGTATGTCCGCCCGGCGTCTCGAAATAAGTATAACGGATACCTATCTCATCGAAACGCTTCAGCATAATCTGGCAATTCCGGTAAGCGATGTCCTCTTCTCCTCCCATCGAGAACCAAAATTGCTTAAAACCTTGATTAAACTCATCTTTATGTGCCTTTAATTTCTCGTAATACTTCTCGGTATCGTGAGCCGGCATGCCGTGACGCGACTGCGCCCACCAACCGGAACTGAACACACCGATATAAGAAAAATACTCCGGATGCGTAATGCAGGCGTTCAACGTTTGTATGCCTCCCATCGACAAACCTGCCAACGCACGGCTCGCACGGCCGGTCTTCACCCGATAAGTCTTTTCGACCAACGGAATGCAATCGTTAAACAACTCCGAATTGAAATCTTTCGAATTGCCATCCAGCATTACAATAATCATCGGCACCGCTTCTTTCCGGGCTATCAGATTATCCATGATAATATCAGTCAGCCCCTGCTGCGACCATCCACGTTCGTCTTCACCCCCTCCGTGTTGCAGGTAAAGCACCGGATACGCAGCTGTCGACTTCTCGTAGCAAGGAGGTGTATAAACAAACATGCGCCGCCAGTCGTTCGCCGTCTTCGAAAAGTAACGCTTCATACGAATCTCTCCATGAGGCACGTCGGCCAAAGCAAAGCGGGTGTCACCCTCCGGGTAAGGAATTTCGATGCCGCTTGCCATCACGCCGCATCCGAAGAAAGACTCGCTGGCAGGATCTGCCACCGGAACACCATCAACTATCAGGAAATAATAATGAAAGCCCGGACCTAACGAATCGGTAGTACACGTCCAGTAACCTTCGGCATCTTTCACCATATCATACTTTCTTCCCAAATCGATTTGTACACGCTTCGCTTCGGGTGCCTTGATTTTGAAAGAAGCCCGATGGCCGGCAGAAATGCGGGGATATTGAGACGAGCGTACACTTAAAGCGGAACGATTACCCGGCAACTCTCCGGCTGCCTTCCCGGCAGATTGGGCAGATAATGTCATCGCACCCATCAGAAACAAAGAAGCCAATAACGTTTTCATCATTCAGCAGGTTTAAAAATCAACGGTAAGAATTCATTCAGGCATCTGCGCCATGTCAGCCACTCGTGATGCGTACCCGGCGACTCGTAATACGTATTCCGTATGCCGATGGCTGTCAATTTCTCGCTCAATCCTTTGCTTCCCATGTTCTCTTCCGACCCCATGCCCAAAAACAACGCGTGTACTTTCCCGTTGAAAGCATCGGCATCGGCAAAGACACCATTGTACACTTGGCGCATATCTGCCTGCGGAGGCAAGAAGATGGCACCGCTGAAGGCACCTATATAAGCAAATTTATCCAAATTGGCAAGTGTGGTCTGGAATGTCTGATGACCTCCCCACGACAATCCAGCCATGGCACGATGGTCACGGTCGGTCAACGTACGGAAAGTACGGTCAATGTACGGAATGATATCATTCAACAAAATAGGAGTGAACGATGCGCCAAACTCTTCACGCGACTCGCCGGGTCTGGTGCCATGAATGTAGCCGCAGTTTCCATAGTCCATCACCACAATCATCGGTACACATTTGCCGGCAGCTATCTGATTGTCGAGGATATTCGCCATCTTTCCCTGCTGGCTCCAGCCACGCTCGTCTTCGCCCATACCATGCTGCAAATACAATACCGGATAACGTTGGGAAACATTCGTGTCATAGTCTGCCGGTGTATAGACAAAGCATCTGCGTTCTTTTTGCTCTACCGAGGAATAATAGTGACATTCACGCACCTGTCCGTGAGCGACAGATTGATTGTACGTATAATAAGCCGCCGCTTCGGGAGACTCGGGTATCTCGATGCCGCTTGCCATTTTCCCGCATCCGAAGAAGGTTTCGCTGGCAGGGTCGTTTACCGCTACCCCGTCTACTATCAGGAAATAATAATGGAAACCTACTACCAACGGATCGGTGGTCACACTCCACACCCCATCCGCATTCTTCGTCATCTGCCATTTCTGTCCACAAATATCCACCTTCACATCTTGCGCTTGCGGAGCGTGTAACTTAAACGTAGCGCGCGACGAAGCATCTACACACGGATATTTCATTTCGGGGACATTGGTTTGTGCCGGTGTTCCTTCCGGCAATACCTGAGCTGTAGCCGCCGACAATGCCAAGAAGCATGTCAGCACAAAAGACAGTGTTTTCATTTTGATTCAGTTTATCAGTTATACAATCATGTTATTGTCAAGAAGGGCTTCCGCCTCATTTAGTTTGGCTGACACCCTTTTGGGTCTGTTCCACCGGTTTCATGGTACCGTCGGGATTATAGAACAACTCGTCCACACATACACTCCGGCGTCCGATGGCTCCCTGATGTCCGTCTAATGTAAGCGTAGCGTTGTGATAGAACAAGTACCATTTGCCTTTAAACTCTACAATTCCCGGATGAATGGTAAAGCTGTTTTCCGCCATGCCCGTCAGTTCTCCTTTATACGTCCAGGGACCTGCCACCGAAGATGCCGTAGCATACGAAATCGTTTCCCTGCCTTCTCCCATCGAAGCGTAAGTAAGGTAATACAAATCGCCGTACTTATGCAACCACGGGCCTTCTACGTACTTCGGCAAGTCTACCACTTGAATCTCGCCGTCCAGTTCCACCATATTCGGTTTCAACTTCACCAAGAAACACGTTCCGTTTCCCCAACTCATCCATGCCTGGCCTTCTTCGTCAACCAACACGGTAGGGTCAATATCGTTCCACCAACCGCGTGCACCGTTGGATGTCATTGTATCACACACTAACGGTTTGCCGATAGCATCTTTAAACGGACCTGTAGGAGAATCGCCTACAGCTACACCTACCGCCTTACCCGTATACGGTTCACCAGCCTGGACGGTGGTGTAATAATAAAACTTACCGCCTTTCTCGACTACCTGCGAAGCCCATGCCTCGCCTACCGCCCAGCTAAAATCGGCAGGTTTCAATACCGAACCATGATCGGTCCACGTCTGCATATCCGCAGTAGAATAACACAACCATTCGGTGATGTTGAATTCCTTACCACCCGAAGCAGAATCCTGTCCGGCATAATACTCATCGTGCCCTACATACAAATAAAGCGAATCGCCATACACCATCGGTGCCGGATCAGCGGTAAACTTGTCGGTTATCAACGGATTTCCCGTATTCTGAAAGGTGGGAAGCCCTTCCGGTCCTTTTTGTTGTGAAACACAACCGGCAAGCAAAAACATCGCTCCTGCCAGCATGACTAATTTTTTCATAAGCTATTCCTTCCTTTTTTTTAATTAAACAACTCTACAAAGAAACAAATAAGTTTTAGAATACAAACTTTTTTTAGCCAAAAGATTTCATCTGTTTACATCTCTTGACACATCTGTTTCCATCACCTGCCGATTATACTTGCGTATGCAGACGAGAATAACTACCTTTGCACGCATTCTTTTCAATAACAAGACAAAACGATGGAAGATACCAAACACATTCATATCAGCGATTACAATTATCCGCTTCCCGAAGAGCGCATCGCTAAGTTCCCACTCCCGGTGCGCGACCAGTCGAAACTTTTGGTTTACAGAAACGGATCCATCAGTGAAACCCGGTTCACCTCCCTACCCGATTACATCGAACCGGGCATGCTGATGATATTCAACAACACCAAAGTGATTCAGGCACGCTTGCACTTCCGGAAAGAAACCGGAGCCTTGATTGAAATATTTTGCCTGGAACCAATCCAGCCCAATGACTATGCGCTGAATTTCCAACAAACCGAACACGCCGCATGGCTCTGCATGATAGGCAACCTGAAGAAATGGAAAGAAGGCGCGCTGACCCGCCGGATGACCGTAAAAGGACAAGAGATAATCCTGACCGCCACCCGGGGCGAAGCGCAAGGCACCAGCCATTGGGTAGACTTCACATGGAACAACCCTCAAATCACCTTTGCCGACATTCTTGAAATGTTCGGCGAACTGCCTATCCCACCTTATTTAAACAGGGAAACACAAGAAAGCGACAAGGAAACTTACCAGACAGTTTACTCGAAGATAAAAGGCTCGGTAGCGGCTCCTACCGCCGGACTGCATTTCACCCAACGGGTGCTCGATGCGCTGAAAGCGAAAGGGGTAGATTTGGAAGAAGTGACGCTCCATGTAGGAGCAGGCACATTCAAACCGGTAAAGAGCGAAGAAATAGCCGGACACGAAATGCATACCGAATATATCTCGGTCTCGAAAAGCACCATCCGGAAACTTATCGCCCACGAAGGGAAAGCCGTAGCCGTAGGCACCACTTCGGTCCGCACATTGGAGAGCCTATATTATATAGGTATAACCATCAGCCAAAATCCTGATGCCAACGAAGCGGAATTACACGTACAACAATGGCAGCCCTACGACACCCACCCTACCCTTACCACGGTAGAAGCCTTGCAACACATTCTTGACTATATGGAACGGCATCAATTGGATGCCCTGCATACCAGCACACAAATCATCATCGCACCAGGATACGAATACAAGATAGTCAAACGCATGGTGACCAATTTCCACCAGCCGCAAAGCACGTTACTGCTTTTGGTATCGGCATTCGTAAAAGGCGACTGGCACCGCATTTACGATTACGCACTGGCACACGACTTCCGCTTCCTAAGTTACGGCGACTCGTCTTTGCTCATCAATGAAGATTAACATATCCCCCAGGCAACCTGCCAAATTGGCAGGTTGTCTCATTCCTGTAACCTGACGAGGCTATACACGTTGACGCAAATCAAGAAATAAACCCATTGACCCATTTTTTCCTTTACCGAAAGCTATCTTTCGGACAAAGGCATTATTTTTGTGTTGTAAAACATGAATCACAACAAAAAACAGATGAACTAAACTAAGAGAAAGGGTAACATTATGAAAATGGTAAAAAGTTTGTTGAAGGAAATCAAGAAGAATCTGGAATGGAGTGCTAATGCCATATATGGCCAAAACGACCGTTTCCGTTTCTAATGTAAGCAAATGAAAATCAATCGAGTAGGAGGTAAACACTAATCATAGGTGTTTATCTCCTATTTTCATGTTT
>URCM01000011.1 GCA_900546355.1 uncultured Bacteroides sp.
TTTTCCTCATGCCTCAAAGATAAGGAAACTTGATGAGATAGGCAAATTTGTATGCAGTGAAGTGCTGGACTTTTTTTATTCCAAAAACTCTTTTCAGGGATATATACTGCATCGGCGGATGAAGTATATATCCATGGGCAGTTGCAGTATATATCCAACTGCCGATGCGGTATATATTCATTTTCCGGGGGTATCTTCCTGCATGGTCTGTTCTGCCGTTTGAACGTTCGGGCGATGAGGTCCTGGCCACCGTTGATGATGCAGGCAAGCTTGGGGTTTTCCCGCCTGTGGGGCTTTTCTATCTCGCCGTGGTATTCTTCGGGAATCATCCGGGGGAGCTTTTCATTTTCGAAAGGTCGGCGTTTCGGTTTTCGTCCAGGAACTGCTGGGTGGCGGTTCTTTTGTGTTCTCTGTGGTGAAATATCTTGCTTAAACGGATATTCTTATTAGTCAGAAACAGGGAGGAATAGTCGTTCGGGATAACCCACATCGACCAAGAACAAGGCATGACCGGGAACGGATGTCCCTGCACTGCACCGGTCTTTTGCCTCAATCACCCGACGGAAACCTTCTATCGTAAGTTTGCCACGGCCTACCTCGACCAGCGTACCTACCACCGCCCGTACCATGTTCCGCAAGAACCGGTCGGCCTGAATTGTAAATACCCATTCGTCCACACCCGTCTGCTCCCACCGGGCATGCATGATGCGGCAATTATTGGTTTTCACATCGGTGTGAAGTTTGCTGAAGCTCGTGAAGTCGGTATACTCGAAAAGTACGGAGGCGGCTTCGTTCATTCGTTCGAAATCGAGCGGTTGGAACACCCGCCACGCATAATGGCGGAGAAAAGGATTCTTACTTGTCGTGATGTGGTATTGATACTTCCGGTAAGTAGCATCAAAACGGGCATGGGCATCGTCCGTCACTCTCCGGATGCGGTAAACCGCAATGTCGGGCGGAAGCAAGCGGTTGAGTTTGTCCACCCATATAGTTGCATCGGCCGATGCAACTATATCCGTGTGCGCTATCATCAGGCTGGCATGAACTCCCGCGTCCGTGCGTCCGGCACCGACCACCTCCATCGGGCGGCGCATCAAGGTAGAGAGCGCTTTTTGCAATTCTTCTTGCACGCTTGCCCCATTGGGTTGGATTTGCCATCCGTGATAATTCGTGCCGTCATATCCTAAATAAATGAAATACCGTGCCATACGCTCATCGTGCCGTTATGTGAAAACATCCTTGACGCAATTCGTACTTCACGTAGCACCGGTCGGCTTTCCGCAAGTCGCGGAGCACTTCCGAAAGTACCAATTTCAAGGTATCCGCGCCCACGTCCTGCATGGGACGTCCTTCGGGATGCTCTACCTTCGTGAACCGCTTCCAACTGATGTCGAACGTGGTTCCATAGAAATGGCATGAATTGAGCGACGCGTTCCCGTTGGTGCGGCGCAAGCGTTTTACATCGTCCTTGGTGCGCAACACCGAAGTTACTATCACCTTGTTCGGATTCAGTCCTTTGTGTTTCAGCGAGTCGAGAAAATTGGCACCAATGGTATCAAGCAAGGCACTGGCCTTCGGGATAAGATAAGGAATGGAGTGGGTCAACGAATCCATATCGTACCGCTCGCACGGGGCGATTCGGGCAAGGTGGGAAGACTCTACTTCGTCTTCGGCATCTTTTCTCGACGCTATCGGGCGGATACCGATACGTTTTGCCATAGCAAGTTGCACATCGTTCAAATCGTTGAAACTCCGTTTATAACTTACCACCCCCCGTATGTTGTGCGGGTTGTTCAACACAATGGTCTGGTCCGGCTCCATGCAACTTCCTAAAAGCAGCAGGAAGCCGCATACTATCAGGTTTATATTCGCTATTTTTTTCATCTCTTTTCATTTAAAAACGCACAAAGATAAGGAGATTCGACGAAACACAAGGTGAAAAAAGAAAGAATTTGCCCGATTGGACGTTTGTAGATTCAAAGGAATGATTAAATTTGCAGAAAATTTAATTACGAGCAAAGACTGAATGATAGAAAAGCATATTGTACTGGAGGACATCGATCCGGTGATCTTCTATGGCATCAACAACGCCAACATGCAAATGATCAAGGCATTATTCCCCAAGTTGCGCATCGTGGCTCGCGGGAATGTCATCAAGGTTATGGGAGATGAAGAAGAAATGTGCGCTTTCGAAGAAGCCATTCTGGACTTGGAAAAGCATTGCGCACAATACAATTCATTGAACGAAGAGGCGATTCTGGATATTATCAAGGGAAACAAGCCCGCGGTGGAAAAGACGGGCGACGCTATCGTGTATAGCGTGACGGGAAAACCGATTACGCCCCGAAGCGCCAACCAGTTGAAACTGGTGAAGGAATTCGAGAAGAACGACTTGATATTCGCCATTGGTCCCGCCGGGTCGGGCAAAACGTATACGGCCATTGCTCTTGCCGTACGGGCATTGAAGAACAAGGAAATCAAGAAAATCATCTTGAGCCGTCCGGCGGTAGAAGCCGGAGAAAAGCTGGGCTTCCTTCCCGGAGACATGAAAGACAAAATCGACCCTTACCTGCAACCACTCTACGATGCCTTGCAAGACATGATTCCGGCGGCTAAGCTGAAGGAATACATGGACTTGAATATCATTCAGATTGCCCCGCTCGCCTTTATGCGCGGACGTACATTAAACGATGCCGTGGTGATTCTTGACGAGGCCCAGAACACCACCACCCAGCAAATCAAGATGTTCCTCACCCGTATGGGTATGAACACCAAGATGATTGTGACGGGCGACATGACGCAGATAGACCTTCCTTCGCACCAGGCTTCGGGCTTGATACAAGCTTTGAAAATACTGAAAGGAGTGAAAGGCATCGGTTTCATAGAACTGAACAAGAAAGACATCGTGCGCCACAAGTTGGTGACCCGCATCGTAGAGGCATACGAAAAATTTGAAGCGGAAAAGAAAGCGGACCCTAAGCAAACGAAGACTTCGAAAGAAAAGGATATACACCTATAATTATATATAGCAATATGAGTAAAGCTTTAACAAAAACCGATTTTCACTTTCCGGGACAGAAAAGTGTTTATCATGGCAAAGTGCGTGATGTGTACAACATCAACAATGAAAAACTGATTATGGTAGCTACCGACCGCATCTCGGCATTCGATGTGGTATTGCCTGAAGGAATCCCCTATAAAGGACAGATGCTGAATCAGATAGCGGCTAAATTCCTGGACGCTACTTCCGACATTTGCCCCAACTGGAAACTCGCTACTCCTGATCCGATGGTGACCGTGGGCGTATTGTGCCAAGGATTCCCCGTGGAAATGATTGTACGCGGATACTTGTGCGGAAGTGCCTGGCGTGCTTACAAGAGCGGTGTGCGTGAGATTTGCGGTGTACGCTTGCCCGAAAACATGCGCGAGAACGAAAAGTTCCCTCATCCGATTATCACTCCTACCACAAAGGCCGAAATGGGTATGCACGACGAGGATATCTCGAAAGAGGAAATCCTTGCCCGCGGACTGGCTACTCCCGAAGAATATGAAACATTGGAACGCTATACCCTCGCCCTCTTCGAACGCGGTACACAAATCGCAGCCGAAAGAGGACTGATTCTGGTAGACACGAAATACGAGTTCGGAAAGCACAACGGACAGATTTACCTGATGGACGAAATCCATACGCCCGACTCCAGCCGTTACTTCTATCTGGAAGGTTATCAGGAACGTTTCGAAAAAGAATTGCCCCAAAAGCAATTGTCGAAAGAGTTTGTCCGCGAATGGCTGATGGCAAACGGTTTCCAAGGAAAAGAAGGCCAGCAGGTTCCCGAAATGACTCCCGAAATCGTATCCTCTATCAGCGACCGTTACATTGAGCTGTACGAGCACATCACAGGTGAATCATTCGTAAAAGCCGATACTGAGCATCTTGCCGAACGTATCGAAAAGAACGTGATGGACTATCTGATGGAATGATAACAATGTGCCAATGTGCTAATGTGAGAATATTTTTCTATTGGCACATTGTCCATTGGCACATTAAAAAACATTATTACCATGACTCATTATCCCCAAGAGAAAATCAAACCTTATAACGAAAGCGAAGGGAAGGCGGCGCAGGTGGAGAAGATGTTCGACAACATCGCCCCTGCCTACGACAAGCTGAACCACCTGCTCTCGTTGGATATCGACAAAAGCTGGAGGCGCAAGGCCATCAGCCTGCTCAAGCCTTATCGTCCGCAACGCATCATGGATGTAGCCACAGGTACGGGCGACTTCGCCATACAAGCTTACCGCATGCTTCAACCTGAAGAACTGATAGGGACCGATATCTCGGAAGGGATGATGAACGTGGGAAGAGAAAAAGTGAAACAGGCAAATCTGGACGCGCACATCTCTTTTGCCAAAGAAGACTGTACCGCGCTTACCTTTCCCGATGCCCGCTTCGATGCCATTACCGTAGCTTTCGGTGTGCGTAATTTCGAAAACCTGGACAAAGGGCTGCAAGAAATGCATCGGGTATTGGTTCCGGGCGGACATCTTGTGATTCTGGAACTGTCTGAACCCGAATGGTTCCCGATGAAGCAACTTTATGCCCTCTATTCTAAGGTAGTCATTCCCAATTTAGGGAAACTATTTTCTAAAGACCGTAGTGCCTATACTTATCTGCCTAATTCCATCAAGGCTTTTCCCCAAGGAGAAGTGATGCAAGGCATCCTTCGTAAGGCAGGCTTCAAGGAAGTTGTCTTTAAAAGACTGACACTGGGTATCTGTACGTTATATTTTGCAACTAAATAATTTTTTATAAACTTCCATGACATGAAAAAATTTGGTTTGATAGGTTATCCGCTCGGACATTCCTTTTCCAAGAACTTCTTCAACGAGAAGTTCGCATCGGAGAACATCGACGCTCAATATGTCAATTTCGAGATACCAACTATCGAAGATTTCCCGAAAGTCGTGGCTATGAATTCCGACCTTTGCGGACTCAACGTCACCATCCCCTACAAGGAAAAAGTCATCTCTTATTTAGACCGTGTGGACTCAGTTGCCGCCGAAATCGGCGCGGTTAACGTTATCAAGTTTGAACGGAACAAAGGAAAATTGAAGCTGGCAGGATATAACTCGGATGTCATTGGCTTTACCCGCTCCATCGAATCACTATTGGAATCACATCACAAGAAAGCGCTTATCTTAGGTACGGGAGGTTCTTCGAAAGCTATCCATTACGGCTTGAAGCAATTAGGACTGGAAACCCTTTTCGTTTCACGGAACCGGCATAATGAGCAGACCATCACTTATGATGAACTGACTCCCGAAGTCATGGACGAATACGAGGTTATTGTGAATTGTACACCTGTAGGAATGTATCCCCAAGCCGACCAGTGCCCGAATATCCCTTACGAATGTCTCACTTCAAGGCATTTGCTCTACGACTTGCTTTACAATCCCGATACAACGCTTTTCATGAAGAAAGGGAGCGACCAGGGTGCCGTAGTGAAGAACGGGCTTGAAATGCTTCTGCTTCAAGCGTTCGGTTCGTGGGAAATATGGAACCAATGATTGGGCTTTCACCACAGATTGAATCAGTTTATTCACTAATAACTATTAGCTAATTTCTGTGGTGGATTTCAATTTTCGATTCTTACTTATTCAAACCTGTGTAATCTGTTGTGAAAAATAAAAAAAAGAAAGTCCTTATCGGAGGCGGATTTGTCTTGCTTCTCTTTCTCGCCTCGCTCATTGGAGGAGGGCTGTATATGCTCGACTTTTCCCTCCGCCCCGAAAACCGGGGGAAAGATATGGAAGGTTCGATGGCTTATATGCGTCAAACCTATCCGCATATTGTGCCTTGGATAGATAGTTTGAAGCAATGTCGTGCCTTACGTGATACGTTTATCGCTGCTCCCGACGGCATCCGTATGCATGCTTTTTATGTGCGGGCACCTCAACCTACGGCACATACAGCCGTTATCGTACATGGTTATACCGACAATGCTATCCGTATGTTCCATATCGGGTATCTTTACAACCGTTCTTTAGGTTGCAACATCCTTTTGCCCGACTTACGATATGCGGGATTGACCGAAGGCAATGCCATCCAAATGGGCTGGCTCGACCGGAAAGACGTAATGCAATGGATTGATGTCGCCCCGCGTATCTTCGGCGACTCCATCCGTACCGTAGTGCATGGCATTTCGATGGGAGCCGCCACTACGATGATGCTTTCGGGCGAGACACTTCCGGATTACGTACGGTGTTTTGTCGAGGATTGTGGATACACCAGCGTATGGGCTCAGTTTGAAAAGGAATTGAAAAATCTGTTCCATTTACCCGCCTTCCCTTTACTATACGTGACAGAATGGATATGCCAGCTTCAGAATGGATGGGACTTCCACGAGGCATCTGCACTGAATCAGATAAAAAAATGTCATAAGCCCATGTTTTTCATTCATGGAGACAAAGATGACTTTGTGCCCACAGAAATGGTATATCAGCTTTACGAGGCTAAACCTCAACCGAAAGTTCTATGGATAGTTCCGGAAACAGACCATGCACATTCATACCGCAACCATCCCAAGGAGTATACTGAAAAAGTGAAGGCGTTTGTTATGCCTTATCTTTCTGATGAAACGAAAATTGGAAATTAAAAGAAAAGATGTATCTTTGCGAGCAGCCCCAAGCGGGAGAATGGTTGCTTAGGAAAACAACAATGTCCGCAACATGGAAGTAAAAACCAATAAAACAATAATTTTATGAAAAAAACTTGGATTATCGTAATCGTTATTCTTGCTGTCCTGATAGGATACAGCGTTTCTTCGTATAACTCGATGGTAACACAAGAAGAAAAAGTAGGTACCGCCTGGAGTAATGTGGAAAACCAATACCAACGGCGTTCCGACTTGATTCCGAACCTGGTGAATACCGTCAAGGGATATGCCGCACACGAAAAAGAAACTTTTGACGCCGTAGTGTCGGCACGTGCCAAAGCTACACAGATGTCGGTAGACATTGATGACCTTACCCCTGAAAAACTGGCGGCTTACCAGCGTGCGCAGGGTGAAATAGGAAGTGCCTTGGGACGTTTGCTTGCCGTAACCGAAAACTATCCGGAGTTGAAAGCCAACGAGAACTTCAAGGAGCTTCAGGCACAACTGGAAGGAACGGAAAACCGCATCAGTGTAGAACGGCGCAAATTTAACGAAACTGCACGCGAATACAATACTTCTATCCGCCGGTTCCCGAAAAATATCTTTGCGGGTATCTTCGGGTTTGAGAAACGTCCGTATTTTGAAGCGGAAGAAGGAGCCGAACAAGCTCCTGAAGTCAAGTTCTAATCCTTGCCTATGAAAAAATATTTGTTGCTCTCTTTGCTCTTTGCCTGCGCTGCGCTTTGGGCACAGCCCCAAGGGTATAAGGTGGAGGACATCCCCATGGTACACCTGCAGGATGCCCGGCGTTATGTGAGCAATCCCGACGGTATTTTAAGTGAAACAACCGTCTATGCCATTGATACCACGCTATATGCGCTTGAACGTGAAACGGGTATACAGACTTTGGTCGTGGCGGTAGGGCAGATAGAAGGAGGTGATTGTTTTGATTTTGCTTATCGGTTGGGAAAGGAAAACGGAGTGGGCAGGAAAGAAACGGATAACGGATTGGTTATTCTTCTCGTTACGGGCGAACGATGCATTCAGTTTGCTACGGGATACGGCTTGGAAGGTGACCTTCCCGATGCGATATGCAAACGAATACAAGTGCGCTACATGAATCCTCATTTCAGTAAAGACGAATGGGATGCAGGTATGTTGGCAGGTATTCAAGCGGTACGTGCCCAGTTGAGCGGGACAGGTGAACCCATTTCCTCTTCCGAAGAAGGAGAAGACGACACGCTGCTTTTGTTTGCCATTTTCTTTTGCTGTTTCATCCTCGTGCCCCTGTTCTTGTGGCTCAACGCCAAGCAGCGCAAACGTTGTCCGCAATGCCATAAATACAAACTTCGTCAGATATCGGTGCAAAACTTTTCGCAAGGAGATGGATACCGTATCGAAGAAGTGACTTACGTTTGTGGAAATTGTGGCAATGTAGTGCGCAAGCAACGTCGTGTACGCGAAGATGATGATTTCCATCACCGGGGAGGAAACGGCTGGCCCTTCTTAGGAGGTCCGTTCTTCGGAGGTGGCAGACACGGAGGCGGAGGTTTCAGCGGAGGAAGTTTCGGAGGCGGAGACTTCGGAGGCGGCGGAGCAGGAAGCAAGTTCTGAATCGGATTGGCGCATTTTGTTGATGTCATCATAGTATACAGATTACATAGCCATTGGGCTGTAGCCAGTGTGCTTAAAACTTAAAACTCAAGAAAAACTAAAATGAGCAACACTTTTGGAAACATATTTACTCTGACCAGCTTTGGCGAATCGCACGGCAAAGCTATCGGGGGTGTGATTGACGGATTCCCCGCAGGCATCCACATTGATGAAGACTTCGTGCAACGGGAACTTGCACGCCGCCGTCCAGGTCAGTCCGCCCTGACTACGGGGCGCAAGGAAGCCGACGCCGTAGAGTTTCTTTCGGGTATTTATGAAGGAGTGTCTACGGGATGCCCTATTGGATTCGTGGTATGGAACACGAACCAGCACTCGTCTGATTATGACAACATGAAAGATGTGTTCCGTCCCTCGCACGCCGATTTCACCTATACGCAGAAATACGGCATACGCGACCATCGGGGCGGAGGACGCTCATCGGCGCGTGAAACCATTTCACGCGTTGTTGGAGGTGCTTTGGCAAAATTAGCATTAAAAGAGATAGGCGTGCAGATAACGGCATTCACTTCGCAAGTAGGGACATTGATGTTGGATAAAGACTATACCCGATACGATTTGAGCCAAATTGAAGAAAATCCCGTACGTTGCCCCGATCCCGAACTGGCACGTCAGATGGAAGAACTTATTCTTCGGGTAAAAGGTGAAGGTGATACTATAGGAGGTGTGGTGAGTTGTGTCATTCAAGGCTGCCCCATCGGATTGGGACAACCCGTATTCGGAAAACTTCACGCTGCATTGGGCAATGCCATGCTGAGCATCAATGCCGCCAAGGGATTCGAATATGGGCAAGGATTCGGAAGTATGGATTTGAAGGGGAGCCAGCAAAACGATTTGTTCTATAACGAAAACGGAAACATCGCCTTGCGCACTAACCATTCGGGAGGTATCCAGGGGGGCATCAGTAACGGCGAAGACATCTATTTCCGTGTAGCCTTCAAGCCCGTAGCTACTGTTCTTATGGAGCAATCTACGGTGGATAAGGAAGGAAATGAAACCGTATTGAAAGCCCGCGGCAGGCACGACCCTTGTGTATTGCCTCGTGCCGTTCCTATCGTTGAGGCCATGGCGGCAATGACTCTGCTCGATTATTATTTGCTGGGTAAAGTAAGTAGAATGTAAGTCTTTACTTATAATGAATCATTGATAATTAATAGTTAATAACGGATGCATGTCGCCTTCCATTATTAACTGTTAATTATCAGCTGTTAAAGTTCTGCTTATTCGGCAAGTACTTTTTCGAAGAGTTCGGGCTGGTCAAGGTTCACCAGGTCCGGCTCTTTCTCTATGGCGGTGCGATAGGCTTCTTCGGTCCCGTTCTGGATAGCTGCCATTATGCGGATGCCGTTCGCCTTGCAGAATGCTTTAAATTCGGGCGTTATCTGTTTGGGGTCGATTTCCACAACCGATGGACGGCATATAGTCATCCAGTATTGCAGGCGGGCGATGTCGGATGCATTTACCTTGATTTTCATTTCAGGAGCAAGGCGGATGAATTCTTTCAACATACCTTCATCGGCGAACCAGAAGAAGCTGTTCGTGGCGAATCCTTTCAGGCGGACCACTCTTACGAGGTCGCTTACCGGAGTGCCTCGCTTTACATCGAAAAATACCTTTGCTTTCCCGTAAAGTGAATCCAGCATCTCAGCGATGCGGGGCACGTGTGTTCCTGCGTATTCCTTGCCGAACCAGCTTCCGGCATCTAATTTATCCACATCTTCCGAGTTCATATCGGCTAATGCACCTTTGCCGTTGGTGGTACGGTCGAGGGTTTCATCGTGCAGGTTATACAATACTCCGTCTTTGCTTTTCCGCACATCCAGCTCGATCCATGTGGCACCGTGCCGGAGTGCCGCGTATGCCGAAGCCACCGTGTTTTCGGGTGCCAAATGGTTGGCACCCCGGTGTACCACCACTTCTATTGGGTCTTTGTATAGAGCCGAAGGATGGTCTACCTGCCAGTTCACGTTCAGCGGATTGTTCTGCATCTTCCATACGAGCGGGAGAGATTCGTTATCCAGTATCCACATTTCCGCCCCTTCGGTCTGGTCTATGCAATGGATGAGCGGGCATCCCAAGGCTTCCCCTTTCTTGTCTCCCTTCTTGTAAACGGTTTGATTATAGCGGAATGCCCCGTTCGTCTTCAGTTCTTTATAGGCTTGGTGCGAAAGGACGTAAGCGGTTTCATGCTTGTCTAATAAGCGGTTTTCTTTGTCTACGGGCTGGAGGAAGCACAGGGTGTTTCCTGTTTCTTGCGAGGCGGGAGCCATCAGGTAGCTTCCCTTTTGCCAATGCAGGTTTCGCAAGATGCGCCAATCGAGTCGGAGGGTATCGTCCTGTTCCCGGAACGACATTTCATACTTGCGGGTCTGCCCGTGGAGTTTGAACACGAACAATAAGGTATCGGGTATGGAAGTTTGTGCGCATATACTTCCGTTGCAGCATGCACCTATAAGCAATAAGGCGAGAAGATATATCTTTTTCATGATGTAACTATATTCGTTTATAATCCTAATTCTGTTCCCCATTTGCCGGGCTTGTTTCCCATATCTAGTACCAATTCGCCTCCGGCTTCGATGTCTTTATGCCGCAGGGTGGAATAGGGATATGCTTTTCCGTTCAGTGTGACCGACTGGATGTAGCGGTTCTTCTCCGAAAGATTCCGTGCAATGACTTTGAACTTCTTTCCACTTGCTAAGTTGAAGGTGGTTTCTTTCAGCATCGGGGCATGAATCAGGTAATAGTCTTGTCCTGCATTGGGATAAAGCCCTATCATGTGGAAGGCGAGCCACGAAGACATGGCACCCGAATCGTCATTGCCCGGAAGTCCCATTGGGGAATCATTGAAGTTGCTGGTGATGATTTCGCGGATGCGGTCATCGCTCCGCCAGGGTTTTCCTATCCAGTGATACAGGCAGGGGGTGAGGAACGAAGGTTCGTTGTTCACGTTATAAAAGCCTTTGTCGAAGAAGATGTCAAGGCGTTCTTCGAATTTCTCTTTTCCTCCGCACTGTGCGATAAGCCCCGGCACATCGTGAGGGATGCTGAGCGAGTATTCCCACGAGCTGGCTTCGTAGAAGAACATGTCCCACCACGGGGTGTACCACGGTCCTTCGAAGGTGACCGGTGTATAGGTATAGGTAGGTTTCTGTACTTTTGAGTTTCCGAAAGGAAGCTGGTCCAGCCAGTTTCCCTCCTTGTCGCGTGGCATGATGAAGCCTTTCACTCCTTCGTGCTCGTAATCGCTCCGCCACAGGTTTTTCCAGTTGCCCGATTGTTTCATGTATTGCCGGTAGAGGTCTTCTTTGCCCAATCCTTTTGCCACCAGGGCGATGGCATAATCGCAATACGCGTATTCTACGGTACGGTTTCCTGCACGTGGGATGCCGTGGGGGATGTAGCCCAATTCCAGGTAAGGCACCAGTCCGCCGCGTCCTTCCGCTTCCTGATTTCCTCCGGGCGGTACGGTGGCGTCTTGCAGCATCGCTTTCAGTGCCAGCTCATAGTCGATGCCTTTCAATCCCTTCACGAAAGCATCGGCGATGACGATTTCGGCGTTCGATCCTCCTTGCGTACGTCCGTTGGCATTTCCGCTACGTGCATCGGGCATGTATCCGTCCCGTTTATAAATGGTGAGGAGCGAGCGCACGATGTCGGTTTCACGTTGCGGGTCGATGAGGGTGATGAGTGGGGTAGAGGTGCGGTAGGTGTCCCAGATGGCGTAATAATCATCGTAATAAGGTTCGGGGTCGTTCCAAAGCGGGTTCTCTCCGGTGCGGTCTACGGGCATAATCATCGTGTGGTAGAGCGCGGTATAGAACATCCGCTTTTGCGCTTCGGGGGTATCGGGAGCGATTTCAATTGCCTTGAACAGCTTTTCCCATTGGACTAACAAGTCGTTATGTACTTTCTTGAAAGACCAGTGGGGAATGTAAGTATGGGCATTGTGCTTTGCCCGTTGGCTGCTCAGGAAGGAAATACCTATTTTCAGTTGTACTACCGAATCTCCTTCGGCAAAGCGGAGCAAGGCACCCGTCTTCTCATACGAGTCGAATTGGGAACGCTCGTCGGTGATGTCATTTCCTTTCCACGTGCGGCTTTGGACGAAAGGCTTGTCGGTTTCGGCATAGAAGTAGACCGTATAGGCACGCCCGTTGTTCCAGCCTCCCCGGATACGGGTGTAGCCGCTCACTTCATGGTCGGACAGGATTTCTATTTCCGAACCTACGAACTGCTGGGCTTCACGTGCATCGGGCACGGGGCTTTCTCCCAAGAAGAAACCGGCATCGATAGCCAATGATTTCAAGGAATCTGCGGGATAGGTGAAGCGGTAGAACGAAGCCCGTTCCGTGGTGGTGATTTCCGTGCGGATGCCGCTTTGCTTGAAGCGGGTATCGTAATATCCCAGCCGGATGTTCTCGTATGCACGATAATCCAGGTGTTGGGTTTGGTTCATTCCGTTGCAGAAAGGAGTCACTAAGATATTCCCATACTTGGGACCTCCTCCCGTTCCGCTTACGTGTACTTGCGAGAATCCGTCCACCCGTTCGGGCATCGGGAGCCAGCCGCTATTGGGAGAGGGAGTACAGTCAGGCGAGGGTTTGACCATTCCGTAAGGACAAGACGGTCCGATAAATACCCGTCCCAATCCTTCCGACCCGATGCGCGGGTCTACATAGTCGGTCAGTTGCGTTTGAGCGGAGGCGTATAGCGTCCCACCCAGGCACAAGCCAAAGGCTATGCCTATCAGTTTTTGTAGTTTCATGCGGTTCTGATTTTATCTGTACAAAGATACTTTTTTTAATGAAGAACGAAAAACGAAAGGCAAAGAAAATCGGTGTTCTTACCTCTGAATATAAGAATAAGAATCTTCGTTTTTGTACTGATTCTGTTCCTGGTTCAATTGCAGTATATGTTCATTTTCAGAAGGGATTTCCTTGTTTTCTGATATGCTTGATTCATTATAAAAAATGCCTTGCGTTGCAAATCTTTGTCGGAATGACACAAAAAGTGCAGCGCAAGGCAGAAAAAATGAAAGGTTAGAAATGAATTTTCATTAATAGCCTGGGTTTTGTTTCCAGTTCGTATTAGCATTCAATGTGTTGATGCTCAATGGCCACAAGCGGTATTGTGGATTGGAAGCATCCGGATTAAAATCGTTTTTGAATCCCCAGTCGCGTTCGAAGTCGCCGAATCGGATTAAGTCGTTACGACGCCAGTGTTCGTCTAAGAATTCACGTCCGCGTTCATCCAGGATATCTTGCAGGCTTGGGTCACCTATAATTTCCGGTGCATGGACATACGCACGGATTTGGTTGAATAGGCTCATCGCCGTATCGCCGTTGGTTTCTGTTCCACCACGTACGATGGCTTCACATTTCATCAGCAATACATCTGCATAACGGAATACCGGGACATCGTTGCTTTGATTGCGGCTATAGGTATTATATTCGCTGGGATTAGGGAAGAACTTGATGGAGCGGTAACCTTGTGTCCAGCCTGTCATGTCATTGCCTACATTGAGGTCGGCGTTGGGGACTACGGGAGGGTCTGCTGTAGGGTCTTCTTTTAAGGTAATCGATTTAGTGAAAGTCACTTCTTCGCCGCCGTATGTGTTGCGTACATCGGTAGGCTCGCCAGTAGAGGAATTGTATTGGTATACATCGAACGTTTCTTCATTGATGTTCTCGCCTACATTGCCAGCAATCACGTCATTCCGGCGGTCGCCTGGCAGGTTGAACAATTCGACGAACTCCGGTGTCAGTGTCATGTTTCCGCCTAAAGAGTTGGTCAAAGGTACACTGTAGAATCCGTTTTCGCTTTGTCCGCGGCGCCAGGTCCGGAAGCGGGCGTAGGTCATGCCTTGTACGGTAGAAGCATCGAAGGGCATAACGTAGATAAAGTCTTTGATTTGATAACCGTTGTTGTACATGAATTTGGTTTTGTAATCATCGCTCAAATCAAAGTTGCCCGATGCGATGATACGGTCGCAAGCGGCGATACAGTCATTCAGCTTTTCGTTTTCGTCGTTGGGATTCCAGCTTGTACTGGTTACGTCTTTGGTATATACATTCCAGTTGATGTAGAGTTTTGCCAGTAAAGCATCCACCATCCAGCGTGTCGGTTTTCCGTAAGTGGAGGCATCTACATTTTCATAACAATTATCACGTACGGCAAGCAGTTCCGATTCAATCCACCGGGCTACCTCGGCACGTGGAGAGCGGTCTATCGCTTCGTCTTCAGCCAGCAGATGGTCGATAATCGGAGTGTCTCCCCAATGTTCCATCATCATGAAAGTATAGAAGGCGCGTGCAGCACGTACGGGAGCAAGTTCCGGTACATCCTCTCCACCCATATCAAAAATGATGCGGTTACAGTTTGTGATGGCACTTTGCAGTTCGTTGAATACATCCAATTGAGCGGCTGAATTGGTCGGGTCAATCATGTGCAGCGAGAAGTTTGCCATGTCTCGTCCGTTCAGGTAGTCACTATCAAAGCTGACCGCGGTATATTCGTCCGAGTTGCAAGATACGCCTTCATCATAGCGGCGCCCGATAGCTCCACGGAATCCGTAGAATGCATTGTTCATGACGGCTTCTGTAGCCATTTCTGAATTGGGCATTTCTTCGTATTGTGACTTCATGTCCACATCAAGGTCGGTACAACTGGCGCTCATCAATGCCAGCAACGCAGCGGAAAAAAGATATTTTGTTTTCATATAATGTTATGCCTTATTTAATTAGAAATTGATGTTTACGCCAACCATAAAGGAACGTGTACGCGGGTAAGTGGTATTTCTCCACTCTACTCCCGGTGTCAGTCCGCCTAAGTTGACTTCAGGGTCAATGCCTTTATAGCCGGTAATGGTGAATACATTATTACAAGTGGCATACAGTCTAAGGTTGTTTACCCAGTTGCCCAACTTGCCGAAGTTGTATCCCAAGGTCAATGTAGAAAGACGAAGGTAAGAACCATTCTCAAGGTAACGGTCGGATGGAGCTTGGGCACGCGAGTCATGAGCGTTTTGTTCGGTAGCTACTTCTGCCAATACATTCTTGCCGGATGCAACCAAACCTACCTGGCTATAGTAACAACGGGTTGCATTGAATATTTTGTTTCCGGCTACTCCTTGGAAGAAAGCGGTCAATGACCAGTTTTTCCAAGTCAGGTCATTGTTCCATCCGTAAGTGATTTTCGGTTGTGCCGAACCGGCTTTGCGGCGGTCTTCGTCTGTCGGAGCGTCGGTAGTGCCTATCAAGTTGCCGTCGGCATCATAGTCGTTAAAGATAGAGCCGCCGTTTTCATCATAACCAGCCCATTCCCATAAGTAGAATTGTCCGATAGGTGCGCCTTCCATGATGCGCTGTACGTTGGTGCTTGAATAACCGCCTACATCCGGATTGGCTTGGTCAATATAGTCTACGGAATAAGTGGCATTGGAAAGTTTCTCTACAACGTTTTTGTTGTGCGAAAGATTCAAAGTAGTGCTCCATGTAAAGTCTTTCGTCTGTACCGGAACAGCGTTTAATGTGATTTCGATACCTTTGTTGCTGATATCTCCTACATTGGCGGTCATCCAGCCGTATGAATAGCGGTTGGTTGAAACCGGATAATCGTAAATCAAATCGCTGGTTTTCTTGCTGTAATATTCGATGGTACCGGTCAAGCGGTTGTTGAAGAAGCCGAAGTCTAAGCCGATGTTGAACATGCCGGTGCTTTCCCATTTCAGGTCAGGGTTGGAGTTGCGCGTCGCACCTAAAATGCGGTAATTGGAAGAGTTGCCGTTAGCATCTACATAGGTGAACCATCCGGTGTGTCCGTATGCCTGGCGGGAATAGAACGCATCAAATCCTAACGAGTTACCGCTGACACCATAACCGATGCGGAATTTCAAGTCATCGAATATGTCCTGGTCTTTCATGAAATCTTCCTCAATGATGCGCCATGCGGCAGATACGGAGGGGAAAGTACCCCAACGGTTATTGGCACCGAATGCCGAGGAACCATCGCGGCGTACTGTTGCCTGCAACAGGTATTTGCTGTCTAAGCTATAGTTGATACGTCCGTAGAATGAAATCATGCGTAAAGTGGAAAGCTGGTAACTGCTGTTTATATCATTGATGTCGATGTTGTTTGCCAGCCCCATGTTGTAGTAACCCAAATCATCGTTGTAGAAATTATAGGCTTTGAATCCGAAACCATCGTTATTGTCCGCTTGTTCCCAAGAGTATCCCAGCATTACGCCTACTTTGTGTTTGTCTGCAAATGTGTGGTCCCAATTGAGGTAAGTTTCCATCTGTTTACGGATGTTTTCTACCGTGCTGCGGTCGGCTTGTCCGTTACGGGCAGCTACGCTTGGCAGTTGTGTCTTGCTGCTGTTGTAGTTGCTGTAGATATATTGCTGGTTTTGATAGGAAAGGTTAAAGTTCCAGTCCAAGCCGTCGATGATATGCAAGGTCGCTTTGGCTACACCTTGGATTAACTTCTCTTTGGTATCGTAACGGTCTTCATGAATCATGCTTACCGGATTGTAATATTGTGAAATGGAAGTGTTCCCATACCATGAACCGTCCGGGTTTTTAACCGGGACCAGTGGACTGTAGTAATACATTGCGTCCAGCACACTTTGTCCTTGGCTTCCTGTCGGCCCGGTAGAACTGTTTCGAATGCTGGCATTCAAGCTCAACGAAATGTCTAAGCGGTTGTTGAACGCTTTGGTTTGCAAGAATGAGCGGGCGGTCAATCGGTCCATGTTGGTGCCGCGTACAGTTCCTTCCCGTTCCAGAAAGTTGAGTGACGCATTGTAGCTGGTTTTTTCATTTCCTCCGTTAATTGAAATATTATGGTTATGGCTGAATCCGGTGCGCAACACTTCATCTTCCCAATTCGTATTGGCTGGATTGGCTGTGTCATAGTAGGCGGAAATGTCGATATTGTTGGCATTGGCGTATGAAAGCAACTGGTTGGCATCCATCATGTCCAGTGTATTCATCGTCTTGTCCCAAGCCACATATCCGCTATAGTTTACGTTGGTATGTCCGTCTTTGTTGCCTTTCTTCGTAGTGACGATGATAACGCCGTTGGCTGCTTTCGAACCGTAGATGGCGGTAGCCGAGGCATCGCGTAACACATCAATGCTTTCGATGTCTTCCGGTGCTACTAATGAAAGACTTACGCCTGGCACGCCGTCAATCACATAATAAGGTTCCATGGCCTCGCCTGCACGGAGCGAAGAAGCACCGCGGAGCGAGATAGAAGCCGAACCGTTCGGGTCACTGGTGTTTGCAATGGTCAGTCCCGGCACTTTGCCTTGCAGCAATTGGGCTGGAGTAGTATAAACGCCCACATTCAGGTCTTCGGCTTTTACCGTAGTAATCGAACTGGTTACGTCTTTGCGTTGCATGCTACCATAGCCGATAACTACAACTTCGTCCAGCAGTTGGTTGTCTTCATTCATCTTAATGTTGATGACATTTGACTCTACCTTTACTTCTTGAGTCACGTAACCGATGTAAGAGAAAACCAATGTCCTGCCTTTTTCTACATTCACTCTGTATTTACCGTCAATGTCGGTAACATTGCCGTTAGTCGTACCTTTTTCAACTACACTTACCCCAATCAGAGGCATTCCGGTGTTGTCTGTAACGGTACCGGTTACTGCGTTTTGGGCAAATGCATACGTACTTACCAAAAGGAAAATAGCCAAAGAAAGATATTTCTTCAGCACATGTTGTTTTGTAATAAGTTTGCTTTGCATACAATAATTGTTTATTAGGGTTTAAATTCGTTTGCAAAAGTAAAATAGTGGTTTTGCAACGGTATTGCGCCCCGATTTCAATTGTGCGCCAATCTTATTACAAACTGGTTAAATCGTTTTTTGAGTTTGTATTTTATGTATATGCATGTCCGCATTTTACCAATAACCTGTAGAGGCAGGGTTTGCCTGCCCGAAAACATCCACCTGGACGCATACGGGCGGGCTGACCCCGCCCCTACGTTGGCTAATTGCGGACATGCATTTTATAATTTTTCTATTTCTTCATGTGTCAGTTGCGTACATTGGACTATGTCTTTTATGGAAAGTCCCATTTCTTTCATCCTTTTTGCAACTTCTTTTGCTTTCTTTTTCTCTCCTTCCGCTCTTCCTTCTTTAAAGCCTTCCGTATGCCCTTCGTCCCAGCCTGTTTTAATGACACTGCGTTGGTAGCGTAAGGCTTCCATATCTCGGTAATAAGCACGTTTCTCTACATCAGGTAAGGTGTCAATGCGGAGTCGTTCTCTTGCCTCCGGAAGTCCTTTGGCTGTGGCATTTTTATCTATTTCTCCAGTTTTGAGAAATTTAGAAGCTGTTTTGAATTTATCGTGCGATGATTTGGGATGAGTTTTTGAGGCATTTTCGCTTCTGTGATGAGGAAGATAGCGGGCTATCTGACGAAGAACAGGAGCGAAAAGGGCCAAAAAATCGCCCAAAGCACACACGAAAACGGATACATCAAGCCAAGAAAAACTTTTTGGAGAAATTCAAAACAGCTTCTTAATCCATTCGTCAAGAGGTGTTTTTGCTACTTTATCGAAATCATTTACGCGCAACACATAATATTCGGAAAAGATATCGCCGGCATCTTTTCCTATAAAGAGTTCTTGTTGGCGTGCGGATAGCTTTAGAAAGTTATTTGAGTCGTGTAAACTACGAAAGACTATTTCCCCATGATATACATAGTCTTTACTTTTAACCATGCTGAAATAAACAATATTGATAGTATAAGTCTTGTGGGCATAAAAGAATGAAAATGCCTTGCGCACATCCATTGTCATCACGACAACGGATGCAACACAAGGCAAAATGGAATATTAAAATGAATGTTAGTTATCAATATCCCGGATTCTGTTTCCAGTTAGGATTAGTACTCATTACATTTGTATGTAATGGGAAGATACGGCAGGTTTTTTCGAAGCGTGCCGTTGGGAAATCTTTTCTGTGGAAACCGTATTCGTTTTCAAATGTACCGAAACGAATCATGTCGTTTCTACGCCAGTTCTCATCGAAGAATTCCCGTCCGCGTTCATCTAATAAGTCTTGTAAAGTGGGTTTTGCCGTCAGAAGCGGAGCCTGGGCATATTCACGGATTTGATTGAACAGGCTCATCGATGTATCGCCGTTAGTAGGAGTGCCTCCGCGCAGAATTGCTTCGCATTTGGTTAGCAGAATATCCGCATAACGGAATATCGGGAGGTCATTTGATTGGTCTCTACCGTTTTTATAATCATCGTCAATTACAAAAAATTTAACAGAGCGGTAACCTTGATTGTATCCTTCGATGTCATCACCTACGTTTAATTCTATTTGATTAGAACCTTCTTCAAGCGTAACGGTTTGAGTCAAAACGATTGGATCTCCGTTTGTATCTAACGCCACTTCTGAGGTCGGTTGATAAGTGTCTGGATCATAGACATAAGCAGTTCCACGGATTACACTGTTATTACGTATGTCACCGTCTAAACAAAAAAGTTTTGAAAATTCCGGATTCATAGTCATGTAGCCACCGGCCGAGTTACTGAGTGCCATACCGTAATAACTTATAGGTACATCTCCAGCTTTTTTCCAAGTGCGTGCACGGCCATATTGCATGCCTTTTTCGGTATAAGTGTCGTATGGCATGGCATAGATGAAGTCTTCTACGTGTGAACCGTTGTCGGGACCGAATTTCTCGGCGTACGGCATTGAACCTAAATTGAATTTACCGGATGCGATGATTTCATCACAGTATTTGATACAGTCATTCAGCTTTTCGTTGGTAGCTGTCGCAGCATCGTATTGGTCAACCGAAGGAGCGGTATATACAGCCCAGTTGATATACAATTTTACCAGCAGGGCTTCAGCCATCCATTTGTTGGGCTTACCATACGTGTTATCGCTGACTTCATCTGTTAGTTGTGGGATGATTTCCAATAATTCGCTTTCAATCCAGTGAGCGACTTCCCCACGTGAAGAACGATTAATGAGTTCACCTTCAGCAAGCAAATGATCCAAAATCGGTGCGTCTCCCCAGCAATCCATCATAATGAAATGGAAGAAAGCACGCATGGCACGGGCTGGAGCAATAAGTTCACCCGCTTCATCACCTCCCAAATCGCGTATAACAGTATTGGCTTTAGTAATACCACCTGTAAGTTCTCCCATCCAGTCTATTGTAGCATCTTCAGGTTGGTAATTATGGAGGCTCGGATGAGCATAAGCACCATTGTCGTACCAACCGCCACCATACGAAACAGCTGTATATTCATCGCTGGATAAAGTTTGGGCTTCCATGTATCTACGTCCTAACACACCGCGTAGATGAAAATATACATCTGCCATTTTTGCTTCTACTGCAATATCGGTAGTTGGGTAGGATGTATATTGAGATTCAATGTCAACGTCCAAATCTGTACATCCGGTGAAAACAACGGCTGTACAAACTGCAAATAAAGATTTTATATTTATTCTCATAATTGTAATGTCTTTGGTTATTAGAAATTAACTTTTAAGCCAATCATGGTAGTACGGGTATGCGGGTAAGCGCTCCAGCGGTAATCTACGCCAGGTGCCAGTCCGCCCATGTTTACTTCCGGGTCAAGACCTTTGTAGCTGGTAATCGTGAACAGGTTGTTGCAGTTGATATACAGCTGTACGTTCTGCAGCCAGTTGTCGAAGTTCTTGAACGTGTAGCCTAACGTAAAGTTGGCAAGACGGAGATACGAGCCGTTTTCGATGAAGCGGTCGGAAGGACGATTGCTGCCTGTATCTGTTGCAGGTCGTTCGTAGATAAATTCTTTCAGCACGTTCTTACCGTTGGAGAAGTTTTCGGGGCTGGTGTAGTTGGCGCGTGAACCGTTGTAGATATCGTTGCCGAACACACCGGTCAAGAAAATAGTAGCGTTCCAGTTCTTCCATCTGAAGGTATTGTTCCAGCCGAAGTTCAGTTTCGGTTGTGCACAACCGGTAATGGTACGGTCTTCATAAGTCGGGTCATCAGTTACTTCTCCTGTACGTTCTCCAGTTTCCGGATCTCTTTTATAATAAGTAGCGACTCCATTTTCATTATATCCTGCAAATTCCCAAGTATAGAATGTTCCAAGTGGTTCACCTTCAATGATGCGTTGTGTAAAGCCTTCGGCAGATACTCCAGCTACCATAGGATCACCTTGTGGAAATCTATCTGTGGAAAATTGTTCGTTTGACAACCGGTCTACAGTATTCTTGTTGTGAGATAAAGTAACAGTGGTGCTCCATTCAAAGTTACGGGTGCGGACCGGAACGGCGTTGATAGAGATTTCTATACCTTTGTTGGTGATTTCGCCGACATTGGCTTGAATGGTACTGAATGGATAGAGGCTGGTAGAAACCGGATAGTTCCAAATCAGGTCTTTGGTTTTTTTGTTATACCATTCGATGGTACCGTTCAGGCGTCCGTTGAAGAAAGCATAGTCGATACCGATGTTGAGCATGCCGGTGGATTCCCATTTCAAGTCGGGATTGGCGTTCTTGGTAGCAGCCAGTGTGCGCCAGCTTTTTCCGTTGTAAGTAAAGAAGCCCGATGCGCCGTAGGTTTCATACGGAGTATAAGCTCCGAAGCCCAATGCATTACCACTCACACCGTAACCCACGCGGAGTTTCAAGTTGCTGAGCACGTCTTGGTTTTTCATGAACTCTTCTTCGGTGATGTTCCATGCCGCGCTGATCGAAGGGAAGGTACCCCAGCGGTTGTTCTTTCCGAATACGGAAGAACCGTCGCGACGTACTGTAGCCTGAATCATGTATTTGCTGTTGTATGAATATCCGACACGGCCATAGAACGAAATGTTGCGTACGGTTTCTTTCGTTCCGCTCTCGATGGCCGGGATGCCGTCGATGGTACTGGCGTATGTCAGCTGATACCATTTCAAGGTGTCATCGTAGAAGTCGTGTACGGTCAGGCCAAAACCGTCGTTCGACATTCTTTCTTCCCACGAATAACCTGCCATGATAGACAACTTGTGCGCGTCGTTGATGGTGGTGTCATAGTTTCCGTAGGTTTCAAAGATGTGTTCGTGCCCGAAGTACGTATTGCGCTTCGCCTGTCCGTTTTGTGCGTTGATACCTGGTTGCTGGGTGTTGTGCGTATGATATTCGCTATAGGTTCTCTGGTTGTTCGTAAACGAATAGTTGGCACTCCATTTCAGGCCTTTTACGATTTCCAATGTCGCTTTACCGATGAATTGGGTGTTTTTGTAAACCGTTTCCGATGTGTCTTCATAAATCAATGACATTGGGTTCATGTTCTGGCTGCCCGAAGCAGTTGTCCAATTTCCGTTTTCATCGCGTACCGGAAGCAACGGAGAGAAATAGTTCATGGCGTCCAGTACAGATACGCCTTCTTGCCCCATCGGGACGCCTACGCCTTTTCCGTAGCGTGAGTTGATACCTGCCGAGAGTTCCAGACGGTCTTTGAGGACTTTGGTCGTAATCAATGAACGTACGTTCAAGCGGTCCATGTTAGTGCCTCGGATAACGCCTTGACGGTCTTGGTAGTTGATACTTGCCATATAAGTGGTTTTTTCCGAACCGCCGGTAATGGAAAGGTTGTGGTTGTGGCTTATGCCTGTGCGGAGCGCTTCATCTTGCCAGTCGGTATTGGCTCCCATGTCGTTGGCTAAGGTCAAACCGTTTTTCTCGGCATAATACCGGAGGTCGTCGGCTGTAGCCATATCCATTTTCTTCAGAATCTTGTCGAAAGCCACATATCCGCTATAGCTTACGTTGGTGCGTCCCTTCTTGCCTTTTTTGGTGTTGATAATGATTACACCGTTGGCAGCTTTCGAACCATAGATGGCGGTTGCGGTAGCGTCGCGCAGCACGTCGATGCTTTCGATATCATCGGGGGCAACCATCGAGATATCTACCCCCGGGATACCATCGATGACATAATACGGCTGCATGGCTGCACCTTCACGCAAAGAAGAAGCACCACGCAGGGTGATGCTTGGTGTGCCGTTCGGGTCGCCTGTAGTGGTAATGGCAAGTCCCGGCACTTTGCCTTGCAGCAACTGGGCAGGGTCGGTGTAGACACCCACGTTCAGGTCTTCTGCCTTGATGGTGGTGATAGAGCTGGTCACGTCTTTGCGCTGCATCGAACCATAACCGATGACAACTACTTCGTCCAGCAGTTGGTCATCTTCTTTCATTGTTACGTTGATGACCTTGGAGGTGGCTTTTATTTCTTGGTCGGTGAAACCAATGTAAGAAAATACCAAGATTTTCCCTCGGTCCACCTTGATGGAGTACTTACCGTCGAGGTCGGTAATACTTCCGTTAGTTGTTCCTTTTTCTACCACACTTACTCCTATCAGCGGCATTCCGGATTGGTCTTTCACCGTACCCGTCACTGTGTTTTGGGCAAATGCGTAGGTACACACTAAAAGAAAAATAGCGAGAGAAACGAGTTTTCTCCGCATCCATTTGTTAGTTGTCTGTTCGCTTTGCATAAGTTATTAGATTTTAACGTTTAACTTAACATTGTAAAATAACAATGTTTCTTTGCATGGCGAATTTATATAATATTTCTTATAAATTGTAATATCTATTACAAAATTATACAGATTTATGTTCGAGAACATAGAACATAGTGGCTTGTTTCTCCTTTAAACTTGCCATATCGTCTTCTGTTTTTGTTTGTGTGGAAGGCCGAATGCAGCTGCTTTGAAAAAGAAATTTGTCCGCTCCGGCAAACGATTACAGCATGTCTGTAGGTTTTAATCTATTGAAACCATCGTTCAAACAAGCTGAAACTTTGGTTTCAGTGCTCTGAAACTAAAGTTTCAGTATATTGAAACAAACCTGAAACTGCATTGCCCCGCAATACGTGGCTGTGTGTTTGGGGGAGGAATGTATGGCTTGATGTGAATCGGAGGTGTATCGCCAACCGACAAATAGGGAAATTCCTACCGGGAAATAGGGATTCCCTACTTGTGGTATGCCGGAATTTAGTTAACTTTGTATTGTCGAAAAAAGTGAGGTATATATTAATAAGGTAATCATAATGCGCATGGATATGAAAACAAGATTAGGAATTTCGTTGTTGATAGCTTGCTTGCCGTGGCTGGCTATGGCACAGAACGACGACCTTTATTTCGTTCCGAAGAAAGAAAAGAAGGCGGAAACGAAAACCGAGGTGCGCCAGGTGACGAAGCAGACAACAACTACTACTACTACTACCACAACGGCATCGGTTTCTCCAGGCACAACGGTGGTGGTAAAAGATGTGACTGGAAAGACACGCGACATAGACGAATATAACCGCCGGTACACGTCGAGGGAAAACACGTTCAGTATGCAGAACGATACACTGTATATAGAAGAGAAACCTTACGGCGAACGGGGGGAATGGGTAAACGGATTCGAAGGCTCGCAAGACGATTATGAATACGCCATGCGCATCATCCGTTTCCGCAGCCCGGCGTATGCCATTCCCATCAGCAGCCCGCTGTATTGGGACGTGGTATACGGCGCGTATCCGTCGTGGGAATGGAATGTATACGATGACGGGCTGTACGCGTATGTGTTTCCCACGTTCTCCAATCCGCTTTGGTGGGATTGGCGTTGGAACTGGAGCGTAGCCGGTCCGCGTTGGGGATATGGGTGGAGCTGGTACTCGCCTTGGTATTATGGCGGCTGGTATTCTTCGTATTGGTATGGCGGATACTGGGGCGGCTGGTATGCCGGCTATTGGGGGCCGTGGCATCATCCGTATCCGTATTGGGGAGGCGCAGGATGGCATCACCGTCCGGGATTTACCGATTATCGCCCTACACGCTACATGACTTCGGGCGGTTCACATACGCGTCCGCGCTATGCGACCAGTACTTCTCGTCCTTCACGTGTGACAACTGGAACCCTAAGTCAGGCAAGAGGGAACAGCGCAGTACGCCGTTCTTCTATCGGAAGAGTGGTGCAAGGTTCCGGAACGCGCGGTGAAAGCCAGTCCGTCCGTCCGGGAAGATCCGTCATACGAGGGAACAATGCCTCCGGGACGATGCGTCCAGGCTCCCGCTCACAAGGCGTATACACACGCTCCAGCCGGAGTGTAGACCGTACCGGGTCTTCGTATAATCGTCCGAGCAGTACACGCAGGAGCGTGAACTACAATAATAACAATTCGTTCAACCGTAATTCGACGACGCGCAGCAATAGCTTTAACCGCAGTTCGGGCGGAAGTTTCAACCGGAGCGGCGGTGGAAGTGTAAGCAGAGGCGGAGGCGGTGTGAGCCGTTCTTCGGGTGGCGGAGGCCGTAGAAGATAAACCTATATATAATAAAGGTATAAAGGAAAACAAGATGAAAACAAGAATAATTTCTTTGGGAATACTGGCAATGGCTGCTTCTGCAGCTGTTGCCCAAACACAATATGATGCTGCCCGTTTCGGCACGGGAGAGCTGAACGGTACGGCTCGTTATGTAGGTATGGGAGGCGCGATGAGTGCCTTGGGTGCGGATATATCGACTATGGGAACGAATCCGGCGGGTATCGGGCTGTTCCGCAGTAATGATGTCTCTGTATCGTTCGGATTTAACAAGAACCTGACGCAAAGTGATTTCGGCGGGTCGGTCATGAAGGATGACCGTACACGGGCTTCTTTTGACCAGATAGGCATTGTATACAGTATGAAAATCGGGAACCGGACAGACTTGCGTTACCTGAATTTCGGTTTCAACTATCATAAGCTGGCTAATTTCAACCGCCAGTTCTCGTCGGGAGGCAATCTGAACGGGGCATCCATGAGCTGGCAGATGCAAGATATGATATTGAATTCCGGCGATATCTATTCGCAGGAGGCTTTCGACAACTTGATTGATGACAATAATCCCTACCGTTCGGACGCTTTTCTTTACACGCCTTTCCTGAGCATGATGGGGGCACGTACGGGTCTGGTGACCAGTTCGGGCGATTTTGGAGATACCAGCGAGTTTTATATGATGGGCTGGAACGGTCAAGACGGCCAGTATTACAGCCGGGAAGAGGGAGGCATCAATGCCTACGATTTTAATGTATCCTTTAATGTGAAGGACCGTTTTTATTTCGGTCTGACATTAGGAGTGTATGATATCAATTATCATCGTTACTCTTCGTATGCCGAAAATATTGTAGATGATTACGAAGTGGATAACGGAGGGTTTACACTGAATAATTGGTTTGATACGGAAGGTACCGGGTTTGATTTGAAATTGGGTGCCATTATCCGTCCGTTCGAGTATTCTCCCTTCCGTATCGGTCTGGCAGTACATACGCCGATATGGTATGCTTTGTCAGATACATACACGTCTACGTTGGGCACCAGTGTATTGGCTATGCCTGAGGATTATCATGAGAATTTGGGCGAGTATCTGCCTTCGGGAGCTTATGGCTGGGATTATTTGTTGAATACGCCTTGGAAGGTAAATGTAAGCATGGGTACGACTGTGGGTACGGTATTGGCGTTGGATGCCGAATATGAATACGCTAATTTCGGTTCGTCGAAATACAAAGACCGCAATGGGTATGAATTGGCTTCTTCGAATGAGGCGGTTGATAAATACTTGCAAAGTACGCATACGGTACGTGTCGGTATGGAGGCGAAATTGACACCACGCTTCAGTTTCCGTGCAGGATACAATTACATGACTTCCCCGATTAAGGATAATTCGGCACGTTATGTTCCGAGCTTGCCGACGAATGCGGATGACCAGATTATTTATGATGTAACCCGCACCGACCCCGAATATCATAACCTGAAGGCCCGCAATACGTTGACGTTAGGTTTGGGTTATCGTGGAAACTTGTTTTATTGCGATGTTGCCTATAAGTATGATTTCTACAAGTCGGATTTCTATATGTTCGATGATTACCGTTTCTCGGATGACGGCAATTCGATTGTGGGACGTAATGCTCCTGCCAAAGTGAACCATGACCGCCATCAGTTGCTTTTTACGTTAGGAGTAAATTTCTAACAATATTTCTTGTTATGGAGTTATATCACGGAAGCTATATGGCAATACCTTCTCCCGAAATCGTAAGAGGTAAATTTACGAAAGATTTCGGGGAAGGATTTTATTGTACAGAATTGAAAAGACAAGCAGTAAAATGGGCAAAGCGGTATGATACGCCAATAGTGAATATGTATGATTATCATAGGAATGACGCTTTGAAGATTTTACAATTCGACGGTATGACAGATGAATGGTTGGATTTTATAGTTGCTTGCCGAAGCGGAAAGCCTCATAACTATGATATTGTGATAGGTGCAATGGCAAATGATCAGATATATAATTATGTGGCAGATTTTATGAATGGTGTTCTTACGAGAGAGCAGTTTTGGGTATTGGCAAAATTTAAATATCCTACGCATCAGATAAGTTTCTGCACATCGGATGCTTTAAAGTGTATTACTTATAAAGGTCATGAGGAGGTAAAGGAATGAACGGTAGGGAAGATAGCAAGCTGAATGATTTGTTTTTCGTGTGCAGCTTGATTGAATATGTGGCACGAAAGACGAAGAATGAACGTAAGATAATCGTAAATGCTTTGGGACATAAAGGGCTGGAACATTTTTATGATTTGGCTGAGGTTTACCATTGCGAGAATATTGATAAAGTGACAAGCGAAATAATAAATAAATATCATATATCCATCGGGAAATATGACAATGTGGCTAAAGCGGAAGATAATGTGCCGACACATTGGGATATAGGAAAAGTGATGCAACGGTTAGTGTTGAAAGTGTCGGAAGAATCTCATAAAGACATTATCAGTGCACTTATTGAGGTCTACAATTCGTGGATAGTTCCTAAGATAGATAATTATAACAGCTCGATGTATTACGAGAATACGAGTTATCAGTATGCATCCTATTGTGCGGGAAGAGCTTTATAGGAGAAGAAATGAAAATAAAGAAACAGTCTCAAAATGGAAGTATTTTGTTCTATTTTGAGACTGTTTCTTTATTGATAGCTATTTATTCTTTTGCCGAAAACCGGATTACGCTGAAGGAGTAAGGCGGCAGGGTGTAAGCCAACTTCTCGCTGGCTGTTAATGCCTTTTCCACCGGTTTGGCATTCCGGTCGTCAGGGTCTCCTGAAAGCACAATGGCTTTGGCTTGTTTGTCCTTGACATCTTCCGGAAGATTCAGTTGGGAATGAACTGTTGCGGGAAGCAGGTTGACCAGTTTGACGATTAAATCTCCGGTTTTACTATCGCGCACGATGGAAGAAGCAATACGGCTGCGCACATCGTTCCGGTTGTTGTCAATCTTGCTTTCGGCGGGCAGGTAACGGTCGCCCGAGTTTTGTCCATACAGCAATTGGGTATAATATCCTACCGAAGGCTTTACTTCTTTATTATTGAAATAAATCAAGTCCGGATTCCATTGTGTATAGCCCTCTTTTGCCAATAGCGGCGCATACGAAGTCATCAATACCATGTCGCCGTTCCGTTCCACAGCGGTCAGATACAGGGCTTCCGCCAGTGCCGTTTCGATGTTATTGGGACGTCCGGGCAAGTGGGCGGCATATTCGCCTAAATAGACTTTCGATTTCGAACGGTCGTACTTGTCGTAATAGTTCTGATTATAAATGAACCACCCCGGCGTATTGTAATAATGCTCATCCACCATGGGCACGTTCAAGCGGTCTGCCAGGTTCCAACCTTCTTCGTAGTCAGTTCCTTCAAAAAACGGACCTACCGTACCGATGACCGTGATTTCGGGATGATGTTTCTTGATGGCATCGTAGATGAGGATGAAACGTTCTTCGAATACATCGGTTATCAGGTCTTCATTTCCTATGCCGATATATTTCAGGTTGAACGGTTCGGGGTGTCCGGATTCGGCGCGTAACTTTGCCCATTGGTTTTTCTTCGGGTCACCGTTGGCGTAGTCTATCAGGTCGAGGATGTCTTGAATGTATGCATCCATGTCTTCCATTGGGATTCCTCCTTGTTGTCCTCCGCCTAATAATTTGCCCGGAATATTGGCAGAGTTTTGGCAGGGCACGCCTGCGGCAAGCACCGGAAGCGGTTCGGCACCGATGTCTTCGCAGAACTGGAAGTATTCGAAATACCCCAATCCCATGGTCTGGTGGTATCCCCAGATGTTTTTCATGGGCTTGCGGCTTTCCAATGGACCTACCGTGTTTTTCCAGCGGTAGATATTTTCCAGTCCTTGTCCGTGCGATGCACAACCTCCGGGGAAGCGTACGAAGCGCGGACGGATGTCTGCAATGGCTTGTGCAAGGTCGGGGCGGAGTCCGTTCTTATGTCCTTTGAACGTGTTTTGGGGGAATAGCGAAACCATGTCCAGGTCGTATTGCCCTTCTGTCAACAAGCTGATGCCCAGTGTGGCGGCATCTGCAGAGGCTTTTGCTTGTAGGGCAGTGGACACTTTTTTCCATTCTTTGGAAGAAATGCTTACCGTTTTGCTGGCAAGTACAGAGCCATCCGGGCTATATAGGCTTATCTTGGCTTTTCCGCTTTTCCCGGCTGTGCGGGCAAAGAAAGAGAAGTTGTATTTTTCGCCTTCCTTAATGACCATGCCATCGAATCCGGTATTGCCCAGTTCTGCTCCGGCTTGGTTTACCTTTAATGATACATAATGCGAATTGTTCGGATGGATGGGCGAGGAGGTTTGAACACTCATTTCGGCCCCTTCACCCTTCAGAGACCAGGCGTATGTAGGTCCCCATTCCTTGATCCGGTGGTTTTCTCCTGCTACATATTCGAAGTCGCGGTTCTGCACCAGTTCGGCGTATAACCCTCCGTCTGCTCCATAATTGATGTCTTCAAAAAATACGCCGATGAGTTTATCACTGATGGCTTTTTCTTTTTCAGGTTGTACGGTCAGTTCTAAGTTGACAGATTTGAGGTCGGCAAAACGGGTTTTGTCTTGGTCGGTTTGTTCGTTGAATAGCATGTTCCGGTATTCGCAACTTTCGGCAAACCGTTGCAGACGTTCCACGTCATACCAAGCGACTTTCTGCAATGTACCTTCTTCGGGCGTGTTATTTATCTTCTCCGTCCGCTGAGGATATTTGCTCCACGACTCGGATACATGTTCTTTGAATTGCGCATCGGTAAAGTAAGTTTGCCTTTTCCAGTTCAGCAGGTCAGTTGAGGCGGCATGGGCGAATTCTTTTCCGTTCCCGTTCAGTTGCCATACGCAATGCCATACGCCTTGAGCGTCGCGGTACAGTTCGGGTTTTATCATCCGTTTTTCCGCTCCCCAAGCTCCATAATCGCATTTCACGTATCCTCGTTCGTTTCCGATGCTGAACCATTCTTTTCCGTCTCTGCTCCAAGCGAATTTCAGTCCGCTTCGTCCTTCATCGGGAGTGGTGGCATACGAGAACAAGTAAATCGAATCGGGTTGGCTTAACCCTTCTTGGGCATGTGCCTGCATAGGCGCCAGCCCCATGCCGGCACAACAGGCTGCAATCCATGCAAAGTGTTTCATAGGTGTGGTATTTA
The DNA here is from genome assembly GCA_900546355.1 of uncultured Bacteroides sp. Taxonomy (GTDB): domain Bacteria; phylum Bacteroidota; class Bacteroidia; order Bacteroidales; family Bacteroidaceae; genus Phocaeicola. Next base: position 30,838 of record URCM01000011.1, read on the forward strand.
TTTGGTTAATGTGACGCGTTTGATGGTTCCGTCTTCGTTGAACTCCAGGCGGTCGATGCAGACTTCGCGGTGTACGCCCGGACCTTTGTCTTTATCCAAGTAGTTTTTATTGATGCGGTGATATACAATGTACCATTCATCGGTACCGGGTTTACGCACTACCGAGTTGTGTGCTGGTCCGTATATCTCTTTCTCAGGGTCTTGGAGGGTTACGACAGGGTCTTTGGCAACCTTTATCGGACCGAGAGGAGAATCGGACGTGCCGTATGCCACGTGATAGTTGGGCGACCCCGTGTCGTCTACCGACCATAAGAAATAATACGTGCCTTTCCGGTAGAATACATACGGAGCTTCGCGATAGGCGTAGTCTTTCAGGCTTCCGCCTTTAGGGGTCAGTTCTTTTATGGTTTCTTTTTTTACCGATACCATATCGCTATTCAGTTCGGCTCCTGCCATGTAACCGTTGCCCCAATATATATAAGGTGTACCAGTCATCGGGTCGGTGAATACATCTACGTCGATTTGCTGCCCGTGTCCGGCAGGTGAGTCGGTGATAATAGGTTGTCCCATGTCTTTAAACGGACCCGTGGGCGAATCAGCTACGGCTACACCGATTTGTTTGCCTGAATTGTCGTTCGGGTTTCCGCTGTAATAGAAGAAATATTTGTATTTTCCGTCAATCAGTTTTTCTTCGATGGCAGGTGCCCATGCATTGCCGTTTGCCCAAGGCACTTGCGGAGAGCGCAGGTCGAGGATGACGCCTTCGTAAGTCCAGTCTTTCAGGTCGGATGAAGAGAATGCCGTGAAATACCAGCCTCCCCAACCGGGTTGTCCATCGGTGGTGGAATAGATATAATACTTACCCGTCTGTTTCGAGTAAAGCACTTCAGGGTCGGCATGGAAGCCGGGCAATACCGGGTTCTGAGGCAATTCACCCAGTTCCTCCGGCCTTCCCCATTGGTCGGTAATACGTTTCAGCTCAGCACGCGTAATGGGGATAACGGTTCCGTGACGCGGATGGAAATCCATACTGACGGCATGGTCAATAACCTTGAAATGTTCCAGGTCGGTGGTTTCCGTAAATTGGTAAGCTCCTTTCATGTACACGTCATACATCAGGATGTATTTGTCCTGTCCTATCAGTTTGAATGTGCCCGCACCTTCTACCGCCTCTTTGGTCTGTTGCTTGTAGTCGGGGCTTTCTTTCCACTCGCCCGAAGTAAGCGAACGGGTGGTGGCTACCTTGATGCCGTTTCCGTGTCCTTCTGTCTTATAGAATAAATGGTATACTCCGTCTTTATAGACAATGTCTCCGTCAATGCACGATTTCTTGTCGGCAGGAATAAACAAAGGTTGAGGTTCGCCGGTCAGGTCGGTGAAATCTTCGTTGGCGTATGCGTAATAGATAACGTCCGGTCCGCCTTCGTATTGCATGGACCAATATACCATGTATTGGCCTGCTTCTTTATCGAAAATGGTTTGCGGAGCCCATACGCGTTTCAGCTTTTCCTGGCCTTTATAACGCTTTTGCATGTTGATGATGGAATGCGACCAGTTTACCAAATCGGTTGATTTCAGCATCACCATGGCACGGTTCGAGTCCCAGCCATTATCCGATACCATGTCGGTCACGACCATATAGAACGTTTTCCCGTCTTCGCACCGCAGGATATGCGGGTCGCGCACGCCTCCGGTAGAGCTGATGACTTTCGAGTCGAGTACCGGTTTGTTGTCGTTCAGCGCATAAAAGGAATATCCGTCCGTACTGACGGCAAAACATACGGCCTCTTCACTGATATGGTTTCCGGTGAAATACGTGAAAAGATAGCCTACATAGTCTTTTTCTTCCGGTTTGGAAGCCCGCGATATCGAGGTTGTCAGCATGAACAAGGCAAGCAAGAACCCTATGCGGATCATTTTACAGTTCATCATGGTTGGTTGTTTCATAAGGTTTGTGTTTATTTAAATTTACCTTTCAAAGATAGCGGATTATTTGTTATGGTGTATGTTTTTTCGTGCTTTTGATTGGTTTGTCATGGTAAATTGACCGATTAGTTTCTGTTTGGACTGCACTTTTTGCGTATCTTTGTAGTCGAGAGAGGCTACGGCTTTATTATTGAAACTTATTTGTTAACTTAAAAAAGAAATGTATGAATAAATGGTCAACCATTGGCGTATCGCTTCTGCTTTCGCTCGGGGCGATGGCTGGCTTCCAGTCGTGTTCGCCAAAAGCTGAGAGTGGAACATTCGAGGCAGGGAAGGGGACTTTCCTGCTCAACGGAGAGCCTTTTGTGGTAAAGGCTGCCGAATTGCATTACCCGCGCATTCCCCGTGCTTACTGGGAACACCGCATCAAGCAATGCAAGGCGTTGGGCATGAATACGATTTGCCTGTACGTATTCTGGAACTTCCATGAGGAGAAACCGGGAGAGTTCGACTTTACCGGACAAAAGGACTTGGCTGAGTTCTGCCGCCTTTGCCAAAAGAACGATATGTATGTCATCCTTCGTCCCGGACCGTACGTATGCGCCGAATGGGAGATGGGCGGTTTGCCTTGGTGGCTCTTGAAGAAGAAAGACATCCGTCTGCGTGAAGACGACCCGTATTTCCTGGAGCGTGTGGCTATCTTCGAGAAAGAGGTAGCCAACCAAGTGGCAGGACTGACTATCCAGAAGGGTGGCCCTATTATTATGGTACAAGTAGAGAATGAATACGGTTCGTATGGCGAAAGCAAGGAGTATGTTGCCAAGATACGCGACATTGTGCGTGAGAACTTCGGCGATGTGACCTTGTTCCAATGCGACTGGGCTTCGAATTTCCAGTTGAATGCTTTGGATGACCTTGTATGGACCATGAACTTCGGTACGGGGGCGAATATCGATGAGCAATTCGCTCCATTGAAAGAAGTACGTCCGGACAGCCCGTTGATGTGTAGTGAGTTCTGGAGCGGATGGTTCGACAAATGGGGAGCCAATCACGAGACCCGTGCGGCAGATGACATGATTGCAGGTATCGACGAGATGCTTTCGAAGGGGATTTCGTTCAGTCTCTATATGACACATGGAGGTACCAACTGGGGACACTGGGCAGGAGCCAACTCACCCGGATTCGCGCCGGATGTTACTTCGTATGACTATGACGCGCCTATCAGCGAATCGGGAAGAATAACGCCGAAGTACGAGAAGTTGCGTGAGACATTGGCTAAGTACATGGACGGGAAGAAGCAGGCTAAGGTGCCCGATGACATCCCGACCATCAGCGTTCCGGCTTTCGAGTTTACCGAAGTGGCTCCGTTATTCGCCAACTTGCCCGAACCAAAGAGTGATGATACCCTCCGCACCATGGAAGAATACGACCAGGGATTCGGAAGTATCCTCTACCGGACCGTTTTGCCTAAGGTAAACACTTCGGCTACACTGACCGTGGACGAGGCTCACGATTACGCTCAAATCTTTATCGACGGGAAATACATCGGCAAGCTGGACCGCCGGAATGGAGAAAAGCAGCTGGATATTCCGGCTTGTAAGGAAGGCGCACAACTGGATATCTTGGTGGAAGCCATGGGACGTATCAACTTCGGACGGGCTATCAAGGACTTCAAAGGTATTACGGGAAGCGTGGCATTGAAGAACGGCGGACGTACCACCGAACTGAAAGGCTGGAAGGTTTATAACCTGGAAGACCGGTATGAATGGTATAAAGGCTTGAAGTTTGAACCGCTGAAGTCGGTAAAAGATGCGCAAGGCCAGCGTGTACCGGGCTGTTACCGGGCAACGTTCCAGGTAGAAAAGCCGGGCGATACGTTCTTGAACTTCGAGACTTGGGGCAAGGGATTGGTTTATGTAAACGGATATGGCATCGGCCGTATTTGGGAAATCGGTCCTCAGCAGACTCTTTACATGCCGGGTTGCTGGCTGAAGGAAGGCGAGAACGAAATCCTTGTATTCGATATCGTAGGTCCGAAAGAAGCCCGTACGGAAGGATTGGAAGAACCTATCTTGAACCAATTGCTGGTGAATAAGCCGTTGATTCATCGCAATGAAGGCGAAGAACTGAAGCTTTCGGACGAGACTCCGGTATTGAGCGGAAGCTTCAAGGCGGGCAACGGATGGCAGGAAATGAAGTTCGGCAAGCCGGTTTCGGGACGTTATGTATGCATCGAAGCCTTGAACGCACAGGATGGAAAAGACTTGGCTTGTATTGCTGAAATGTATCTGCTTGACGAAAACGGAGAACGCCTTTCGCGCGAGCCGTGGGTTGTGAAGTATGCTGATAGTGAAGATGTATCGCAAGTGAACCGCTCGGCTGATAAGATTTTCGACTTGCAGGAGTCTACTTACTGGAGCACCGAAGCCGGTTCGGCTTATCCTCATACGGTCGTAATCGACTTGGGAGCAAAGCATACCCTGACCGCAATCCAATACTTGCCCCGCATGGAAAGCAATGTGCCCGGAGGCATCAAGGACTTTAAGGTATATGTGAAAGAAGGAAACTTCAAGTATTGATGAAATAAGATGGGTTGAGCCTTCTATTTCCCGATAGGAAAAGCGGCGGTGTTTCGCCGGTTTTCCTATCGGCTTTTTATTTTATGATGGCTTTTTAGCCTTTAATTATTTGGTTTTGTAATATCGGAAAGGAGAAAAAACGGAAAAATGCCTTTTTTTTGTGTTAAAGATAAAAAAAAAGATACTTTTCGTTTTGCCTTGTTTATTTAATTACTAATTTTGAGGTGCTAATGAAATAACATTTTTTATAGAATTAATAACCTTAATATAACGGCTATGAGTTATTTACGATTTGACAAGACGCTGATGACCAATTTGGAAGAATCGCTGATGCGTGAAGTTCTTCGGACGAATCGGTCTGGCGCATACCACTGTTCGACCATAGTGGATTGTAACACTCGCAAATACCATGGTTTGTTAGTCATTCCGGTTCCTGAACTGGATGATGAGAACCATGTATTGCTATCTTCGCTCGATGAAACGGTTATCCAGCATGGGGCAGAGTTTAATTTGGGTCTTCATAAATATCATGGAGACAATTTCAGTCCGCGGGGGCATAAATATATCCGCGAGTTTGAATGTGAGAAAGTGCCTACTACCATTTACCGGGTAGGCGGGGTAGTGCTGAAAAAGGAAAAGTTGTTCGTTCATCATGAAAACCGTATCCTGATTCGCTACACATTGTTGGAAGCTCATTCTACCACGACGCTTCGTTTGCGTCCGTTCCTTGCTTTCCGCAGTGTACGCCAGTATACGCATGAGAATGCCCAGGCAAGCCGTCGTTATGACGAGGTGAAAAACGGAATCAAGACTTGTATGTATCCGGGTTATCCCGAACTTTTCATGCAGACCAACTGCCCGAACGAATTCCATTTCCAACCCGACTGGTATCGGGGAATCGAATATCCGAAAGAACAAGAGCGCGGATACGATTTCAATGAAGACTTGTACGTACCGGGCTATTTCGAGATGGAAATAACGAAAGGCCAACCGATTGTCTTTTCTGGAGGTATTTCGGAAATTGAAACGGAAGACCTGAACCAATTGTTCTCCCAAGAAGCCGACCGCCGTACACCGAGAGACAACTTCAAACACTGTTTGATTAACGCTGCTCATCAGTTTTTGAATAAACAAGGTGATGAATCTTACATCCTGGCGGGTTATCCGTGGTTTAAGTGCCGTGCGCGTGATATGTTTATTTCGTTGCCGGGCTTGATGCTTGCGGTGAATGAAGTCGAAAAATTCGAAACCGTGATGAATACGGCTACAAAAGCGATATACGACTTCATGAAAGGAGAGCCTTCTACGCTGAAAGTATACGAAATGGAGCATCCCGATGTCTTGTTATGGGCCGTGTGGACCATTCAGCAATATGCGAAGATGGTGTCGCGCGACGGAGCACGTGCCAAGTATGGAACGTTGCTGAAAGACATCATGACGTATCTGACGGAAGGAAAGCATCCGAACCTGAAAGTGTGTGACAATGGCTTGATACATTCCGAAGGCAGAGACAAGGCTATTACGTGGATGAATGCTACAACTAACGGACGTCCGGTAACTCCGCGTACAGGATTTATCGTAGAGTTTAATACCTTGTGGTATAATGCACTGATGTTTGTAGGCGAACTGTTGCGTGAAGACGGCGATAATGAGTTTGCCGATCGGTTGACACAATTGGCGGAAAAGGCAGGCAAGGCGTTTGTTGATACGTTCCTGAATGAATACGGCTATCTGCTCGATTATGTGGATGGTGACATGATGGACTGGAGCGTACGTCCGAATATGATTTTTGCCGCCGCATTCGACTATTCTCCACTGAATGCCAAACAGAAGAAAGGTGTAGTCGATATCGTGACCAAGGAATTGCTTACGCCCAAAGGCTTGCGTTCGCTCAGTCCGAAGAGTGGAGGATACAATCCTTATTATGCAGGTCCGCAAGTGCAACGTGATTATGCTTACCATCAGGGGACAGCATGGCCGTGGCTGGAAGGATTCTATCTGGAAGCCTATTTGCGGATTTATAAACGCAGTGCCATTTCATTCGTTGAACGCCAGATGATCAGCTATGAATACGAGATGACCCAACATTGCGTAGGTTCTATTCCGGAATTGTTCGACGGAAACCCGCCGTTCAGAGGCAGAGGAGCTATTTCTTTCGCAATGAATGTGGCACAAATTTTGAGAACTTTAAATCTGTTAGAAAAATATGATAATCAGTAAAAAGGAGGAAATACTATGAAAGTTTTAATGTTTGGATGGGAATTTCCTCCTCATATCTTGGGAGGTTTAGGTACGGCCAGTTACGGGCTTACCAAGGGTTTAGCGCAACAAGAGGATATGCAGATTACATTCTGCATCCCTAAACCATGGGGAGACGAAGACCAAAGCTTCTTGAAAATCATTGGTATGAACAGTGTGCCTATCGTGTGGCGTGATGTGCAGTGGGATTACGTGAAGAGCCGTGTGGGCGGCTATATGGATCCGCAGCTGTATTATGATTTGCGCGACCACATTTATGCCGATTTCAATTATATGCATACCAACGATTTGGGATGTCTGGAATTTTCCGGACGTTATCCGGATAACCTGCACGAGGAAATCAACAATTATTCCATTGTAGCAGGCGTCGTTGCACGTCAACAAGAGTTTGATATCATCCACTCGCATGACTGGCTGACTTATCCGGCAGGCATCCATGCGAAACAAGTATCGGGTAAGCCATTGGTTATCCATGTGCATGCTACTGATTTCGACCGTAGCCGTGGTAATGTGAATCCTACGGTTTATTCTATCGAGAAGAACGGTATGGACCATGCCGATTGCATCATGTGTGTGAGCGAACTGACACGACAGACGGTTATTCATAAATACTACCAAGATCCTCGCAAGGTCTTTACGATGCACAATGCGGTATCTCCGTTGTCGAAAGAGATTCAGGAAATAGTTCCGCGCAAAAATCCGAAAGAGAAAATCGTTACTTTCCTGGGACGTATCACGATGCAGAAGGGGCCTGAATACTTTGTAGAAGCGGCCGCAATGGTTTTGAAACGTGCACGCAATGTACGATTTGTTATGGCAGGAAGTGGCGATATGATGAATGCCATGATTCGCCTGGCTGCCGAAAGAGGTATTGCCGACCGTTTCCATTTCCCGGGATTCATGAGAGGAAAACAAGTGTACGAAGTGTTGAAGTCGAGCGATGTTTACATCATGCCTTCCGTTTCCGAGCCGTTTGGTATCTCTCCGCTTGAAGCTATGCAGTGTAGTGTGCCTACAATTATCTCCAAGCAGTCGGGGTGCGCCGAGATTCTGAGTAAATGTATCAAAATCGACTACTGGGACATCCATGCGATGGCGGATGCTATTCATGCCATTTGTACGTATCCTTCTTTGTACGAATACTTGCGCGATGAGGGCAAGAAAGAGGTAGACGGTATCGTATGGGAGAAAGTCGGTGTGAAAATCCGCAATTTATACGAACAGACTTTAAAAAATTATGGTAAATAACACATTATACTTTAAATTGATATGAAAACAATCTGTCTTTACTTTGAAATACATCAAATCATCCATCTAAAGCGTTACCGTTTCTTCGAAATCGGTACCGATCATTACTATTATGATGATTATGCCAACGAGCAAGGCATCAACGATGTTGCCGAACGTTCGTATATTCCGGCATTGACTACGTTGATTGAAATGGCTAAGAACAACGAAGGTGCGTTCAAGGTTGGTATCTCTATTTCGGGTGTGGCTCTTGAGCAGCTGGAAATCCATGCGCCTGCCGTCATCGAACTGTTGCAGGAACTGAACGCTACTGGTTGCTGCGAATTTATCTGCGAACCTTATTCTCACGGTTTGTCTGCATTGGCAAACGAAGAATGCTTCCGTGAAGAAGTAGAAGTGATGCGGAAGAAAATCAAGGATTATTTTGGTCAGGACCCGAAAGTATTCCGCAACTCCAGCTTGATTTACGATAATGAAATAGGTGGTATCGTAGCCAGCATGGGATTCAAAGGTCAATTGATAGAAGGTGCTAAGCACGTGCTGGGATGGAAGAGCCCGCACTATCTGTATCATTGCGCCGAGAACCCGAACCTGAAACTGTTGATGCGCGACTTCAAGTTGTCGGATGATATCAGTTTGCGTTTCTCTAATTCGGAGTGGAGCGAATATCCGTTGTTTGCTGATACCTATATGGATTGGATTGCCGCTTTGCCCGAAAACGAGCAAGTCATCAACATCTTTATGGAATTGTCGGCTCTTGGCATCGCTCAACCGTTGTCTTCCAATATCCTTGAGTTCCTGAAAGCACTGCCGGCTTGCGCTAAGCAGAGAGGCATTACTTTCTCTACTCCGACCGAAATCGTTACGAAACTGAAATCTGTCGATATGATGGATGTGGCTTATCCGATGTCGTGGTCTGATGAAGAAAGAGACATCAGCCCGTGGCTGGGTAACGTGATGCAGCGCGAAGCGTTCAACAAACTGTACAGTGTGGCAGAACGGGTTCACCTTTGCACTGACCGCCGCATCAAGCAAGACTGGTATTACCTGCAAGCAAGCAACAACTTCCGTTTCATGACGACCAAGGATACGGGTGTAGGCTTGAACCGTGGCATCTATGATTCGCCTTACGATGCGTTTACGAACTATATGAACATCTTGGGAGACTTCCTGGCACGTGTCAATGCTTTGTATCCTGCCGACATGGACAATGAAGAATTAGGTTCGTTGTTGACTACCATTAAGAATCAGGGTGAAGAACTTGTCCAGTTGAATGATGAGGTAGCTAAACTTCAGGCGGAATTGAAGAAAGCGGAAGGCAAGAAGCCGGCAGCTAAGAAGACGACAACTGCTTCGGCTAAGAAAACCGCAACCGCTAAGAAAGAAAAGTAATCTTTTTCCGTAATATACGTTTGGACGCCCGGCTTTACGTTGATAATGTAAGGTCGGGCGTATTCTTAGAAACTGTTTTGAATTTATCGTGCGATGCTTTGGGATGAGTTTTTGAGGCATTTCCGCGTCTGTGATGAGGAAGATAGCGGGCTATCTGACGAAGAACAGAAGCGGAAAGGACCAAAAAACCGCCCAAAGCACACACGAAAATGAATACATCAAGACAAGAAAAATTTTTGTAGAAATTCAAAACAGTTTCTTAGGGTAAGGAACAAGTGTATGCCTTTTTATGCAATAGCACTTCATCGAGCCATGCAGTATATATCCATCGGCGGTTGCAGTATATATCCAACTGCCGATGCAGTATATATTACTTTTTCATACGTACAATCCGTACATGCATGAGCTTGTCTTTTTGATTTGTGTTTACTTGCAACAGCAGGTATCTTCACAATGGCTTCCGGGAGTTTCACACTCTACGGTGCTGTGGTGGATACCGTGTTCGCGCAATTCTTCTTTTACGGCGTGTTTCACTTCTTCCATTTGTGACAAGTCTTTTAATACGATGTGGATGGTGGCGGCATTTTCTGTAGTGCTCATTGCCCATACATGAAAATGATGGAAGCTTTCTACACCGGGCACTTGGGCGATGTGTTTTCCTGCTTCTTGCATATCAATGCCTTCGGGCACAGCGTCTAAGGAAAGGAAAAGGCTTTCTTTTAATAACTTCCAAGTAGAGGCAAGAATCAAAAGAGCGATGACTAAACTGATGAATGTATCAATCAGCACGAATCCGGTCAGCATGATGATGATGCCGGATATGACCACGCCTACCGAAACCAAGGTGTCCATTGCCATGTGGAGAAAGGCACCCCGCACGTTCAAGTCGTGCTTCTGGTTTTTCATCAGCAGCCATGCCGTTACACCGTTTACGAGGATACCGATACCGGCCGTCCATGATACGGCGGCTCCGGATACTTGTTCGGGCTGCTTTAATTTGTAAATGCTTTCGATGATGATGGCCCCTACGGCAATCAGTAAGATGATGGCATTAAGTAAGGATACCAATACTGTGCTTTTCTTGTAGCCATAAGTGAAATGTTCGGTGCTGCGGTGTTTCGACATGCGGAAGGCGAAAAGCGAAAGTAGCAGGCTGAATACATCGCTTAGGTTATGGCCCGCATCGGATAGCAGCCCTAATGAGTTGAAAATAAAACCGGCTCCTGCTTCGATGATGACGAAAAGCAGGTTGATGATAATGCATACGATGAATATCGAATTGAGCGATGTCAGCGTATGGTTGTGTTCGTGTACATGTGAATGTGACATAATCGTTTGCTTTTTTGTTTGCTGCAAAGGTATGTCGAATCTTTAGTATGACCAACATTCGGAAGTGCTGATTGGGTTTTTGAGGGACGTGTTTGCAACTTGGTTGCAATAGAATCGTCCGGAAAGTATTAAATAAAGCAAAAAAGCGAGAAGGAACTGCTATACATTGAGGTATTTGTATTTACTTTGAAAATGTTTAAGGTCAAAATAGAAAAAGCTATGAACGAATTAATTGCAAAAATCAAGGAATTAAACGAAGCTTTAATTGCTGATGCCGAATTGCAGGCTGCGAAAGGAAACAAAGCTGCCGGTACGCGTGCCCGCAAAGTTTCTTTGGAGTTGGAAAAAGTATTGAAAGAATTCAGAAGGGTTTCGTTAGAAGAATCGAAAAAATAATAATTCTTTCGCTTGAAGTTAAGAGGTTGTATCATTCGGTTGTTTTGCCTGATGGTATGGCCTCTTTTTCATTGCATGAAGAGGTAAGGTTATGCGGATATTACGGTATGCAGGATGGTTGATGGTATGGCTTTTGCTGGGTGGTTCGGGCTGTGGCAGAAAGATAGGGCAGACGGAGTCTTATCTGCGAGCGGACTCACTGAACCAGGTGGCGTATGCCTTGCGTTACAGCAATCTGGCAACTTCTGCCCAGGCGGCGCATGAAGCGTTCCGCTTGGCTGCGGGTAATTCAGAGCTTCGTGCCGAAGCGTTGAATAATGAAGCCTTTTGTGCATTCATGCGGATGGATTTTGAGCGTGCGTCGAAACTATACCGTTTGGCATTGGGCGGAAGCGATAATGAAATAGAGTCGCTGATAGCTGATGTGGGGATGATGAAGATTTGCCAGCGCACGGCGATGAACAAAGAGTTTTACGATTATCGTAATAGTGCGCTCCGCCGCATGAAACGTATCCGTGAAGACGAAAAGCAGGTAACAGACAAACATCTTAAGTGCCGTTTGAATTACGCGGTTTCGGAGTTTTATATCGTTTCGGGTATTTATTTTTATTACCTCCAGCAACAAGAGGAATCCTTGCGGTCTATTGATTCGGTCGATGTGGATGCAATTCGGGGGGATACGGCTCAATGGTTGTATTATATGTATATGCGTGGTTCGGGAGGAATGTATAAGGCTTCTACACGCGAAAAGTTGCTCGCCGGCGAGTTGAGGTATCTGGCCAATTGCTTGATGGCGAGCAGGGCGGGAGGCTACGTTTATTTTGAAGCGAACGCTTTACAGGCTTTGGCAGAATTGTTGAACTTCCGGAGTAACAGGGAAATTCTTTCCCGTACCCAGGCAGGCACATTGCGGCTTATCAATGATGAAGGCTTGCCACTTGATAGTCTTCCGCTTTCGTATGCACGCCGGGCGTTGGTTTTATTCAAACAATATGGTGATTGGTATCAGATATCGGGTACTTACCGCACCTTGGCTACCTATTATAATTATATGGGATGTCCGGAGAAGGCGTTGCCTAATTTGGATACCGCTTTGCATTATGTCAACTTGCATCATGAAAAATATTATCATTGCACCGATACGGCAGACCGGTTGCGGACGTATGTCCCGTCTGGCGGGCGGTCTGTTGAATTGAGATGGATAGCCGATGAAGGCATCAAGACGGTGCCTGAATGGATACTTCGTTTACGCGAGCAGTTGAGCCGCACTTATTCGGCGATGGGGATGAAACAAGAGTCGGACTACAACCGCAATATTTATTTGGACTTGTTGGACTATACCCGCCAGGACAAGTTATTGGAGAGCCGTTATGCCGCTTTGGAAAACGAATCGAAACAACTCAACGCTTTGTTGTTTTTGGTGTTGTTGGGGATAGGCATACTGATTGTATTGTTTGTGATTCTCAACCGGCGGTGGAAGAAGCGCAACCGTCAATATGTATCGGTTTTGAAGCAGGTTTTCGAATTGTGCCGGAAAATCATTTCGGCTGTTCCGGCTTCGGCACAAGATATGGAAACGGTGGTTGATGCGGTGCAGCAGACGGTGAAGGAAGATTTTCTCCGTATCTTTGGGGCTGTGGACATGCAGATTTGCCTGAGGGATGAGGAAAGCGATTCATTGCCTGTCTCTTTGCCTTTCCCGCTTCCTGCGCAAACTTCCGCTTTCCGTGCCGATTTGGTTTCTCTGGAAAGCGAAGAGGTGATAGGTTGTGTATGGCTGGCTTTGAAGAAGCCATTGCCGAAAGAAGGGAAGGCCTTGTTGCAATTGGTTTCACCTTATTTGGCATGGACGCTTGTGAACGGTGCCAATTTGGTGTCGCTTGATGACGAGCGCCGCAGGGTAGAGAAGGAACAGCATATCCATCGGTTGCATTGGGCGGAAAACAAAAAAGAAAATACGGTGAAGAAGGCTTGCCTGTCTATTGTGACCGGCATTTTGCCTTACATCGACCGCATCGTGAACGAAGTGCGCAAGTTGGAATCGGCTCCTTACGCCCGTCAGGAATCAGTAAAGAAAGGGAAGTATGCATACATTGACGAACTGATAACCCGTATCAACGAATATAATGATATCATCGCTCTTTGGATTAAGATGCGCCAAGGAGTAGTCAGCTTGAATATCGAGAATTTTTCCTTGAATGATTTGTTTGAAATGGTAGGCAAGGGGAGGCGTTCGTTTGAAATGAAGCGGCAAACATTGACGGTGTTGCCTACGGAGGCTATAGTGAAAGCCGACCGTGCGCTTACTTTGTTCATGATAAATACTTTAGCGGAAAACGCGCGCAAGTATACTCCTGAAGGAGGACGGATAGAACTGAAGGCCGAAGAGGCCGACCGCTATGTGGAGATATCGGTGACCGATAATGGCAAGGGAATTTCCCAGGAGGATGTGCGTCGCATATTGGGTGAGAAGGTTTATGATTCGGGTAGCATCGGACTGGATACGGCGGACGATGTACAGGCATTGCGCCGCCAGAAAGGGCATGGGTTCGGTTTGATGAATTGCAAGGGTATTATTGAGAAATACCGGAAGACCAATGCCGTGTTTGATGTATGCCGTTTCGATATCGAGAGTGTCCCCGGCAAAGGGAGCCGCTTCTATTTCCGTTTGCCTAAAGGGGTGAAACGCGCTTTGTGTTTGCTGGGCATCCTGTTGTTGATAGGAGGTGGCAGTGGTTGTACGCAACGGCATTCGGGTCAAGCTGCCCTTCCTTTGCAGACATCTTCTTACGATAGTTTGTTGGCGATAGCGAACGATTACGCTAATTGGGCGTACGAATACAATGTGGAGGGATATTATGCCGACGCGTTGCTGTATGCCGATAGTGCGCTTTACTATCTTAACGCCCATTATCTTCGTTATTCGGGCTATGATGCTCCGTTGTTGCAATTGGTCCGCGATGATAGCGAAATGGCAGAGCAGGACTGGCTTGCGAAGTCATTTGATACCGATTATTATATTTTGCTGGATGTGCGGAACGAAGCGGCTGTGGCTGCATTGGCGGTGAAAGATTTCCATACCTATTATTATAATAACCTGGCATATACGTCGCTTTATAAGCAAATCAGCAAAGACCGTTCTTTAGAGAGCTATTGTGTGCAGATGCGCCAGTCTGCCAATAATAAAATCATTGCGTTGGTATTGCTTGTATTGCTGGCCGTGGCTTGTTTGGTAGGATATTATTTATTGTATTTGCGCCACCGGTTGCATTACCGTTATAATATGGAGCAGGCGTTTATTATCAACCGTGCCATATTTTCATCCGTGCGCCTCAATGCCGAAGGGGAAATCGAGGCTGATGTCTTGCTTTCCCGGTTGTCTATAGAATTGAATGAGCTTTTTCCGGTATCTGCTTTGGGGCTGGCGCTTTATGATGAAGAAACCTCCGTATTGCACTGGCATTTCTCGCGGGATGCGGGTCCGGATGAAGTGCATACGCTGATGCAACGGTGTTTTGACAAACAAGAAATGGTGTACGGAAGCACTACCCGATGGTTTGCCTTGCCGTTAAGGGTAGAGGTAGGCGGGCAAACACATCGTACCGGCGTGTTTGCGGTGCAACTTATGCGGCAAAAGCCAGACGAAGAAGATACATTGCTGGTAGAATTGGTGGTCGATTACTTGGCGGCAGTGCTTTATAATGCGGTGGTACGGGTGCGCCGTAAGTATAACGACATCGAATTGGCACAAGATGATGCGCGTCGTGCATTGTATGAAGAGAATATGCTTCATGTGCAGAATCTGGTGCTCGATAATTGCCTTTCTACCATCAAGCATGAAACTGTTTATTATCCCAACCGCATGAAGCAAATTATCGACCGGCTGGATGCAGGGAGCGTGCTTTCGGAAGCGGAAGAACAGGAGCAACTTCAGACGGTGGACGAATTGGTGAGTTATTATAAGGATATTTTTAGTTTGCTTAGTTCGTGTGCCGCCCGCCAGTTGGATGAAATTACATTTCGGCGTACCGAAATCCGTTCGGAAGACGTGGAAGATAAGTTATGCCGTTATTTTCGGAAAGTTACCCGCAAGTTGCCTCGTTCGCTTCAGATTGAAACGCATATTCCTTCCGGATTAGTGATGTCGGGTGATGCGGTTTTATTGGATTTCTTATTTGAGAACTTGGTGAATGAAGCCGTGCGTTATACAGAGGAGGGCAGGTTGATGGTATCGGCTTGTTCCGATGGAGAGTTCGTGCGGTTCCGTTTTACCGATATGCGCCGCACATTTACGCAGGAAGAGTTGAATGGGTGGTTTTATCCTTCGCTTTCACGTATGTATGCCGGCGTGGGTAACGAATTGGTCGGAACTGAATTTCTAATCTGTAAGCAGATTATCCGTGAACATGATGAGTTTGCAGGCAGGCGCGGGTGCCGTATTAATGCTTGTCCCGAAGAAGGAGGAGGGTATACGGTGTGGTTCACTATCCCGCAAAAAAAGCGAAACAGAAAAACGATATAGATAAATTATCACATTAGTATGTTATAAAATCACATGATATGGAAAAGTTTAAAGTCATTATCGTCGAGGATGTAAAATTAGAATTGAAAGGAACGGAAGAGATTTTCCGTCACGAAATACCCAATGCCGAAGTTATCGGGACGGCTATGACCGAAGCCGAATTCTGGGCTTTGCTGGAGCAACATGCGCCCGACTTGGTATTGCTTGATTTGGGGTTGGGCGGCTCTACTACCATTGGCGTATCGATTTGTGCGCGTCTGCATAAAGAGCGTCCCGAGTTGAAAGTGTTGATATTTACGGGTGAGGTGTTGAATGAGAAATTGTGGGTAGATGCTCTGAATGCCGGTGCCGACGGTATTATTCTGAAAACGGGTGAACTGCTGACGGCAACCGATGTGGAAGCGGTGATGGCAGGAAAGAAGCTGGTATTTAATTATCCTATCCTGGAGAAGATAGTGGACCGTTTCAAGCAGGCGGTTCTTGCCGAGCAGCGCAGGCAGGAAGCATTGATTGATTATGATATCGATGAATATGATGAGCGTTTGCTCCGTCATCTGGCTTTAGGTTATACCAAAGAAATGATAACGAATTTAAAAGGGATGCCTTTCGGCGTGAAGTCTATCGAAAAACGGCAGAACGATTTGGTAAGCCGTTTGTTTCGTTCCGATGAGCGTACCGGAGTCAATGCATGCAGGTTGGTGACCCGCGCTTTCGAATTGCGTATCCTTGATATCGATAATCTGGAGCCTGATGACGAATAAACGTTTTTTACATCCGGCAACGTTGTTTTTCTTGCTCACGCTGCTTGTCGCTTTTCTATCGTGGGTGGGAAGTGTGTACGGTTGGCCTGGCATACAAAGCCTGCTTAGTGCCGAAGGATTGCGCTGGCAGCTTCGGAATGCCATACCGGGCTTCCTTTGTGCGCCTTTGTTGGGGCATTTGTTGATTCTTGCTTTTGGGGCAGGCTTGTGGATGCATTCGGGGTTAGGTCCGCTTTGGGTGCGTATATTCCGAAAACGTGCATGTACACGGAAAGAGAGACGGGCGCTGTATTGGAGTTCGGCGTCTATCCTTGTTTGTTCTTTGGTGATTATGGTGTTGGCATGGGGGCCATGGGGGATAGTGCGGAGCATTACGGGCAGCTTGAAGGATTCTCCGTTGGCGGATGGATTCACTTATTTGTTGTCATCAACGGTGGGCATAGCGGCGGTAGTTTATGGTTATGCGGTCGATTACTATCGTACCGACCGTGATTTGGTGCGGGGCTTATCGTATTGTTTTGTTTGTTTTTCATCGTATTTCATTACGCTTTTCTTCATCGTGTGCTTTTTTACGTCTCTTCATTATAGCGGCCTTGATGTCTTTTTCGGGTTTCCTTCGGAAATATTTCAAGCCTGTTATACTGTTTGCGCTTTAGTTGCGTTGGCTTTCTCTTCCGA